>JASHOE010000126.1 GCA_030041275.1 Streptosporangiaceae bacterium
ACGGAGTGGCGCGGTCAGACGCGGCGGCGGCTGTGCGGGAGCTCGCCGAGGCCGCCCGGCTGCCGGTGGTCACCAGCCTGAACGGCATGGCGACGATTGCCTATCAGCATCCGCTGTACCACGGCGTGGTGGGCCACTACGGCGCCGACGGTGCGAACAGGGTTCTGGCCGAGGCGGATGTGGTGCTCGTGCTCGGCTCGTCCCTGGGCAGCATGACTACCGGGAACTGGACCCTCATCCCGGCCGCCGCCGAGATTATCCAGGTTGACGTCAGGGGAGAGGAGATCGGCCGGAACTACGCGGTCGAGGTGCCCCTGGTTGCCGACGTCCGGGCGGCCGTCGGGCAGCTAACCGCTGGCATTTCGGGCACGGCTCCGCGGGCGTGGCTCGATCGAGTTGCGCGGATCCGCGCCGAGTGGCGGGGCGAGATCGCCGACGCCGAATCCTCGGCGGCCGTGCAGATCCGGCCGGAACGCCTGTTCGCACAGGTAGCCGCCGAGATGGCAGACGACGGCATCCTGGTGGGCGACACCGGGCACGTGGGGGCGTGGGGCGCGCGGCACATCCAGCTGCGAGCCGGGCAGAGCATGATCCGCGCGGCCGGGTCGCTTGGCTGGAGCCTGCCAGCGTCGATCGGCGCCAAGTGCGCACTGCCGGACCGGGAGGTTATCTGCCTCACGGGCGACGCGGGCTTCTACTACCACATCGCCGAGCTTGAGACGGCGCGCCGGTACGGCGTCAACGTGATCGTCGTTGTCAACAACAACCGGTCGATGAACCAGGAGGCCAGGCTCTGGGACGAGGATAACGCCGACCAGGAGAAGAACTGGACCTTCACCGACGCTAGCTTCACTGACGTGGCTCGCGGCTTCGGCTGCCACGCCGAGCGGGTCGATGACCCGGCGGACCTCGCTGGTGCGCTGGAAAAGGCGCGGGCTTCCGGCCTGCCGGCGGTTATCGACGTGCGCACCGACCCCGCCGTGGTCGCCCCGCCGAGCTACAGTCCCGGCGGGTAGCTGTCAGTCCTGACGTCAGCGATGCACGCTGGCGCAGCTGAACGAGTTGGCCAGCGTGCCCTTTCCCCACCAGTTCGGGAACGTGACGGTGATCCTCCCGGCCGGGTCGTGCTGGCAGTAGCGAAGCCACGCGTCAGCTGTCAGCACCCAGTCGGAAGCAGGTCCGGCGAAGCGGCGGACCGGGTAACGGAAGTCCGTGACCCAGCCGGCGCCCAGCACCGCCACCAGCGCCGCGACCGCGATCACGGCCTTCGGGCGTGGCCACCACCGGCGCGCGTAGTTATCCACCGCCACGATCACCGCCGCGTCGAGCGCCAGGATGGGCACGGTGGAATACCGGGCGCCGTGCTCCACCGCCACATTGGTGAGCAGGCCCGGGCCACCCCAGGCGAGCACCGCGCACAGCCCCGCGACCACCAGGCTGATCAGCACGGCGGTAACCACGAACACCTGGGTCCGCCTGGGCTGGGTGACCAGCACAGCGATCAGGACTGCGGCGAGGATGCCCCCCGCGATCACGGAGGCGCCGGTCGGGCCGGCGATGTCGCGCAGGTGCCAGGACAGGTGCCAGCCGATCGCCGGCAGCAGGACATCGTGTGCGTAGTACCGCACGGCGTTGACCGGATCATGCGGTCGAAGACGGGATCGATGGCTCGACAGGATGATGACGACCTGCAGCAGGCTGCCGAGCGCCCAGCCGATCGTCGCGGCGTGTTCCCGGATGCGCCGGGGCACGATGATGACGCGGGCCACCAACAGCGGCGCGAAGATCAGCGCGAGCGAGGTGGACGCCGCGGCGGCGAACGCGACCACTGCGGCGACCGACGCCCCAGACCGGGTCCGCGGCCGCCACAGCGCGGCCCAGAACAGTGCGACGAGCAGGTACCAGATCGCGTTGACGCCGTTGTCGGCGATCTCAAGCTGAGCGACTGGCAGCAGCACCACCGACAGAGCGAGAAGGGCACGCGCCCAGCGGGAGCTGACCTGCCCTGCGCTTGCGTGATAGGTGAACAGCGCGCACCCCGAGGCGACGAGGGCGCCGCCGGCCGCGAAGATGGCAGCTGCTGAGCGGATCGGCGCCAGGGCGGCAATCTGAGCGATCACCCGCGGGACGAGCTGCAGGTAGCCGCCGTAGGACTGCAGCAGGTGCCAGGGCTGCGCGAGTGCCTGAGGCAGGTAAAGGCCCGGGTCCTCGGCGTAGACACTCTCCCAGGCCGGCCTCCCGCCGATCCGCACGAGCATGACCAGCGCCCCGAGTGCGACAACGAGGACCTGGAGAACGATGAACGCCGAGTACTTGCCGCCGCCGAGCCTGGTACCCGGTTCGGCAGGCTCGGGGAACAGCTCGGCGACCAGGGCGCGGATGCGCGCGCCAGTTGCCCGCGGCGGGGGGGCCGGGGGCCCAGCCTGACCGGGTGCCCTGAGCTGCGGCGCAGACACGGCTGGAACCTACCACCAGCCGAGTAGCGCTGTGGTCGAAGGGCGCACCCGGCATCTTTGCGTAACGTTCCTGGATAACGATCTGGCCCCGCGAAATGTGATATCTCCGTTCTCGTGACCGACCCTGCTCGTCAGCCGAGGCTGATCGCGAGTGATCTCGACGGGACCTTGCTCCGACCGGATGGCTCGGTCTCTGAGCGAACCCGGCGCGCACTGTCGGGGCTGGCGGAGGCCGGGATCGAACTGGTATTCGTCACAGCCAGACCGCCGCGCTGGGTCGACCACCTGGCCGACTTGGTTGGCGCACACGGAATCGTGCTCTGTGTCAATGGAGCCTTCGTCTACGACGTCGCCCGGCATACCGTCGTTGAAGCCCACGGCATTCCGCCCGCCACGGCGCGGGCCATCGCTGCAGACCTGAGACGAGCGCTGCCTGGGGTCGGGTTCGCCGCAGAGCTCACGGACGGCATACGACCGGAACGCGAGTATCCGGCCTTGCACCCCGAAGACCTCCCGCCCCCGGGCGCGTACGGACCCATCGCGGCCATCGACGAGCCGATTGGCAAACTGCTCGCCCGCTCCCTCGAACTGCCTGAGGCGGAGTTCATTCGCCACGTCGCAGACATCGTCGGCGACCGTGCCCAGGTCACGTACTCAGGCGGTGGCGGACTGGCCGAGATCGGGCCGCGCGGTGTCACGAAAGCGACAACTCTGGTGGACTGGTGCGCGGCGAGAGGTGTTTCCGGCAGCGAAGTCTGGGCGTTCGGGGACATGCCGAACGACCTGCCGATGCTCGCGTGGGCGGGCACCTCGTTCGCCGTGGCAAACGCCCATCCCGACGTCCTCGCCGCGGCGAGCCACGTGTGCCCGTCGAATGCCGACGACGGCGTGGCTCTGATCCTTGAGTCCCTGCTCAGCCACCTGGATCCGCTCGCTTGATGTCCGGGCGATGTGGACAGCGCAGCCGGCGTGCGTAAGCCTGATGTAGTGATATGGCTGTCTGTCGTCATCGACAACGCGTGCACCCGGATATGGGAAGCGTGGGAACGCGGCGCGCAGCTCACCGCGATGCGGGTAAGCCCGGCGGTCTACGACGCCGTGGCAGCCGCGAGACCTGGCGAGGTCTCTCGGGGCTGTCCGCTGATGCTGCTTGGCCTCTCGCTCATCGCGGACTCGGGGGTGGCCACCTACGAACCCGTCGTCGCTTAAGGCTCATCAGGCCACGCGGATTCGCCCGAGGAGGAGGTAGCGCATGCTGACCACCGAAGAGAACGAGGCGCTGTGCCGGGTCGGCCCTGGCACTCCGATGGGCACGGTGCTGCGTAGGTACTGGACTCCGGCGTTCCAGGCTGGCGACCTGCCGCAGCCGGACTGTCCGCCCATCCGCGTCACGGTGCTCGGTGAGAACTTCGTGGCCTTCCGGGACTCCACTGGGCGGCTCGGCTTCCTGGACGAGCTGTGCTGCCACCGCGGCGCCTCGCTCGTGCTTGGCCGCGTCGAGGGAGGTGGCATTCGCTGCCTCTACCACGGATGGAAGTACGCGGCGGATGGAACCATCCTGGAGACGCCTAACCTGGCGACGTCGACCTTCCGCGAGCGAGTCAGGCACGGAGCCTACCCTGTCCGCGAAGCCGGCGGGCTCGGCTGGGTTTACCTGGGCCCACCCGGCACCGAGCCGCCGTTCCCGGCCTTTTCGTGGACGCAGGCGGCGCCCAGCTCGCTGGTTGTCAGTGAGATGATCATGGACTGCAACTGGATGCAGGTTCAGGAGGGCTCGATTGACTCCTCGCACGTGGCGATCCTGCACCTCGACACCCTCGCCACTATGGGCGCGGGGCCGCGCAGGGTCGGGTCCTTCGACTTCCGGGGCGAGCCGTGGGACCTTGACATGCCCACTCCCGGCAGTGGACGGGCCCCGGCCGCTGTCTGGCCCAGCGACGACAACGCGCCGTCGATTGAGCTCGAGAACACACCCTTCGGCTTCCACTACGCGGCCATCAGAGACGTGATCGGCGACCCAGGGAAGAAGTTCGTCCGCGTTACCGCATTCGCCATGCCCTACACGGCATTCATCGGCGGCGTCTCCAGCGGTGCGGTCCTCGTCGTGCCGCGCGACGACTACACCTGCTCGTCGATTGGCGTGTTCAGGGTGCCTGACGGCGCTGGCGGTCGAGGCACTGCCCGGCCGGTACCAGGGATTGACCCGGCGGTCTGGGGGCCCGAGCCAGAAAACCGGCGCGTCCGGCTGCCCGCGCAGGACCGCGAGGCAATGGCCGCAGGGAAGAGCTTCGCAGGCTTCCGCGGCGGGAACCGGATCCAGGACGCCGCCGTCCAGATGTCGGAAGGCACGCTGTACGACCGAGCTAAGGAACACCTCGTTCCCGCCGATCTCGCGATCATCCGGATGCGCCGGCTCTTCGCCGACTCGATCAGGCTGGTGGCGGACGGTGGCACGCCGCTTGGTCTCGGTGCGGGCTGCGACTTCGCGCGGATTGGTGCGGCATCGCAGATCATCGATGCCAGCCAGCGCTGGCAGGACCTGGTACCCGGTAACCAGGGCGTCCGCGAGCCGGCGAGGCAGGGGTGAAGGTCTGGATCGAGATCGACCAGTGCACCGGAGCTGGCCTGTGCGAAATGCTCGAAGAGCGGGTATTCGCCCTCGGCGAGGACGGCCTCAGCCGGGTTCGGCAGGATGGCCGCGTCCTGCCACCTGGCCCAGCAGGCAAGGCCGAGATAGCCGACAGCTACGCCGATCGCGTCCGTGAGGCGAGCCGGGCATGCCCTGGTGATTGCATCCGGTTCGAGATCGAGTCGCCGGCGGACGGCGTTCGCGATCGCCGCAAGTAGCCCGGCGAGCAGCAACCAAGCCGGGCTCCCCTGGTCGCGCGTGCGCCGCCCTCGGGTGTTGAGCGGAGGCAAGAAGGAGTGCCGATAGTGATCCTCCCGAAGGTCCGAGACCCTCGTTTCGTGACGATCCGGCGCGGTGGGACCCTCACCGACTCGGACCACCGACTCCTCGCGCTGTGGGCGGCTTGGTGCGCGGAGCACGTCCTTGCCCTCTTCGAGGCGGCTCAGCCTGAGGACCGACGGCCGCGCCAGGCGATCGAGCTTGCTCGCGCCTGGGTGCGGGGTGAGGTCCGGATGACTGAGGCTCGCACGGCAGCCGGCCATGCAATGGCCGCGGCCAGAAACCTGCGCGGTGCGCCACGGCACGCCGCCTACGCCGCCGGGCAGGCCGGGGCTGTCGCGCACGTGGCCGCCCACGAGCTCGGCGCGGCCGCCTACGCGATCAAGGCCGCACGTGCTGCCGCGCCAGAAGGCGAGGGGGAGCGCGCGGCGCATCTCGAGTGCCGCTGGCAGCGCGACCAGCTCGCGCCGGAAATTCGCGAGCTGGTTCTCGATGACCAGCGGTTGCGGAGCGACATCTGCTGGTCAGTGTTTGACTGCTGAAGAGCGCGGCCGTCATCGAGCCGGGCTCATTCTGGTGCGGGATCTGGGCGGCTGAGCCTGGCGCGCTGGGCGTCGAGGAAGGCCTGTTCGACCGGGTTCGCGGTGAGAGAGCGGGCGGTAGCGTACGCAGCCTCAGCTTCGGTGGTGCGGCCGAGGCGGCGTAGCAGGTCGGCCCGCGACGCGTGGAGCAAGTAGTAGCTGTCCAGGCCCGAAGAGCGCAGGTCATCCACCGCTGCGAGGCCCGCCGCGGGGCCCTGGACTTCGGCGAGCGCGACAGCTCGGTTGAGCGCGACGACGGGTGTCGGCATGAGCGCGTGGAGCTGGTCGTAGAGCGTGAGGATGGCGTGCCAGTCGGTGCTGTCAATGCTCGACGCGACGGAGTGAACGGCATTGATGGCGGCCTGCAGCTGGTACTGGCCGGGGCGGTTGCGCTGCACGCAGGCGCGCACGATGGCCTGGCCTTCGGCGATAAGGTTCCGGTCCCAGAGCCGCCGGTCTTGTTCGGCCAGGCGGGCCAGCGAGCCGTCGGCGGCGACCCGGACGGCGCTGCGAGCGTGCAGCAGCAGGAGCAGCGCCAGCAGCCCCTGCGCCTCTGGCTCGTCCGGCATGAGGTCGACGAGCACGCGGGCGAGCCGGACTGCCTCAGCGCACAGGTCGAGCCTCATCAGGGAGCCGGTCGTCGCAGCGTAGCCCTCGTTGAAGATCAGGTAGATGACGGCGAGAACGGGCTGGAGGCGAGCCGGAAGCTCGGCTTCCGCGGGCACACGGTAGGGGAGGCGGGTGTTCCTGATCTTGCGCTTGGCCCGGACGATCCGCTGGGCCATGGTTGCTTCCGGAACGAAGAATGCCCGCGCTATCTCCGGCGTCTCGAGCCCGCCGAGCAGCCGCAGGGTCAGTGCGACCCGGGCGGGCTGGTTCAGCGCCGGGTGACAGCAGGTGAATATCAGCCGCAGCCGGTCATCGGTCACGGACTCCTCCTCCGCCGCCAGCGCATCGTCCGCCGCAGCCTGGGCGGCGGCACCGTACAGCTGATGGGCTTGCGCGTGCCGTTCGTCACGGACTGACTCGCGGCGCAGCCTGTCGATGGCCCGGTTGCGGGCGGTCGTGACGATCCACGCACCAGGATTGGGCGGCTGGCCATCCGACGGCCACCTGGCGACCGCCACGGTGAACGCGTCCTGGACCGCCTCCTCAGCGGCGTCAATGTCGCCCAGAAAGCGGATCAGCGTAGCGACGCAGCGACCGTACTCGCGGCGGAAGACGGCCTCGACAGTCACGGCGCGAGAGTCTACGGCCGATGCACGGATTCGGTCACTTCGGTCCGGATGCGTCTTCCCGGATGGCGTCGTCAAGGTCCCCACCGAAGAACGGACGGACCTCGATCGGCCGCTGCTCCGCAACCGCAGCGAGTTTCGCCCACTCCAGCGCCTCGTCGAGGTCGGCGGCGTTGATGATCCAGAACCCGCCGAGGTATTCCTTGGTCTCGGTGTACGGCCCGTCAGTCATCACGAAGTCGTCGCCGGCCTGGCGCACCACGGTCGCCGACTCCGCGCCACCTTGCATGCCGCCCTTGAACACGAACGCACCGGCGTCCGCCAGCCTGTCGCCCAGCGCGTTGACGCCGGCCCACACCTGCCGGCTCCGTTCCGGCGGAATGGGCACGTCGTAGTCGCGGTAGAGCGCCAGCAGGTACTGGGTCATGACGATTACTCCCGTTCTCAACCGGGGCCGGTCCTTGGCCGGTCCTTACTCCCGCTACGAAGTGGCCACCGCCGAATCGACACCCGCCCGCCGAAGCGCTGCGCGGCGATGCCACCCGGCCAAGGGCGCACCGTGTCCCGCAGCCTAGCTCGCAAGACCGCTCGCCTCGGCGCGGCGATCAGCGCCAAGTGTCGTCTGTGTTACAACCGGGGTCTAACGGCTGTTAACCGTTTACTGGGCGTCAATCTCTCGTTTGGCTTGCCGACCTTCCGGACCGGGACCATTGCTCTGCGTTTTCTGCGTGCCCCTGGAAGGACAACGATGACGGAGATCACGGAGCGTGTCGGCGTCTCCCGCCGGTCGTTCATCGGCGGTATCGGCATCACTGCCGGCGGTCTTTTGGTAGCCAGCAGCCCGGTCCTGTGGCAGCAGGCAGCCAAGGCTGACACAGTCACGGCCGAGCAGGTTCACCTGACCTTCGGCGGGGACCCGGCCCGTGAAGTCGCAGTGTCCTGGGTGACCCCGACTTCGGTGTCCAACCCGACCGTGATGGTCGGCACCGCGGCCGGAGGCTTCGGCCGCAAGGTCACGGCCGAGACCCGCACGTACACGGACTCCAACAACGGCATCCAGACGATTACCCAGCACGCCAGGATCCAGGGCCTGCAGCCCGACAGCCCCTACGTGTACAGAATCGTCAGTGACGGCGAGACCCAGGTCTCCGGCGCGTTCCGCACCGCGCCCGAGGGCCGCGTGCCGTTCCGCTTCACGAGCGTCGGCGATATCGCGTGCGGTGACACTGCCTTCGCCAAGGCGTCGCTCAATGCCACAGCGACAGCCGCGTCGGTCGAGCTATTCGACCCGGTCGTGCATCTCGTCAACGGCGACCTGTCCTACGCCAACTCCAACCAGCTGTCCCAGCCGCAAGTCTGGGCGGAGTACTTCGACAACACGCAGCTGTCGGCCGCGAACCGGCCGTGGATGCCGACGCTGGGCAACCACGAGAACGAGCCAGGCAACGGCCCGCAGGGGTACTTGTCCTACCAGACTCGCTTCACGTTGCCGAGCAACCACTCGTCCGATTTCGAGGGCAACTGGTACAAGTTCCAGATCGGCTCAGTGCTGTTCGTCATGCTGGACAACAACGACGTCTGCTACCAGGTCGACACGGGCACGTACCTGAGCACCGGCGACAGCCAGATCCTGACCGGTTACTCCAGCGGCGCCCAGCAAAGGTGGCTGGAGAAGACGCTGCGTGCGGCATCGACCGACACGTCGGTCGACTGGATCGTTGTCGTGATGCACCAGCCGGCTATGTCCACGTCGGACGCGGAGGGCTCCGACTTGGGCATCCGCCAGAGCTGGATGCCGCTGTTCTACCAGTACGGCGTCGATTTCGTGCTGGCCGGCCACGACCATGACTACGAGCGCAGCTACGTGGTGAAGGGCACTGACCCCGGCACCATCCTGCGGCCGCACGTCGTCAGCAACGAGCTGACCAACGTGGACTCCGACCTGGGCCTCGTCCACCTGGTGATCGGCACGGGCGGCACCAAGGGCCACGACGACGTCTACCTGACGGACGCCGCCGACAACGAACCGGAGGAGGGCATCAACGTCTCCGGTACCGAGATCGAGACCGAGGACGCGCCTTGGTCCGCCGTCACCGACCCTAACACCACCTTCCCGTGGGGAATCGGCGTCTTCGACGTTGACCCTGGTGGCTACCCCGGTGACAAGACCACGATGACCTTCACGTACTACCACACCTCGGCCTGGTCCGGCTCGGGCCCGTACCCGACTCCGGTCAAGTTCGACACCTTCACCGCCAGCCGAACCCGCTCTGACGGCTTCGGCTTCCGCAGGCGCAGCGCCAAATGATCCAGCGGCGGTCGGGTCAGCGAACCTCGGTGTAATCGCTGTGGTCCAGCTGGACAACGTCGGTGTAGTCGTCGCCCTTCGGCTCCGTGACGTCGGCGTACTGGCTGTGGTCCAGCTGCATGATGTCGAAGCTGGCCCTGGACAGTAGCTTGCGGAGGCGCCGCATCCCGGTCAGTCCCGCGAGCGCAACAGCCAGGACGGCGGCGAGGACCGAGCCTCCGAACAACGCGAGCCCGCCCACGACGTGTCCGAGCAGCATCATGACCACCGCGCTCAGCAGGGCTACCGGCACAACCGCGACCAGCAGCAGCGCGAGCAGTGTCACCGCGATCACGGTCCTAGCCGACCTGCCCGGCTTCCGCTCCTCGTACCAACTGGCCATCACCCTCACCTCGCAAGGCATGGAGCCGCCAAGGCCCCGGGCCAACCCGAAACTAACGCGATATGACGCGTCCATGGTTCAACGCGCTTGTCGGTCAGGATGTTCCCGCAGCGGTCCGGTGCGCTCGCCGCGGGCGAAGCCCCATCACGCCCGGCGTTGAGTTCCACCAGCTCAGACAGCCTCCTCACAATTACGCAGGTGGTTGCGTACTTTTGCCGGCACGCGCAGCCGCCCGTCCTGACACAGCTGGCTGAGCTCGGCGTGGAATACATCGGGCTCCTGGGTGAGAGCCGCCAGCCGGTCGAACAGTGCAGCGAGGTCTTGGCCGATCGGCTCGCCCGGTCTCGGCATCGCGCCCCACGTGTCCCATGGCAGCAGTTCGATGTTGAGCAGCGCCGCGGCATCGCGCATGAGATTGCTCGCGATCCACCAGTCGCCCCCTTCGTTGAGCAGGCTCAGCCCGAACTTCGCCGGGTCGGCTGTTCCTGATCTGTACTGCGCCCAGGCGTCGGCGGCTGTCAGGAAACGATCGCGCGGTACATCGGTGACGTCGAAGTCGAGCGGGAACCAGCCCCGCTGGATGTCGTCGATCTGCGCGTCGGCCAGGATCCACCGACGCTGCTCGCGGTGCCAGTACTCGCAGACCCAGTGGTCTTCGTTGGCGCCGGTGCCGAAGTAGTTGCCGAACCCGCAGCGCGCCCTGGCTGGTGTGCCCTGGGAACGGAGCATGGCGGTGACCAGGACGGTGAATTGCCGGCAGTTGCCGGGCAGCCGCCCCTCCGGCGGTCGGGGCACGTCCAGCGGCCTGCTGTCCCTGGCCGCGATGTGTTCCAGAATCTGCTCAGCAGCGCGGAGGTGCACGCTTGCCCGGTCGCTGTCTGACAGCGTCACCCCGTAACCCTGCGCCATGTGCTCGTGTATCAGCAGGCCTTGTGCGGTGGTGGCCAGGCTGGCGAAGCCCGGCGGCAGGTCCTTGAGCAACGCTGCGTAGCGGCCGGCGGTCGTCATCCTTCCCGGCTCGGTGTAGAACGCGAGCTGCGGCAGCTGGTCAGTCTCCATCCCGGTGTCCCTTCGGTCGTTCGTCCGGGCCCGCTGGTCCGTTGCATGGGCATGCGCTTACCAGCTGTACTGCCTGACGCAGTGTCAGGGTCAAGCCCGGCCGGGCGGCAGGCACGATGAGAGGGCCTGGACGGGGGCCAGCACCGACATCCGCAGCTCAGCCGCCCCTGGACGGTTTGTTGCCTTATCGTTACCAAATTCGCAATCCCGCCGAGCGCTGCGGGCGTGTAACGGTGTGACCTGACCAGCACGGCCAGAGAACCGGGAGCGCGCGTTGCGCCACGAAGAGCAGTTCTTCGAGGAGTTTTATCAGGCCAGTTACGGCCGCACCGTCGCACTGGTCGCCGCGATCATCGGGAGCAGACACGAGGCGGAGGACGTAGCGCAGGAGGCCTACGCCCGCGCCCTGGCGCGATGGTGGCGGCTGCGCGGTTACGACCTCCCGGAGGCCTGGGTGCGCAAGGTGGCGCTGCGCATCGCCATCGACTCGCTGCGCTGGCAGCGGCGCGGCCTTGCCGCCGTGGCGCGGCTCGCGGGACAGCGCCGCCCGGTCGGCCCCGAGCCCGCCGACGACCTGAGGTACACCCCGCTCGGGGAGGCCCTGCTCGGCCTGCCCTTGCCCGAGCGCCAGGTCATTGTGCTGCACTACGTCGCCGACTTGCCGGTCCACGTGATCGCGCGCGAGTGCGACCTGCCCGTGGGGACCGTGAAAACCCGGCTGGTGATCGCCCGGCGCCATCTTGAGCAGCAGCTAATGAGCCGACCACAGGGGGTGGCGTGATGCAGGACTGTGAGCTTCGTGACCGATTCGAAGAGTGGGCGGAGCCGCTGCGGGCGACACCAGCGCCGGCCGTCGCCAGACTGCGCAGCCGGAACAGGCGCAGGACCATCCGGACGGCTACGGCCACCGGGTTCGCGCTTGCCCTCGTCGGCCTGGTGGCAGGCCTGCTGGTGGGCGGCGGCCTTGTCGGTAGCGGGAACCCTGGCGGTCCCGCATTGCAAGCCCAGCGCTCGGCGCACCCGTCCCCGCCCGGCCAGCCGTACGTGTTCGTCAACAGCTCGGCGAACTTCGTCGACGTCGGGAATATACCCTCGACTCCCGCCGAACTGAGGAACGCGGCGACCGGCAAGGTCGTCAAGGTCCTGCTGCCGATCCGCCTCGGAGTCAGCTTCAGCGCCGCCGCCGCCGCGCCCAGCGACCGGCTGTTCGTGCTTGCGCAGTCGGACAGCGACGGAACGGTCAGCTTCGTAGAGATGAGGATCGGCGCGTCCGGAAAGCCCGGCGCGCTGCACCGGGTAATGCGGGATCTGGCGGTGCCTCCCGGAATGCAAGTCACGAACATGGCCGTTAACGCGTCGGCAACCCGGCTCGCATTCAACATCACCGCCTCGAACAGCAACGGGCCGAGCGGGCCGAGCGGCAGCCTAGTGGTCTACAACCTGCATACCGGCGCCCTCATCGGCAGCTGGCCGGTCGCCTTCGACGCCGGCGCAAACTCGCAGTTCGTGGGCCGCGGGAACAACCTAGTCGCGTGGGTCGACACCGTAGAACGAGGCCGGGACCTGCTCGTGGACACCACCACGCCATTCCAGCCCGGATCGTCGCTGCTGGCCGATTCCAGGCCCTACGGAGTAGGCAGCGAATTGGCCGGGGGGTTCACCCAGGACGGCAGCATCGGTATGACATATGGAGTCAGCCGGGGCCGCGTGCTCCTGGAGGAGCTCTCCTTCGCGTCCGGTCAGGTGCTGCGGAAGATCCCGATCGGCTCGTCGAGCGCCACGAACGGGCCGTACTTCTGCGGTGTGCTGTGGGCCAGTGCGAACGGCCACGAGGTATGGACTCAATGCGGCACCAGACAACTGGTAATCGTCGGCGGCCACGCCACCAAGATCCGGCTCGCCTGGCTGTTTCACACCCCTGGCAGCGTGTTCGCCTGGTGAGCCGCACGATCTGACGGGTTGTAAGCGCCATGATTGCGTTTCCGGGACATGGCCATTGGCGGGAACGCGGTCACGAGGCCCACATAGAGTGATCACCGAATACCGGCCGGCGGAGGGACGAAGACGTGGCAGACAGGCCGGTACGATGGGGGATTCTCGGAACGGGCGGGATCGCGAGCACATTCGTCACTGATCTGCGGCTGACTAATTCCGGCGCTGCGGTCGCCGTCGGGTCGCGCAGCCAGGCATCCGCGGTGAGGTTCGCCGACAGGTTCGGCATCGCGAGGCGGCACGGGAGCTACGAGTCCCTGGTGGCGGATCCGGACGTCGACGTCATCTACGTGGCGACGCCGCACCCCATGCACCGCGACAACGCGATCCTCGCCTTGCGTGCAGGCAAGCGCGTTCTTGTTGAGAAGCCGTTCACGATGACGGCTGCCGAGGCGCGTGAGGTCGTCGGCGTGGCGCGGGAGTTCGGGCTGTTCGCCATGGAGGCGATGTGGACTCGGTTCCTGCCGGACATGGCTATCGTCAGGGACTGGCTCACCCAGGGCATCCTCGGCGACGTCGTGACCGTGACTGCGGATCACGGCCAGTGGTTCGCCGAGGATGCCGGCTTCCGGCTGTTCGCACCCGAGCTCGGCGGCGGCGCGCTGCTTGACCTGGGTGTGTACCCGGTGTCGTTCGCGTCGATGGTTCTTGGCTCGCCGAGCAAGGTCGTATCCATGAGCGACCCGGCGTTCACCGGGGTGGACGCGCAGACGTCCATGCTGTTCGGCTACGACAGCGGCGCCCAGGCGGTGCTTACCTGCACCCTGCGGGCGAAGAGCCCGACACGGGCCGCGATCGTTGGTACCGACGCCAGGATCGAGGTCGACGGCGACTTCTATGCCCCCGCGACCGTGACGCTTTTCCCGAGGAAGGGGGATCCGACACGAGTGGCGTCCAGGCACGAGGGCCGCGGCTTGCATTACCAGGCCGACGAGGTCGCGCGGCGGCTGGCCGCTCACGACACGGAAAGCCCGCTGATGCCGCTGGATGAGACCATCTCGATCATGGCGACGATGGACGCCGTGCTGGCGCAGGCCCGGCGGGAGGCATAAACAACCGCGAGCAGCACGCGCGCCGGCTCCTAGTGGCGTGCCTGGGTGATCGGGCCTCGCACGTTCGGCCGCGGTCATGCGAACGGCTGCACCTCGACCTTCCGGCTGCAGGCGCGCGACCCGTCGGCGGCGAGCTTGAGCGCCACGTCAAGGTCGGCGGCCTCGATGATCCAGAAGCCGCCCAGAGACTCCTTCGACTCCAGGAACGGCCCGTCGGTGAAAGTCGCCTCCTCGCGTCGATCGTCGATGACGGTGGCCGTGCCGGGGGCAGCGAGGCCGCTGGCGGGCGGGCCGGAATCACACTGCTGCAGCGGCCGACGGGAACTGCCGAGGCTGCTTCCTACGTCTCTCGAAGGACCTGACCGCGGCCGCAGTGGGCCGCCTCGAAAACCGGGTGTGATCCTGGGGCCGATGGTGTGTGATCGGCTGATGGCAATCGAGTTGGAGCAGCCTGATGCCGGGGGGCTGGGCGAAATCATTGCCGCCCTGGGGGAGTGGCAGGACGACGCGGCACCGATCCAACTGCATCCGGGCGACGTGGGCTGGCTGTGGCGGTTCGGCATCGCGGCGACCGCTGCGGCAATCCGTACCTGGCGCCGCGACGGAACGCTGGTGGCCGTCGGGGAGCTCGACGGGCACGACCTGATGCGGCTGGCGATCGCGCCGGATGCTCAGCATGACGCGACCGTGTCGCGGCAGCTGGCTGCTGACGTATCCGAC
Source organism: Streptosporangiaceae bacterium (assembly GCA_030041275.1). Classification (GTDB taxonomy): domain Bacteria; phylum Actinomycetota; class Actinomycetes; order Streptosporangiales; family Streptosporangiaceae; genus JAJYUU01. The sequence goes on from JASHOE010000126.1 coordinate 14,694, forward strand.
CCGAAGCGCGGCGTTCTGCCGGAGGGCACGGTGCATCTCGAGGCACCGCCCGGCACGCACGTCCGCGACCTGCTGCTGGCACAAGGCTGGGCGCTGGACGAGCCGTGGACTCCGCTGCAGCGCGATCTGACCAGTCAGGTGGAGGATCCCCGGGTTCGGATCGAGGTTGTGGGGCCGGAGCAAGTCCACGAGCGCACTGCTGTGCAGCGCGCAGCCTTCCCGCGGTCGACGTTCACCGGCGAGCGCTGGCACTCGATGGCCGCTGGACCGGCCTACGCCGACGCTCGGTGTCTGCTCGCATACGACGAACAGAACGTCGCGGTTGCGGCTGTGACGGTGTGGTCGGCCGGGCCCGGACGACCGGGGCTGCTTGAGCCGATGGGGGTGCACCAGGACCACCGCAACCACGGTTACGGTCGCGCGGTCACGGTCGCGGCGGCAGCCGCGCTGCAGCAGATGGGCTCGTCGAGTGCGATCGTCTGCACGGCAACCGCCAATGCGGCAGGCGTTGCAACGTACAGATCAGCGGGCTTCCGACCGCTCGCGCAACGACTGGATCTTCGCCGCGACGGCGTCGCATCATGAGCCCTGAACATCAGGCGCGCACCGGCGGCGCCGCACTAGGCCCGGCCGGCAACGCAAGGGTAGGACGATAAGGATTGACGGCGTGCAGCCTCTGCCGCACAGTTACACCAATCGCACGCTCGGAGACGGCGCGACAGTAGTGAAGTGCTACCAGGGCGCCGGTGCGCTCACCCGCCTCCGGAATGAGCACGCGGTGCTCGACGCGCTGCAGGGCCGGGTTCCGGTGCCGCCGGTCCTGGGATCTGGCGGTGGTTGCCTGACCATGACTTTCATGAGCGGCAGACATGGCCAGGAGCTGCTTGACTCTGGACACGGCGTCGGCGTGCTGCGCGCCTGCGGCACGACGCTCCAGCTCATCCACCAGCTCGATGCCCGCGACATCACAGCCTCACTGCACAGCCGCGCGCGCGGCGGGCAGGTTCTCGTACACGGGGACTACGGCCCCCAGAATCTCCTGCTCGACCCGGCCACCCTGGAGATCACCGGGATCCTGGACTGGGAATGGGCGCACGCTGGAGACCGGGTCGAGGATCTGGCGTGGTGCGAGTGGGTCGTCCGCATGCACCATCCCGGCCAGGTGGGCCTGCTCGGCATGTTCTTCGACGCCTACGGCGGGACGATACCGCCGTGGCCCGAGCGCCAGGCGTTCATGCTCGACCGGTGCCGGTCCCTGCTTGACCACTGCCGGCAGCAGGAGCCACGAGGATCCGGCGAAGCCCAGTGGGCAGACCGCCTCGCCGTGACCAAGGCGTGGCATGAGTGACGGACGCGCATGTGCCCGCTGTCCGCCGGCATCCCGCGGGAGTTCTCTGAACGCTGCTCAACTTCATGTCGGCGACACGAACAATCAACATGTCTGCCGACACGATGAGTGAGATCCGACATCTTCGGTGAGACGGGACAAGCAGCTGGTCGGCCGGATATCCGCCGGCAGCAGTCGAGCGCCGATAATCCACATTATGTTAAGTAGAACGCTTCAGGGCGTCGGGCAATGGCAGTCCCCCTGTCCCGTTGCAGCGACCAGACTTACGTTGCTTAGACTTATATTATGTTCTCCACTATATTCATGGTGTGGCTGACACGCTGGTAACCGAGCGGGCCTTCTTCGTGCTCACCGTGCTGGCCGGCGGGCCGCGGCACGGGTACGGCCTCGCGGGCGAAGTTGCCGAGCTGTCGCAGGGCCGGGTGAGGCTGAAGATCGGCAGTCTGTACGGGGTGCTGGACCGGCTCGCCGCCGCGGGGCTGATCGAGCCCGACCGGGATGAAGTCCGCGACGGCCGGCTACGCCGCTATTACCGGCTGACCGAAGACGGGCGGCGGGCGCTGGCTCTGGGGCGGCCGCCCAGCCCCCGGAGTGATTGCCGACGGGCTGAGGAGCCTGCGTGCCGGGACCGGATGGTGCGGGCGAGACTGCGCCGGGCCGGAAGGCGCGCGGCGGGATGAGCGGCAACCTGGAACGCCGGTACCGGCGGGTGCTGCGGCGGGTGCCGCTGGTGCTGCCCGGCTGGTGCCGGCAGCAATCGGAAAGGGGCATGGTCGCCGCCTTCCCGGAAAGCTCGCTGGCCGGCAGCGCGGAGGCAGACGAGTACGCCAGCCAGGATGCAGGGACCGACCGGACGCAAACCGCCTGCGTGGCTGGCATGGCCGCCTGGGTGCACGGAGGCGTCCGCGTCGCACCGCCGCGGCGAGACCCATGGTTTTCCCGCCCCGCGCGGCTGCGGGCTGCCGCGGGCCTGGCCGCGGCGGGGATGCTGCTGGCGGCCGGCGGGTGCAGCTCGCCGTCCTCGGCCGGCTCCAGGCCCAGTACGCCAGCCAGCTCGGCTGGCCTGCCTGACTGCCTGACCGCATCGCGGTGTTACGCGCCGCGCCAGTTCCGGGTGGCCTACGGCATCCAGCCGCTGCTCGATCACGGGATCGACGGCCGCGGCCAGACCGTGGTCCTGCTGGAGTACGCGGCTACCACACCCGCATCGCCGCCGACCGTCACCGACATCCGCCAGGACCTGGCTGACTTCGACAGCCGGTTCGGGCTGCCCCCGGCCCGGATCCAGGTCATCAACAGCCTGGCCCACTCCGCTTCGCCGTGGCTGGCCGACGGGGAGGAGGTGGGGGACACCGAGATGGTGCACGCGGTCGCCCCGGATGCCACCATCCGCGAGCTCATGATCGACGCGACCACGCCGGCCAAGTTCGCGGCCATGTACAGCAGGGCCGTGCGGACCGCCGCCGGCGACGGAGACGTCATCGTGCTCACCCGCGAGTTCGGCGAGAACCTCTTCACCCGCGCCGGGCCGGCGATCATCAACTCGGCGCTGGAGTACGCCGCCGCCCGGCACGCCACCGTGGTGGCCGGCTCGGGCGACGGCGGCGCCATCGCGACTCGGAGCCGCTCGTCCGCGCCGGTCAGGCAGGTCAGCCTGCCCGCCTCCGACCCGCTGGTCCTCGCGGTCGGCGGCACCACGCTGACCGCGAACCGGGCAACCGGCGCTTACATCAGCGAGACCGCGTGGAACGATCCGCAACTGAAAATCGGCGGAACCGGCGGACAGTCGTCCTCCGCGTCGGCCGGCGGGTTCAGCCACCTGTTCGCCCGGCCCGCCTACCAGGACGGCGTGCCCGGCATCGGCGCCATGCGGGGCGTGCCGGACGTCGCCGGGGAGGCAGGGTCCCACACCGACATGGCGTTCGCGTTCGCCGCGTCCGGCGGCGCCTACGAGCTCGTGTCGATGGGCGGCACCAGCGCCAGCGGCCCGTTCTGGGCCGGGCTGATCGCCCTGGCCGACCAGGACGCCGGCCACCCGCTCGGCTTCGTCAACCCCGCCATCTACCAGATCGCCCGCAGCCCGCTCTACCACAAGGCGTTCCACGACATCACCACCGGCAACAACACCGTGACCTTCAACGGGGTCACCATCACCGGCTACCAGGCCGGACCCGGCTGGGACCCCGTCACCGGCTGGGGCAGCCCCGACGCCCAGGTCCTCATCCCCCTGCTCGCCCGCGACGCACAGGCTAACGGATAGGCTCGCGGACTCCGCGGCCTACGGCAGACCCGTCGACCGCTGTGTGTCAATGCGGTCCAGCCGGTGGGGCTATCCACGAGCGCCGCTAAAGTTCGGGTCGGTCCAACTGCTCGGCGAACGCAAGGTGCCAGTGAGGCCCTGTCCCATCCCCTGCAGCCCGCCTGTGCGGTCCACACATTCGAAGATCACGGACCAGATTCAATGAGACAAGTGGATCGAAACGGGCTCAGAGACCAGATTCAGTGAGACAGCCAGCGCTGAAGTGTCTCACTGAATCTGGTCTCTCCCAGGTGCCGCGGACCAGATTCAGTGAGACGGGACACCTGTTGAGCGCCGAAAAGATTTCACTGGTGACGCCAGAAAGGTGACACAGCTTGTGGGCGAGCCCGGCTGACCGCCCCGGCGAGTCCGGAGACTCTGCTAAGTGACTAGGCGGCCTCGTTAAGTCCGCTGTTTTGACGCTCAACCCCTGAATCCTGCGGTGCATACCGGGTCGGTACGGCGCGATCGTTCAGGATGCGCCCCGCGTAGGAGTCACGTCGAGGACTGCTCGGCCGGTGAACTCGCGGGCCAGCAGTGCCCTGGCCGCCTCCGGGGCTCGGTCCCATTCGCCCCGCCAGCCGATCTGCGGGTCGAGTTTGCGAGCCGCCATGAGCTTGATGAGGTAGCCGAGATCGGCGCCGACCGGGGTACTGACCATGAACGTCTCGGCCCGCCAGCTTCTCCCCCAGCGCTGGCGCTCGCCCAGCGGGACGGGTTCGCCGGACGCCATGCCGATGATCTGCACGACACCGCCGCTCTCCAGGTGCAGGAACGCCTCAGCCAGCTGCGGACCGCCGACAAGGTCCATGATCCCGTAGACAGGTGTGGACAGGTTCTCTAGCCCCGCCACGATCTCCGTTGCGCCCAGCCCGGCCAGCCCGGCCGCGCGGCCTGGGCTGGCCACCGAGGCCACGACTTCTGCTCCTGCCAGGGCAGCTAGCTGCACGGCGAACCGGCCGACTCCGCCGGATGACCCGGTCACCAGCACCCGGCGACCCAGCACCGAGCCCAGGGCACGCAGCCCCTGCAACGCGGTGACTCCCGCGGCCGGCAGCGTGCTGGCCGCGCCCAGGTCTACCTCGGCTGGCACGACAGCCAGATCGGCGGTGGAGACCGCGCGCAGCTCGGCCCAGCCGCCGGTCCAGCCGAATGTGACAACCCGGGCGCCGGCGGCTGGGCCAGAGCCGTCAGCTGCAGGCTGTACCACGACGCCGGCCGCGTCCCAGCCCAGGACCTCACCGGGCTGCTTTCGCTCCGCCAGGCCGGTGATCTCACCGACGTTGAGCGCGATCGCTCGGATCGCTACCAGGGCCTCACCCGTGCCCGGTGCCGGGCCGGCTGTCGAGGCCAGCCGCAGGCCCGCAGGCGCATCCGGGTCATAGCACAAGGCTCGCATGGCTTCCTCTCGCTGTCGTTTTGCTTCATTGAGTCTGGCTCGCGACCCGAGCCGGGTGGTGTATCGCGCCGATCCGGCTGCCGCGACGCACGCTGCCATTCACGACCCAGCTACCGTGCGGCAGGCGGTCGCGATCGCGCGCTGAGCTCGGTGCCGCACTCCTTCAGCCGTTCTTGATGAAGGTGACGTGGTTTCTACGCGACCCGTGCCATCTTTCTGACGCTCAGCACAGGTGTTGATTCTCCTGTCTCACCGTTACGAATCTGGTCTGCGTCTCACTGAGGTTGGCCGCCGAAATGCACCTATCGTGCCTGCCGGTAGGTCAGGAACCGGTTGACATCGGCATTCTGGATCTTGACCTAAATGTCCTCTGGCACGGTAATCGAAATAATATTCGGGTAGCTGCTACGACCACCTGGGCGTAAAGTTGCCTGCCTGCCCATCCGGCCATGCGTAAGACCCCCGTCAGCGAAAGCCGAGTCGCCGCATGTCGTCCGAACCTGCACGCACTGACCTCGACGATGCCGAGCTACGCGTCGAGCGTGAATATCTGGAAGATGCGCGCGCCGCGTTGCGGTACATGTACGAGGACGTCATCAATATCGAGACGCAGGCGAACGCCCCCGCCGAGGACAACGACATGTTCCTTGAGCGCGAGGCCATGCAGCTGGCTCGCGAGCGGCGAGCGCTGGCTCTCATCGACCTGCCTGACGTGCCGCTGTTCTTCGGGCGGCTCGACTTCGACCCAGGGTCCGTGCACGAGCCAGGCTCCGTGCCCGAGTCAGGCCCCGTGCCCGAGTCAGGCCCCGCTGCGACCAGCCCGCCGGCCGTGGACCGCGTCTACATTGGTCGCCGCCACGTACACGATGCTGCCGGCCGGCCGATGGTGATCGATTGGCGTGCTCCGGTGTCGGCCGCGTTCTATCGCGCCAGCCGCGAGGACCGTCGCGGTGTCCGGCTGCGGCGGCGGTTCGGGTTCTCTGACGCGGCGGAACTGACTGCCTACGATGACGAGCTGTTTACCGGGCCGGGGGTCACCGGCACCTCGGACGCCTTCCTCATCGCCGAAATCGAGCGCCCGCGGTCGGGGCCGATGCGCGACATTGTCGCGACGATCCAGCCGGAGCAGGACCGTCTCGTCCGCGCGCCGCTAGAGACCACGCTATGTGTCCAGGGCGCGCCGGGTACCGGCAAGACCGCTGTCGGCCTGCACCGTGTCGCCTACCTGCTTTTCACCGAGCGAGACCGGCTCAGGCGGAACGGCGTCGTGGTCGTCGGCCCGAACCGCTCATTCCTCTCCTACATCCACAACGTGCTGCCCGCACTCGGCGAGGTCAGCGTCGACCAGACCACCATCGGCGAGCTGATCGGCCGACAGCCGACCAGCCGCACCGAGGCTCCGCACCTCGCCGCACTGAAAGGCGACGCGCGCATGGCACCGGTGCTGCGCCGGGCGCTCTGGATGCATGTCATGAGGCCCACCGAGGGCCTGCTTTACGTCAAGGGCTCGTTTCGCTACCGGGTAGCCAGTCATGAGGTGAGCGAGATCATCGCCGGGCTGCGCGGTACCACACGGTTCGGTCCCGCCAGGGAGACTGCCGCCAAGCGTCTCGCCCACGCGGTGCTGGTCCAGATGGAGCGCAGCGGCGAAGTGACCGACGACCGTACGCACGCGGCCGTAGCCCGCTCCCGCCCCGTCACCCAGGTCCTGGATCAGGCCTGGCCGAAGGTGACTCCCGAGCAGGTGCTCTTCCGCCTTTTCACCGATGCGGAGTTTCTCGCCAGGGCAGCCCGCGACGACCTGCCCGCCGCGGAACAGTCGCTGCTCCTCCTCCTGCCGGTCCCGCCGCGCTCACCGAAGTCGG
>JASHOE010000127.1 GCA_030041275.1 Streptosporangiaceae bacterium
CACGCTCGACAGCTTGATCTGCGCGTCTTCCAGCAGCTTCTCCGCCCGCTGCTTCTCCCGGGTCCGCTCCTGGATCAGCGTGCGCCGGTAGCGGCACAGGTCCCGCAGCTCCCGCTGCCACGGCGGCGGCACGAACGACGGGCGCAGCATCCCCCGCTCGGCCAGCTTGCACAGCCACACCGCATCCAGCCGGTCGGTCTTCGGCCGCCCGGGCACGTTCTTCACGTCGCGGGCATTGACCACCCAGCACTCGACAGCGTCCTCGAGCAGGTAAAACGGCGGCTTCCAGTACGACGAGGTGGCCTCCATCACGCACAAGGTCACGCCCTGGCACACCAGCCAGTCCTGCAGCTCCAGCAGCGACCGGGTGGTTGCCGCATACGTGCGCACCTCCGGCCGGCGCCGCTCCGGCTTATCCTCGTGCGGCACTCGCACGCACGCGACCAGCGACGCCTTGCCGATATCCAGCGCAGCTACCCGCGCCACCAGCCCGGCCGGCTCCTCAGCGATGTCCTCCATCCCATCCGTCCTCTCCAGTGCAGCAGCCAGATTCCAGCGGCTGCCCGCAGGAGCCAGCAGGGACAACAAGGCGGAATCGCGTGCTCACGGCAACAATGCAGGACCCTGGAGGAGGCTCCCGGCGACCAGACTGTCAGACGGGCTCACAGCACCAAGCAGAACCGGCGCCGGCGGGCAGCCACTCCCGATTTTCACGCGCGCAGGGCGTCACGTACCGGGATACCAAGGACTGTTAGCTCGCGTACCGGCCTGCCGGGCGTCACGCCAGCCCGGCGCTGGGTGTCAGTGTGGTGACGTCCACACCGAAGGAGCGGGAACATGGCCAGCAACGAGTGGCTAGCGGCCGCCTTCGAGGAACATCGCGCTCACCTGCGCGCGGTTGCCTACCGCCTGCTGGGCTCGGCGACCGACGCCGACGACGCGGTGCAGGACACCTGGCTGCGCCTGACGGGCACGGACTCCAGCGCGGTCGAGAATCTCGGTGGCTGGCTGACGACCGTCGTCGCGCGCGTCTCGCTAAACATGCTCAGGTCCCGCCGCCGGGAGACGTTGATCGGTGACTCGTGGCCAGCGGCAGCCGAGGCAGCGGCCGCGGAGGATGGTGCCGTCGGGTCGGCCAGCAGGACGAGCGACCCGGAGGACGAAGCCGTGCTCGCGGACTCAGTTGGGGTGGCCCTGCTCGTCGTGCTCGACACGCTGACCCCGGCCGAGCGGCTCGCCTTCGTGCTCCATGACCTGTTCGCCATGCCCTTCACCGAGGTAGCTGGCGTGCTCGGCCGCTCCACGGAGGCAACCAGGCAGCTCGCGAGCCGGGCGCGTCGGCGCGTCCACGGCGCTCCTAGCCCGGAGCGCACCGAGGACCTTGCCCGGCAGCGTGAGGTCGCCTCGGCGTTCCTCGCCGCGACGCGCGAGGGCGACTTCTCAGCGCTGGTCGCGCTGCTCGACGCCGACGTGACGCTGACCGGGGACGCCTTCATCGCCCCGTCTGGCAGGCCTATGGTCCTGCAGGGACTGGAGCGGGTGGCCAGGGGCGCGGCCGCCTCCGCGGTGCGCGCCGAGCACTCGCAGCTCGCACTTCTGGATGGGAACGTCGGCATTGTCTACGCTCCCGCGGGACGCCTCGAGGTCGTGCTGACCTTCGGGGTCAGCGCGCAGAAGAAGATCACAGCGATCCACGTGACAGCCGATCCGGAGCGGTTGCACACCATGCGGGTGGCCTTGCTGCCGACCTAGGGTTCAGGGGTCCGGACGCTATCCGGCCCTAGGCGCCACGTAGACGGTGACCGGCAACAGCGGCGAGCGAATGCCTGACAGGTGATGTCTGGGCCAGTCGCGCGCGTAGCTAGGCGCCGCCTGACCCGATTGCACGACGACAGCGATTCGGACCCCGGTGTGTCGCCGGAGTGCGGCAGGAACTGAGGGCGTGGACGCGCAGCCGGTGTAGAAGGCAACAGGGATCTCCTGGGGTCCCCTGACCAGGCACGGTGGCCGGACTCCGAGTCGATGCAGGTCGGCCGCGACCTGCGGGAAGGCACCGAAAAAGCTTTGCTTCTCCGTCACCTGATGGGCGAGTACGACTTGCTGTACCAGCATCTGGATGAGGAGGACGACTCCGACCAGCACGACTCCGCCGGGCCGGGCGCGCGCGCGGGTGGCATCGGTCACGAGGAATGCCAGGGCGTCCACCACCGGGATGGCGACCAGCAGATAGGCGGGCAGCAAGAACCGGGGCGCCGCGTAGTTGATGAAGAACAGGTACTGGAACGCTACAGCAAGCGCGCAACAGGCGGCGAGCAGGGAGGACTGGAGCCGTCCCGCCTGCCGCGCGGCCAGCACGCCCGCTACGACGAGAACTGGCAGCGCCAGCAACCACAAGCTGATGACCGGGTCACGCAGCCCCACGGTGCACGGCCGGCACAGCGTCGGGCCGTTGACCGCCCGGAGTTCGGCCCACCAGCCCGCGTACAAGCCGAAGCCGCCCTGCTCGGCCGCGGCCGCATGCAGCCGGGCTGCTAGCCCGCCGTAGCGCACGTACGCCTCGATGACCCACTCGGCAGCGCCGGCGGCGAAACCCAGCACCACGGCAGCGAGCAGCGCAGGCTGGCGCCACCGCCGCACGACGAGCACCGCGACGCCGAGAGCGCCGGCCACGTACAGGGCATCGCCGGGCCGGATCAGCGTCGCTATGGCGAGGCAGCCGGCCAGGCCGACAAGCGTGCTACGGCTGCGGTGGCTGACGCCAGGGATCTGATCCGTTCCGCCGGCCCGCAGGAACAGCCCGACGGCGGCGAATGCGCTGAATGCGACCCATTCGTCGGGCATTGCCTGCGGCCCGTAGTACAGGGCTGTCCACAAGCTGGCGTAGCAGATGCCTGCCAGCGCCAGCATCCAGGCAGGGCGCAGCCCACGCCACGCAAGCAGTGCCAGCAGCAGGCCGGCCCCCGACAGCAGGGATAGGAAGATCCGCAGGGCAAGCACGGAAGCGGTCAGCATCGTGACGGGCGCCGCCAGCAGCGAGACCCCTCGTGCTCTCGCGGGGTCGAAGTTCGCCGCCGGCGCGTGCACGCTGGCCTGACTGACGTAGACGACTTCGTCCCAGCTCAGCCCAAGCCGCGGCGCCACGATCGCCAGCTGTGCCAGGGTGAACGCCGCCGCGACGCCGACCAGCCACCACGCGCTGTCCGACGGCGGATGAACCGACCTGGTCAGCCGTGGCCGGCGGCCGGAGCCAGGCGGTCGGGCGGCCCTGGCCTCGGCTGGCGAGATCACCCCCGTGAGCCTGCCCACCCCGCAGCCGTCGGCTGGCGGCGCGTGCCAGAGTTGGCCTGCCAGCGGGCAGAAGATTAACCAGGCTTTACCGCCGTCGAGGTCGCCGGAGCGGCCTATGGCAGGTCGGCTGGTCGAGCAGACCGCGCCCGGCCACGGCCGCCTGCCTGTCGTCCAAGGCCGTCCCGTTCGCGGTGCTGCTGAGCTCTGACCGCATTCGAGCTCGTCCGGAACGACAGGCCACCCCGCGGGCCGGGGCGGGCCGCCCTGTCGTTGCGACCCCGCCGCTCGGCGGTAAGCCGGACCGGAGGCTCCCCTCGGTCAGGCGGGTAGCGGTTGATATCGGTCCCTCTGGCTCTGACTAACATATATGGAACGCTCCGTCGAAGTGCGGCCGAATCCTTTAAATAATGGGGCGATAATGCACTGCCGATCAAGGTAATCGCAGGCCAAGTAACGTTTTCACGTCACCCTCAGAACCCTCTGGGACTGCCTGGCGATAACTGATATTGTCGGGCAGTCGAGGCATGGAAATAGAACAGAAATGGCGCCGGACCGGCGCAACTAATACTAATACCATTAGTTAATGGCAAGGCTGGCGACGGCGGGCACGGCGCCCTGGCAGGACCAGAACGGTCAGGCACGCTAATACGGGCGCGCTGGGAACGAGGTGACGGGGTGCCTGCGCATGCGGGGCGGCTCAGGCCGCTGGAGCGCTGCGTGTTCTTGTTGGTTTTCGCGCTCATGGCCGGGTTCGTCGTGGTCGTCGCGTTCACTGCCACGACACACCAGGGGCATCTGCTGCTGATGGGTCCCTCTGTCGGGGAGCGGCCACGGGCCGTCGAAGGCGGGCTGGGCGCGCGGCCGGCGAGCGACGGGTCGGTAACCCAGCAGCCTGGGCAGCCCGAGCGCCACAACGGCGCCGCCAAGCACGCGGACACGGCGAACGCTCAGACGCTCGACTCGCGACTCGCGGTCGCACTGCGGCCGGTGCTCGGCGGCGATCCCGGCCGGCTCGCCGTCGGCGTCGTCGACGTAACGACGGGCGCGACGGTGAACTATGACGGCAGCGTGCCGATTCGCGGTGGCGGCGTAGTGATGGCCGACATCCTGGCGGCCATGCTGCTCCAGCATCAGAAGGCGGGTACTGCTGTCACTGATCAGGAGGCGCAGCTTGCGGCAGCCATGATCGAGAACGGCAGCCAGGCAGCGGCCAGTCAACTGTGGAGCCTGGTCGGCGGAGCTGCCGGCCTCTCCGCCGCCAATGCGACGCTCAAGCTGCGCAGCACCATCCCCGCTGTCGACTGGACCTGGACGTCGACCACCGTGGCTGACCAACTGCAACTGCTCGCGGACCTGATCGAGCCGAATTCGCCGCTCAGACCAGCGGCCCGCGACTACGCGCTGGGTCTTATGGCGGACGCCGCGGCGGGGCAGCGCTGGGGTGTGCCAGCCGCGGCGAGCGCTGGCAAAGCGAGGGCCGGTACGGACGGCAGCCTGGTAGGCCCGGCCTGGGTAATCGGAAGCATCGGCGTGATCCAGCGCGGCGGCGACGAATTGCTGGTCGCCGTGCTGTCAGACCGGAATCCGGTCGATAGTCCCGCCCTCGCGGCCGTGCAGGCCGCGGTGCTGAAGGCAGTGGGAGTCGTCAGCTAATCGGACTGGGTTGGCGCACCTTGTCAGTCAGCTGCCGAGCGCGTGTGCGGCGGTGTTGATCGCATCCACCAGGCCGTCTGTCGCGGCAAGCAGGCCGGCAGGCTCCCCGGTCGGTGGCGCGTCCTGACCGGCGAGGCGCAGCCAGATCGCCCGCTGCAGGGCTCGCAGCTGCGGCGGGCTGTCCGGTGGCTCCGGGCCTTTTGCGCGGGCCGCGTGCAGCGCCGCGGAGAGCTGGCTCGTGGCTTCCGTGACGCCGTCGGCGAGTCGGTCAAGCGCATTCTGCAGGTCGGCATCGGGCACGACCGCGGCGCGACCAGCGGCGTGATGCTCCGTGACCACCGCGCCAAGCGCAACCAAAGCCTGCGCGATCCGGTGGCCGGCCGACTCGAGTGCACGCGCCGTGCTCGCGGTGATGGGCGGGTGGTCTGGCTCTCCGGCCAGCCGGTCCGCGGATGCCTCAGCGTCAATCCTGGCCCGCCGCGCGGTGATCCTGAGCTGACCGAGCCCCCCACCCTCGGTTTTGCCCGGACGGGTGTAGGCACCCAGCAGGGCGCTCGCGTACCGGCCCTGGGCTAGGAACAGCCTGGCAAACTTTTCCGCTGCCGACGTGCCTTCCCAGGTTGGCCACAGCAGGTAGGCGAGGATGGCTAGCCCGGTTCCAAGCGCGGTGCCGATGAGCCGGGCGACAGCGGTCGGTTCGGGCGGCAGGCCGAGCAGCGCGAGCAGAATGACCACGAAGTCGGTGAGAAAGACGCCGTAGAGCAAGTAGTTGACGGTGAAGACCGCGTAGGCGGCGAACAGCGAAACGCCGATCCCCACGAGCAGCGCGGTCAGGCTGATTCTCGCCAGCTGCACGGTTGCGAGCCCGAGGCCGGCGCCGACGACCGTGCCGGCGGCCCGCTGCAGTCCGCGGTACAGGGTGGAGCTGTAGTCGGGGCGCAGCACGATGAAGACCGTCAGAACCGCCCAGTATCCGTGGCTCAGATCAGCCGCATGCACGATAACCTCAGCGACCGTGGCGACGACGGCGAGCCGCAGCGCGTGCCGACCGGACTCCGACGAGGTGCCGATGCTCGCCCGCAGCGTCACCAGGGGGTCCATCCGCCAGGCCAGCAGGATGGGCTGCGGCGCGGCGTCCCGCCGGGCGGCGGGTTTGGCATCGTTGAGCCGGTCAAGGATGCGGCTTGCGCTGCGCAGCTGGCCGAGGAGCGCCTCCCCGGCCCACCGCCAGGTCGTACTCGAGCTGGTGGTCACGGCGTCGAGTTCTGCCCGCGCCGTCGCCAGGTGACCATCGCGCTGTCCCGCTCGGCCCTCCAGCCCCGCCGCCAGCTCGGCTAGTGCTCGCGCCGCGGTGCGGAGCAGAACGCGCACGTCCGGCTCTGGCTCCTTGCCTCCTTCGCCCATGGACAGCGCCGTCAGCGTGGACCTGATCCGGTCGGCTTCGTCGGCCAGGTCTGTCATGTGCTGGCGGGCAGCGGTGCGCATCAGCGGATTGGGATCGGCCAGGACCCGGCCGGCGGGTAGCTGACTCGGCGAGGGCGGGCCAAGCAGACCGGCAGCCAGCGCGTCGGCGTAATGAGACAGTCCGGTGTAAGTGGCGGCCAGGGCCGAGCGTTCGGCGCTGCCCCTGTTGACCGTCCAGGAGGTGACGACGAGCAGGCACTGCCACAGCCCGCCCGCGAGCACCAGCCCGGCTCGCAGGGCCGCGTCTCGCGGACTCAACGGCAGCGCGCTCGCGATCAGCAGCGCGACTGGCCACTGCAGCGTGACGGCGATGACGGTGGGCCCGAGCGCGGCCAGCAGACCGACCGCGTATGCCCACGCGAAGACGACGGGGACCAGCAGCCACGGCTCGCGGGCGGCGGTCGCGCCTGCGAAGGTAGACAGAGCCATCCCAGCCGTGGCGCACAGCACCGCGAGTACGCGGGTCTGGCTGACGCCTTGGAAGGACACGAATCCAGCAGGCAGCGCACCGAGTGCGGCGAAGCTCCCGTATTCGAGCTTGCCCGTGGCGACGCCGATGGCCAGTGGCGTCAAGACCCCGATCGCGGCGCGGACGCCATGGGACGGGGCCAGGTCGCGCCACCGGAAGGCCCCGAAGTCGAGCCAGTCTGCCTGGCTGAGCTCGGTGCCGAGGAAGGCCCGCCCGCTACGCAGGTCGGCTGCCAAGCGCGTGCCCGGCTGGCGGGCTGGTACCCGCCGTGGGCTCCGCCTCCCGCTGTCTGGCAGCGGACTATCCCGTCAAGCCGGGCGGACCGGGTGGTAGACCGGCTGCCACATCCGGTCGCGCACCTGCTCGGGTACGTCCTCGGCGAGCCGGACCCTGGCTACACCGTCGGCAGCCGCCGCCTGCGCGACCGCTACCGCCACGGCGAGTGACGTCTCGCGGAGGGCGTCGATCTTCGGCAACAGCGCTGCGCCCGGGGCGGACGCGTCGACAAGCTCGGCCACGGCGTGCGACGCGGCGCTGAGCATGCCGTCCGTGATCCGGCTCGCCCTGGCGATGATCGCGCCGAGCCCGAGGCCGGGAAAGACCAGCGCATTGTTGGCCTGACCGATGACATAGCGAATGCTGCGGTAATCGACCGGCGGGAACGGGCTGCCGGTGGCGACGAGGGCCCGGCCGCCGGTCCACTCGATCAGGCTGGCGGGACGCGCCTCGGCCAGCTCCGTCGGGTTCGACATCGGCAGGATGACGGGGCGGTCGGTGTGCGCCGCCATGTCCTTCACGATGTCTTCGGTGAACGCGCCGCCGCGCGCCGAGGTGCCGATCAGCACGGTGGGGTGAACTCGCCGCACCACCTCGGCGAGCCCGATGCCGCCGAGCGCGGGATCGCGCTGCCAGTCGGCAACCTCGGCCCGGCTGCGGGAGTACCTCAGCTGATCAGCCGACATGCGGTCATCGCCGACCTCGATGAGGCCGTACCTGTCGACCGCCCAGAAGACCGCCCGGGCCCGGTCAGCCGGCATGCCGCCGGATACCAGCGCCGCGGAGAGCTGATCGGCGATGCCGGTGCCCGCAGTGCCCGCGCCGAAGATCACGATACGGTGCGCGGCCAGGTCCACGCCGGTTGCCTTGACCGCCGCGAGTACGGCTGCCAGGTTGACCGCCCCGGTGCCCTGGATGTCGTCGTTGAAGCTCGGCAGCTCATCGCGGTACCGGGTGAGCAGCCGCCGTGCGTGGGCCGGCGTCATGTCCTCCCAGTGCAGCAGGGCGTGCGGGAACACCTTCGCGACTGCGGCCACGAATGCGGCGAGGAACTCGTCGTACTGCCCGGCAGGCACGCGCGGATGCCGGGTTCCGATGTACAGCGGGTCGTCGAGCAGGCTCTGCCTGTCAGTTCCAACATCCAGCATCACCGGCAGCGCCCGACCCGGATGGATGCCGCCCGCGGCGGTGTAGACGGCGAGCTTGCCGACGGCGATGCCCATGCCGCCGACGCCCCAGTCACCGATGCCGAGTATCGCGCCGGCGTCGGTGGCGACAATGAGGTCCACATCGTCCGCGCCCAGCCCGAGGGCCCGGAGGGACTGCTCGATCTGCTCGGGATGGTCGACGGACAGATAAACCCCGCGCGGCCGCCGGTACTCGTGGCTGTAGTTCTCGATCGCCTCGCCAACGGTCGGCGTGTAGATCACCGGCAGCATCTCGCTCAGATGGTCGACCAGCAGCCGGTAGTAGAGCACCTGGTTCCGGTCGTGCAGCTCGTTGAGCAGCACGTTGCGCGCGAGGTTGCTGGACTGGCGCAAAAACTGGGCATAGACGCGGTCGGCTTGCTCGGTCAGCGTCAGGTGACCGGCCGGAATCAGCCCGATCAGGCCGAGGCTGGCCCGCTCCGCGTCGGTGAATGCTGTGCCCTTGTTGATCCTCGGATCGGTCAGAACCTGTCGCCCGCGCAGCGTGGTGCGCAGGACGCCGTCCGCGTCAAGCCAGAGCGTGCGCACCGCCGGTCCCTTCCCTGCCTGCTGCCGTGCGGTCGGCCCGTCAGCGCCGACCGTAGCTCATTCTGCACTTGACCCGCCGGGTACATCCGTGCCGTCCAGTTGGTCGCCCGACCATAGCGCCCGGACGGTGTCGATCGTGTCAGCCTCGGCGGGGCTCTTATCCGGCCGGTACCGCAGCACTCGCGCAAACCGGAGCGTGACACCGCCTGGGTACCTGGTGCTCGCCTGCACGCCGTCGAAGGCAATCTCCACGACGAGTTCCGGCCGTACCCGCACTACCCCCCGCCGGCCGGGCCCTGGCTCGCCCGCTGGCTGCTCGGCGAGTTCGAGGAGTCGCTCGGTCTGCCAGCGCAGCAGGGCGTCGGTGAGCCCCTTGAACGTCTTGCCCAGCATGATCACACCACCGGTCACCGGATCTCGAGCACCGAGATGCAGGTTGGAGAGCCAGCCCTGGCGACGGCCGTGACCCCACTCCGCCCCGAGCACTAGCAGATCGAGCGTGAGGCGAGGCTTCACCTTGATCCACTCGCTGCCGCGTCGGCCGACGCCGTAGGGTGCTTCCAGCGACTTGATCACAACGCCTTCGTGGCCACGGGCGATCGCCGCTGCGAAGAACTCCTCGGCCACTGCCACGTCCGAGGTCACCAGCCTCGGGATCACAAGCCCTGCAGGGGCAGCTGCGGCCAGCCGGGCGAAGCGCGCGCTGGCGGGAGCATCGGCCAGGTTCTCGCCGTCGAGCTCCAGTAGGTCGAACAGAAACAGCGTGAGCGGCGCCGAGTCGGTGGTTGCGGACTGGCTAGCTGCGCGGGCCGAGGTTACCTGGAACGGCTGCGGTCGGCCGTCCGGCCGCAGCGCCACGGCCTCGCCGTCGACCACCGCGGTGGTCGCATCCACGCTGAGCCCGGCTGCGACGAGTTCGGGAACCCGGTGGGTGATGTCGTCGAGTGTCCTGGTGAAGACTCTGACCGCGGAGCCGTCCAGATGGATCTGGACGCGGACGCCGTCGATCTTCCACTCCACCGCTGCAGGCGAGATCCGATTCATTGCCGCGGCGACCGTGGGCGCGGACGCCGCCAGCATCGGCCGGACGGGCCGACCCACCAGCAGCGCCACTGCGCGCAGCGCATCGGTCGCGGCCTGGCCGGTTGCTACGGCCAGCGCGATTGTCGCGGTTGCCGCGAGTGACCCGGTGAGCTGGCTCGCCCGACGGACTTCGGTCGCAGGCACCGCCGCGGCCCGGGCGATGGCATCGGTCATCACGCCGTCGAGCGCGCCCTGCCGCAGATCCCCGGCGAGCAGTCGCACCAGGAAGCCGCGTTCGCTCTCGGTGGCCCTGGCCAGGAGGCCGCCGAGCAGGCGTCGACGTTCCGCTTGCGATCCGTGTCCCCCGAGGATGCCGATCTCGCCGAGGATCCGGTCGGTGTCGGCCAGGGTCAGCTGCGGCTCGCCGGCCGGGGCTGGCAAGGCCGGCGCGGTCACCGCTCCGAACCCGCCCATCAGGTCGGTCAGTGCCGCGTACCCCACGCCAATCTGCCGCTGGGTCAGATCACCAGACAGGAACGAGACCGCCACCCCGATCTCGTCGGCGGGCACCTGTGTGAGCATGTCCGCGATCAGCGAGATCTTGGCCAGCCGGCCCGGCGTGGCGCTGACTGCCGTCGAGGTCCGCACCACCTGGTCCAGCAGCATCGGCTAGAGCCAGCCCTTCTGCTGGGCTAGCTGTACGGCCTCGGCGCGGTTCCTGGCACCGAGTTTCTGGATGGCGGCGGACAGGTGGTTGCGGACCGTGCCCGGCGACAGGTGCAGTCGGGCGGCAATGTCAGCGATCGAGTCATGACTGGCGGCGGCCATCAGAACCTCGCTCTCCCGGTCCGTGAGCGGACTATCGCCCTGGGCGAGCGCCGCCGCCGCGAGGGCCGGGTCGACCACCCGGTCGCCCGCCGCGACCCGGCGGATTGCGGCGGCCAGGTCGGCCGCCGGGGCGTCCTTCAGCAGGAAGCCCCTGGCGCCGGCGGCCATGGCCGCACGGAGGTAACCGGGCCGATCGAACGTGGTGACAATCACGATCGCGCCGCTGAAGCCCGACGTGTTCAGCTGGCTGGCGACCTGGATGCCACTCTGGCCAGGCATCTCGATGTCGAGCACCGCGACATCCGGCTGATGCTTACGCGCCATAGCGAGCGCCTCGTCCCCGTTGGCCGCCTGGGCGATGACGTCCAGATCGGGCTCGAGTTCCAGGAGAGCGACCAGCGCCTGGCGGACCATCGTCTGGTCCTCCGCAATCATGATCCGCACGGCCACCCGACCATTCTTGTCCGGCCCGACCTCATCGGGGCCGCGATCACGGCTGCGGGCCCAGCGGCACCATCACCCGGAGCCGGAAGCCTTGCGGCTCCACCGCTCCGGCCGCGAGCTCACCGCCGAGGCTGCGGACTCGCTCCGCGAGGCCCGCCAGCCCCGAGCCACCGGGCCGGATCCTGCTCGGCGTCCGGTCTTGGTCGGCGTGGCCCTGGTCTGCCGGGTCGGCCTGGGCCGGGCGCGACGGACGTGCTGGACCCACATCGTCGGCAGGAGGGCCGTTGTCGCTGATCTCGGCCACCGCCGTGGCTGGGCTGGCGTGCACGTCGATGGTTACCCTTGTCGCCCTGGAGTGCCTGACCACGTTGGTAGTGCCCTCGCGGACCGCCCAGGCGAGCGCGGCGTCCACCTCGTTCGACAGTGCGTCGGACTGGGGCGCCGTGATCCGGCTGGAGATGCCGGCCGAGTCCAGCAGTTGCTTGGCGGATTCAAGCTCCCCGGCGAGGTCGGGCTGCCGGTAGCCGGCGACCGCGGCACGCACGTCGGACAGCGACTGCCTGGCGACCGACTCCAGCTCGGAGATCTCGGCCGCAGCTCGGTGCGGATCGGTCCCGATGACGCGGCCGGCGAGCTCCGCTTTAAGCGTGATCAGCGACAGCGAATGGCCCAGCAGGTCGTGCAGGTCCCTCGCGATCCGCAGCCGCTCTTCGGCGACTGCACTGCGAGCAAGGTCAGCCCTCGTGCGGCGAAGCGCGCTGACCATGTCGGCACGCCTGCCTGCGCCGTAGGCGAAGAACGCGGCCATCGGCCCGATCGCAGTGGCAGCGAAGGTGGCCCCGAATCCGACGTTCGCAGCGACCCCTACGCCAAAACCGGCCGCCGCGCAGACAATCGAGCTCAGCATCGCTGGCCAGATCGTCCGGCTGAACCGCCCGGACACTCCCGCGCCCACCGCCAGGACGGCGAGCCAGTTCATGCCGCCCACAGCGAAGAGGGCCACCCCGAGAGCGACCGTCGCGGTGATCATCACCCACCGGGCTGGCCGAACGGTCGGCGCGTAGGGCGGGACCCAGAAGACCCAGGTGACGGTCACGAAGACGAGGCTGCCGACGAGCAGGAACCAGCGCACCGCCGTGGGCATGCTGCTGTGGTCGCTGAATACCCGAATCAAGGGCGACACCAGAACGACCAGAATGAGCACGGTGACCAGAAGCTGCCGCGTCTGGGCAAGCCGGGCGTCGTCTGGGACATCCGGCACGGCGTCGGGACGGCGGGTCATGCCTCCAGGTTAGGCAGCCCGGCATGGTGCGTCATGTACCAGCGATACCGCCCCGGCCGTGACGGATGTCACGGCCGGGGCGGCACCACTCGCCTTACGCGCCCTCAGACGACGCGCGAGTGGCCGTCTGCGTCCGGACCCGGCTCGTCTCGCAGGCCTGGCTGGGCCTGGCTCTCGGCGCCGAACCCGTTGTTGTTCTGCCGGCGCATCCGGATCGCGGCGAAAGTGGCAGCCCCGGCGGCCGCGGTCAGCGCGACAGCGCCGGCCACCAGGCCGCTCCGGCCGCGCTTCTTGGGCTGAGGCACATCTATCTTCTGCGCTGCGGTGATCAGCGCTTCGGAGATTGCCGGCGCGATGGTATCGGTGATCGCGTGGGCGGACTGCTCGAGCTGCGGCGCGGCCCAGGACCGCGCGGCGTCAACCGCGGGCGACGCTTTAGCGAACGCGGTTCCGGCGCTCTGTCGGACGCTCGTTCCGGCGTTCTGTGCCAGCGGCACGGTCCTGCCCGCGAACGAGCCCGCCTGGGCGACGCGGTCCCGCAGTCCATTGCTGCTGGAAACAGGCTGTTTCTTAGTCGAGACGGACACTGTGACCTCCAAGCTGTGTTCCCGTCAGGCTGGACATCTTCCCGGCAGATCCGGCGTCAATCGCGCGGCGTCGCAGCACTGGGCTCTCGTGGCCCGAGCACTCACCGCGCGTGGCAGGATTCGGAGTATGACGAACACGCTGACCGCGACGCTGCGGACAAGCCAGGGAGATGTCGTCGTGAGGCTCTTCCCTGATCAGGCGCCCAAGACCGTGCGCAACTTCGTCGAGCTGGCCGAGGGCGGCCGGGAGTGGACTGACCCCGCGACCCGTAAGCCCAGCCAGGCGAGACTCTACGACGGCACGATTTTCCACCGGGTCATCCCGGACTTCATGATCCAGGGCGGGGATCCGCTCGGTACCGGCACTGGCGGTCCTGGCTACAAGTTCGGCGACGAGTTCCACCCGGACCTGTCCTTCGACCGGCCCTACTTGCTCGCGATGGCGAACGCGGGTCCCGGTACCAATGGTTCGCAGTTCTTCATCACCACCGTGCCGACGCCGTGGCTCAATCGCAAGCACACGATCTTCGGTGAGGTCATCGAGGGCGAGGGCATCGTGGACCAGATCAGCCACGTCCAGACCGGCCGCGCCGACCGACCGGTGACCGATGTGGTGCTGGAATCCATCGAAATCGACCACGGCGACAGCCAGTAACCAGCCCGCACCCCCGATGTCTAGCCCCCCCGATAACGGTCAGGCCCAGGCCTCGCCGCCGGTGTGCTACCGGCATCCCGGCCGGCCGACCTATGTCTCGTGCGTGCGCTGCGGTCGCCCGGCGTGCCCTGATTGCCTGCGCCCTGCGGCGGTCGGCCACCAGTGCGTGGACTGCATCCGCGGTGCTAACCGTGGCGTGCGTCGGGCGACGGGCATGTTCGGCGGCTCGATGCCCTCGCGCGCCCGGGTCACGCAGGCGCTCGTCGGGCTGAATATCGCGCTCTACCTGGTGCTGCTCGCGCACCCGAGCCTCGCGAACGACTGGTGGATGGAAGGAAACAACGTCGCGGCGGGCCAGTGGTATCGGCTGGTCACGAGCGCGTTCCTGCCCGGCACCGGCGGGCTCGGGATCCTCGACATCGCGTTCAACATGTGGGCGCTGCTGGTCGTCGGCCCGCCCATGGAACGCCAGCTCGGCGGCGCGCGGTACCTCACCGTCTACCTCGCGAGCGCGATCGGCGGGTCGGTCAGCTACTACTTCCTTGCGCCGCAGAGCCAGCCTGCACTTGGCGCGTCGGGCGCCATTTTCGGCTTGTTCGGCGCCTGGTTCGTCATCGCCCGGCGGCTCAGGGTCGACGCCCGTGGTGTGGTGTTCCTGATCGTGGTGAACCTGGCCATCGGGTTCGTCGTGCCGTATATCGCCTGGCAGGCGCACGTCGGCGGGCTGGTGACCGGCGCTGTCCTGACCGCGGCCTACGTGTATGCGCCCAGGCGCAACCGGACTGTCACCCAGCTAGCGGCCACGGTCGCGGTGCTGGCTCTCCTCGCGCTCGGCGTGATCATTCGCGACCATCAGCTGGTCGGCGCCGTTCTCGGCTAGCGGGTCAGCGCCACCGCGTGGCCAGGCCCAGGCCGACGATGATGAACACAAATCCGACCACGAGGTTGCCTGGGCCCATGGCGCTGACCGGCCAGTTCTCGTTGCTCACGTAGAACACCACGATCCAGACCAGGCCGATCACGAAGGTGGCCAGCATGGTAGGCGCCAGCCAGCGCGGGCTCACCTTGGCCTTGGCGGTCCGGGGCGGGGGCGTGTAGACCGCCTTGCTTCGCGTGCGGGACTTCGGCACCGTCAGTCATCTCCCGGTCGATACTCGCGGCTGGCCTGCCATGAGCAGGCGGACCCGGCGCCCCGCCTCGGCGGGACTCTTCCGCCGTAAGCGTAGTTGGTCTCGCGAGCTCTCGCGCTCGGCTCCGGATAGGCACCCGGCTGACCGCGTTCGGCTGCAGAAGCGATTACGAATCGCTAGCATATGACCACTCTCAGCTACACGGCTTGTCCCGGTATATCAGCTATCCCGACCGCTCCCGGAGATGCACCAGTGCGGCGTTGTCTGCGGCTATCAGGGCAGTTACTCGGCACGCTGGGTGTCGTGGTGCTGGGTTTCGCGGCCTACTTGTACTGGGGCACCGCGATGCGTGCGACCGCCGCGCAGCAGGTGTTTACCAGCGAGTTGGCCAGCCAGTGGTCGAGCACGAGCCAGCTCGCCGCCATCACCGGCGTTACCGACGTACCACCCGGCAAGCCCTTCGCGCTACTGCGGATCCCGCAGCTCGGCCAGCGGTGGCAGTTCGCTGTCGTCCAGGGCATCGAGCCAGCACAGCTCGCGCTGGCGCCCGGTCACCTACCCGGCTCCGCGCTGCCGGGCCAGGTCGGCAACTTTGTGGTGGCGGGCCACCGGATCACGGCCGGCAACCCGTTCTGGAGTCTGGGCACCCTCCGGCCGGGCGCGATGATCACCGTCGTGACGATCACCGCCAGCTACGTGTACCGGGTAACGAGCAGGCCCAGGTCGGTGCCGGAACACGACCTCGCAGCCCTCGCGCCAGTGCCATACCACCCCGGCGAGTCGGCCCGGCTCCGGATGATCACACTCATGACGAGCGATCCGCCGTGGACGGGTGACAGCAGCATCGTCGTCACCGGAGTTCTGGTCCGGGCACTGCCCCGGCAGCAAGGGGGCTGACGGTCGTGTATGGCTGGCTCTGGCGCCGGCTGCCGGGCGGCCCCGCCGCCCGGCTGGCCCAGCTCCTGGTGTTGCTCGCGCTAGTCGGGCTGCTGCTGTGGTACGTCGTCTACCCGTGGGCATCGCTGCACCTGTCGTTCGCTTAGCAGGGTCAGCTGACCAGCGGTCAGGGATCAGCCGCCGCCCCCGCCGCCGCCTCCGCCGGGCCCCGTAGTATCCGTCGCGCTAGGTGACGGTGACGGCGACGGTGACGGGCTGGCCTGCTGCACCACGAAGATCGTGATGGGCGAGCCCGGCGCCAGCGAGGCGCCCGCCCCTGGGGAGGTTCCGGTGACGGTGCCCGGCTGACTCGAGCTTGACGTGCTTGGCTGCACTGACACGATGTAGTTATACGGCGCGGCCGAAAGCGCGGTCATGGCCTGAGCCTCGCTGTCCCCGATGACGTCCGGCACCGTCGGCTCTGACGGGGTCGCGGTGATCGTCACCGTCGACCCGGGGGACCGCAGCGTACCCGCGAGCGGTGTCTGGTCGTACACGGTGTTGAGCGGCGTGCCTGCCTGCTCCTGGGTCTTCACCGTGACCTTGAAGCCGTCCGCCGACAGCTCATTTTGGGCCGCAGCCACGCTCTTCCCGATCACGTCCGGGACTTTCACGTCCTTCGCCGCTGCCGGGCCGCTGGAGTAGACGATGTTGACCGCACTGCCCTTGGGCTCGTTCTGGCCGGCGCTGGGATTCGTGCTAATGACCGTGTTCTTGGCTGCGGTTGCAGAGGCCTGCGGGGTCTCATGACCGATCTTGAATCCCTTGTCGACGAGGGTGGCCTCCGCCGAGGTGAGCGACTTCCCGACCACCGACGGCACGGCCACGCCGCTGCTCCCGCCGGCTACGAATTTCAGCAGGAAGATCACCGCGACCAGCACCACGACGACCGTGGCCAGCGCGACCCACGGCCAGACCCGGTGCTGCCGCCGCGGCTGGCCGTCCGGGCCACCGTCGTCGGAACCATAGCCGGGCGGGCCGTACTGGTACGGGGGGATCGCCGCGGTCCGGCCAGCGAGCTGCGTCGTGCTGGCGCCCATCCGGCGTGTGCCAGCGCCGTAAGCGGCCGGCATCGGCGCCGCGAGTGGCGCACCGGATAGCGCGCGCTGTATGTCGTTGCGCATCTCGCCCGCGGACTGGTACCGGTCCGCCGGATCCTTGCGCATCGCCTTGAGCACGATGGCGTCGGCCCAGGGCGGCACCTCTGGATCTATCTGGGACGGCGGTACGGGCTCCTCCTTGACGTGCTGGTAGGCGATCGCCACCGGCGAGTCGCCTGTGAAAGGAGGCCGACCAGTCAGCAGCTCGTACAGCAGGCAGCCGGTCGAGTACAGGTCGCTGCGGGCATCGACCCGCTCGCCCCTCGCCTGCTCCGGCGACAGGTACTGGGCCGTGCCGATGACCTGGGCGGTCTGCGTCATCGTCATCTGCGAGTCAGCGACCGCTCGAGCGATGCCGAAGTCCATCACCTTGACGTCGCCGGCCCTCGTCAGCATCACGTTGCCGGGCTTGATGTCGCGGTGGACGATGCCATTCCGGTGGCTGTAAACCAGCGCCCTGAGTACCCCGTCGGTGATCTCGAGAGCCCGCTCCGGCAGCAGCCTGCGATCGTCCCTGAGCAGGTCGCGCAGCGTCCGGCCGTCGACGAACTCCATCACGATGTATGGCACCGGGGTGTTGCCCATCATGTCTTCGCCGGTGTCGTAGACGGCGACGATGGACGGGTGGTTCAGTGACGCCGCAGACTGGGCCTCCCGGCGGAACCTGGCCTGGAAGGTCTGGTCGCGGGCGAGGTCGTCCCGGAGCGTCTTCACCCCGACGATGCGGTCGAGGCGGATATCGCGGGCTCGGAACACTTCTGCCATCCCGCCGCGTCCGACGATCCCGTCGAGTTCGTAGCGGCCGCCGAGCAGCCGTGGCTGAGTCATGTCGCGCACTTAGGTTACCGTCCTGCTTATTGAGGGCTGCGACCAGCATGACAGTCTGGGATTGCCGCCGCACGCCCGGCTTGTCACGTTACCCGGCGGTGCGCCGTGCTGAGGTCCTAGGCGGGTCGGCGGGATCATGAGTGTGCCTTCAGGTAGGCCTGGATGACCTGGACGGCGATCGGCGCGGCCGCGTCGGCGCCGAATCCGCCGCCTTGGACGATCACGCCGACCGCGATCGGCGACGGCTGACCTCCGGAGCCCGGCACGAAGCACGTGAAGACGGCGTCGTTGAGGTTGCCGTTGTCGATGCCATTCTGGGCGGTGCCGGTCTTGCCGTCGATCGTGATGCCGCCCGTGGCCTGTGGCCCGGCGGTGGCGTAGGCGGTACCCCCGGAGTTGTGCGTGACCTGGTACATCATGGTCTGCAGATCCCCGGCCACGGCCGGCGACACCGCCTGGCTGAGCACCGACGTCTTGGCTGACTGGATCACCGCCAGGCCAGGGCCGACCACCTGCTGGACCAGGTACGGGTACATCAGCTTGCCGTGGTTCGCGACCGCAGCCGAGAACATGGCCTCCTGCAGCGGCGTGACGGCGTCGTTGTACTGGCCGATGGCCGAGAATGCGGTGAGTGACGGATCGGTCCAGCCGCTGCCCTCCGGCAGGACGCTGGGCACCACGTGCAACGGGATCGAGAGCGACTTGTTCATGCCGTACTGGCTCGAGTACTGCCGCAGCGTCGGCGCGCCCATCTGGCTGCCGAGATTGCCGAACGCGGTGTTGCACGACATATAGAACGCCTGGATGATGGGCGGGTTGCCATCACCGCAGATCTCGCCGCCGTCGTTGACCAGAAAATTACCGTTCGGCAGCTTGAGCGGCGACGGCGCGTACACCGTCGAGTTGGTGTTCTTCACCAGCTCGGTGGAGAAGGCCGCCGAGCTGGTGACGATCTTGAAGGACGAGCCGGGCGGATAGGTCTCCGAGATGGCTCGGTTCAGCAGCGGCTGCGATGGATTGGTCAGGAGTTGCTGATCAATCTTGTTGAGCTCCGTGCCGTTCTGCGTCGTGAGCTGGTTCGGGTCAAAGGACGGGTAGGACGCCAGCGCCAGGATCGCGCCGGTGCTCGGGCTGATCGCCACCAGGGCCGCGGCATGCCCGCCGTCGTTGGCTAGCGCCGAATAGGCAGCCTGCTGGGCGGCCGGGCTGATGGTCAGCTCGACGGTGGCCCCCTGCTTCTGCTTCCCGGTCAACAGCGCGCTCAGGTTGTGGACGGCGAGCCGGGGGTCCGTGCCGGACAGCATGCTGTTCTCGGCCTGCTCGATGCCGGACGTGCTGTAAATAGTGTCGTAGCCGGTCACCGGCGCGTAGACCGGGCCCTGCGGGTAGTAGCGCTGGTAGGTGTCGGTGCCCTTGACCAGCCGGGACTCGGCGACCGTGACGTCGCCGCCGTCGCCCGTGGCGACGATCGAGCCGCGCTGGTAGGTGAACTGCTCGTTGAAGACCCGGATATTGCCGGGCTCCGCCGCCAGCTTGGTGGGCTCAAACGCCTGCACGTAGTTCATGTTGATCAGCAGCAGCACGAACATGGCCAGGCAAGCCAGCGAGATGCGCAGGAGCGCTCGGTTCATGCGGCCCGCACCACCTGAGTCATGCCCTCGTCCTGGATGGGCTGCGGGGCCGGACCGCGGGCGCTGTCACTGACGCGGATCAGCAGGCCGATGAAGATCCAGCTCGCTACCAGCGATGAGCCGCCTTCGGACAGGAACGGGGTCGTAATGCCAGTGAGCGGGATCAGGCCGCTGACCCCGCCAACGATCACGAATACCTGGAGCGCGAGCACGAAGGACAGGCCGCCCACGAGCAGCTTGGAGAACGGATCGGAGACTCCGAGTCCCGCCCGGAGGCCTCGCTGCACGAGCAGGCCGAAGATCAGCAACAGGGCCATGACGCCGACGAGGCCGAGTTCCTCGCCGAATGCGCTGAAGATGAAGTCACTCTGCACGAGGGGGGTGTGATACGGCTGGCCCTGGCCAAGCCCCGTGCCGAGCAGGCCACCGAACGCCATGCCCTCGAGGGCCTGCACCGGCTGGTAGGCAATGCCGGTCGGGTTATTGCCCGCGAACGGGTGCAGCCAGATCGTGAACCGCTCCATCACGTGGTGGAACAGAATAGCGGTGATGAACGTGCCGAACAGAAACAGCAGCACGCCAATGATCAGCCACGATATGCGCTGGGTGGCGATGTAGAGCATCACGATGAACATGCCGAAGAAGAGCGCGGCGGTGCCGATATCGGTCTCGAAGATCAGGATGAGCAGGCACGCGCCCCAGGCAATAAGCACCGGGCCCAGGTCGCGGGCCCTGGGCAGCGTCAGACCGAGCACGCGCCGCCCCGCCGAGGCGAGCACCTCGCGTTTGCTGACCAGATAGCCGGCGAAGAACACCGCGAGCGCCAGCCGGGCGAACTCGCCCGGCTCGACGGAGAACCCGCTGCCCAGGATGATCCACACTTTGGCGCCGTTGACGACGCTGTGGCTCGCCGGTAGCAGGGCAGGGATCGCCAGCAGGACGAGGCCAAGTGCCCCCAGGGTGTAGGTGTACCGCTGCAGGACGCGCGCATCCCTGACGAGCACCAGCACGGCCACCATGGCGATGACGGCAACGCCGCTGTACAGCAGCTGTGTCATTGTCGCCGAGCTCGACATGTCGGTGACCTGGAAGCCCGGGTTGCCGTTCCGGCCGGACTGCTGCAGCCGGTAGATCATCACGATGCCGAGGCCATTGAGCAGCACGGCGAGCGGCAGCAGCAGTGGATCAGCGTGCGGCGCGAGCCGCCGGATTGCGACGTGCGCGGCCAGCGTGAGAAGGGCGAACAGGACCAGATCCGTAGGCAGTGCCGGCAGCTTTCCGCGTAGCCCGAGGCCGACCGCGGTGTAGGCCAGCAGCACGACGGCCAGGGCGAAGGCGAGCATCACCAGCTCAGTCCTGCGCCGGCCGCGCGGCATCAGGACGGGCCGGTCAGCGCTTGCGGCTACCGTCACCCTGCCCCCACGAGGGCCTGACAGTAACCGGGCGCGGACGCCGGCTTAGCGGGAGCCGGGCCCCGGTGGGTGATAGGCGAATGGGCCCAGGTGTCGTAAGCCGCCGTGTAGCGGGTCTGGGCCTGCTGGTCCCGCTTGCACGTGTATTCATGCTGGATGGACGTCAGGGTTGCCTGCGACTTGGCGAGCGTGGTCGGGTTCGTGGGCAGCGCGAGGTCGCCAGGCACGTGCGACAGCGGGATTCCCGTCCGGCGGTAGACGCTCGACAAGCTGATGAAGCCGATCTTCTCGTTGATCCCGCGGAAGATGGCGACCTGTCCGCTGTCGGCAGCGAGGTAGTACTGGCCCTGCGTAGCGCGGTAGCCGAAGTACAACCCGCCTGCCACCACCGCCAGCAAGACAACGAGGATCGTGGTCACCACGGGCCAGCGCCGACGCGCCTCAGCGAACTCGTCGTCGGCGTCGTCCGACTCACGCGTCTGCTCGCCCGCGCGGCTGCCGTGTCCGTTGAGGCTGGCAACGGGCGCGCCGTCCGACGTCTCCACGGCACCGTGGCCCGTGGCCGCGCGCAGCAGCGTCAGGGCGTCGCCGCCCGCCGCCGCGCCAGCCAGCTGTGACTTCCGGGTCGGGGGCACCGGACTGGACTCGTCCACCACGTCGGCCACGATGCAGGTGATGTTGTCCGGGCCACCGTTGCGGATGGCGAGGTTGATCAGCTGATTGACCGCGTCCTCGGCGTCCGCGTTGGTGGACAACAGCTCGTGTACTTCTTCGTCGCTGACCACGTCGGTCAGGCCGTCAGAGCAGAGCAGGTACCTGTCGCCCAGCATGGCCTCGTGGATCGCCAGGTCGGGTTCGGCCTCCGTGCTGCCCTGCAGAGCGCGCATGATCAGCGAGCGCTGCGGGTGGTTGGCCGCCGCCGCCGGGCTGAGCCTGCCCTCATCCACCAGGGACTGGATGAGCGTGTGGTCGCGGGTGATCTGGTAGAGGTCGTTTTCCCGCAGCAGGTAGGCCCTGGAGTCGCCGATGTGGCACACCGCCACCCGGGCGCCAGCCCACAGGAGCGCGGTCAGCGTCGTGCCCATGCCTTCGACGGCGGGGTCAGACACGCTCATCTCGTGCAGCGTGTCGCGGGCGGATGCCACGGCCGCAGCCAGCGCGTCGAGCATCTCCTCGCTGCCGGTGAGGTTCTGCTTGTCCAGGGGCGCTATGGCGTCGATGGCAACCGCGCTCGCGACCTCGCCAGCCGCGTGCCCGCCCATGCCGTCGGCGATCGCCAGGAGCCGCGGACCGGCGTAGGCGGAATCCTCGTTGCCCTCCCGGAGCAGGCCGACGTCGCTGCGGAGCGCATAGTGCAGTGCGAACGTCATCTGCGCAGCTCCAGAACGGTCTTGCCGATGCGGATGGGCACGCCTATCGGCACCGGGGTGGGCGCTGTCACCTTCTGCCGGTCCAGGTACGTGCCATTAGTCGAACCGAGGTCCTCAACCAGCCATTGACCATCTTGCGGGAAGAGTCGGGCGTGTCGGGTGGAAGCGTAGTCGTCGGCGAGCACCAGCGTGGCGTCATCAGCCCGGCCGATAGTGATCTGCTGGTCGGTCAGCCCCAGCGAGGTGCCCGCCAGAGCGCCTGCGGTCACGAGCAGAAGCTGTGGCGTGCCGCCGCGTTGTGCTCGCTGTGCCCGCGGGGGCCGCTCGGCCGGCATGGATGGCTGGGGGATCGGTCGTGGTGTCGTCGTGCCGCGCCGACGCCGCTGGCTGACCTGGCCGAACAGGTCGGTCCTCACGACGCCGACGGCTGCGATCACAAAGAGCCACAAGACAGCAAGGAACCCGATCCTGACGAGGGTGAGCTCAAGCGCGTTCATCGAGTCATGGTCCTTGTCGCCACGCCGCCTGTCGGCGTACGTGCGGGCGGCACTAGCCAGTGCAGCCTCGTTCCCTGCCCTTCCTGATTTTTAGAAGCTACGTCCGCCGCCCTCAGGTTGGTCTCGTCGTCAATAGCTGCCGTCACGGCGGAACACCAGGGTGGTGCGGCCGAGGGTGACCCGGGTGCCATCGGTGAGCGCGACCCGGCGGACCGGCTGGCCATTGACGAACGTGCCGTTGGTCGAGCCGAGATCGACCAAGACGACCTCGCCGTCCTCGACCCGGATCTCGGCGTGGTGCCGGGATACGCCGGGGTCGACGAGCCGTAGGTCGCAGTCTGTGCCACGGCCGAGGATGACCAGGGGCGTGGTGATCTCGTAGGTGCGCTGGTGGCCCCCGTCCGGACCCCCGTCCGGGCCAGAAACCAGTAGCCGGGGGTTGCCGCGGAAGCCGCCGGCGGGCTGAGGCAGGTCCGTGGCCGGCCGCCGGATCTCGCCGTCCTCGACGGTCGTACCCCGGATGACGCCGGACAGGATCCGGAAGGTTCCGGTGGTGAGGTCGCGGACCCCCTCGAACCGCATCCGTACCGGACCCACGAACGAGTAGCCCTGTTCCTTGGCGTACTCGCGGGCGAGTGTAGCCAGCTCGATGCCCAGGCTGTCCGCGTACATGTCGAGGCGCGCATAGTCATCTTCGGCCACCTCGACCACGAAGTCGTTCGGCACCAGAGTGCGGCCCTGAGCCACGATGGCTGCCCGGTCGTCCATCTCTCGCTGGATCGCGCTAGCCACCTCGACCGGCTGAAGCTCGGATTTGAACGCCCGCGCAAAGGCACCCTCGACCATACCTTCGAGCCGGTGCTCAAAACGCTGCAAGACCCCCACGGCGGCGCCCTCCTCTCCCTGCCGTATCCGATCGTATCGGCGATGTGGGATAGCTCGGGGACGTGCTAACCTGACTGCTGCTCCCGGGGCGGGTGGCGGAACGGCAGACGCGCACGGTTCAGGTCCGTGTGTCCGAAAGGACGTGAGGGTTCAAATCCCTCCTCGCCCACCGCCACTTCATCCGCAATTACCCGGGCTGCTGACTCGGCTAGCTGGCCGCAGCATAGGCTGCGCGCGCCGTCCCTGTCACCGGATCGGCCCTGCTAGCCAGGCCATTTTGCAGCGAGGCGTGCACCTGTCCCGCACGCATGGGGCGCTGTGACCCAGATCATGACGGCTTCTCCCGGACCGAGTGCATGCCGCCGGCGGCGCTGCGCGACGTTGGCTGGCTCTGGTGGCGGCGCACATCGGGCAGAATCGAGGTGTGCCGGAACTGCCTGAAGTCGAGGCGCTCGCCGCCGACCTGCGCGAGCGCGCGGTGGGCCGGGAGATCGACCGCGCCGACATCGCGGAGTTCTCGGTCCTGAAGACCTACGATCCGCCCCTGTCCACCCTGCACGGCGGCGTGCTCGAAGGCACCGCGCGCCGCGGCAAGTTCCTCGACCTCGCGGTGAAGCCGGCCGACGGTGGTGGCACCCTGCACCTGGTCACGCATCTGGCCCGGGCGGGCTGGCTGCGCTGGCGCGAGTCGTTGCCGGAGACGCCGCCGCGGCCGGGCAAGGGCCCGCTGGCTTTCCGGCTGCGTTTCACCGATGGGGCCGGGTTCGATCTGACCGAGGCCGGGACGCGGAAGCGGCTGGCCGTGTACCTGGTCAGGGATCTGGCTCAGATCCCTGGCGTTGCGACGCTGGGGCCCGAGCCGCTGGATCCCGCCTTCACACCCGACGTGCTGGCGAGCATCCTCGCCGGGCGGCGCACGCAGATCAAGGGCGTACTGCGAGACCAGAAGCTGATCGCGGGCATCGGCAACGCGTATTCGGACGAGGTGCTGCACGCGGCGAGGATGTCCCCGTACCGGCTGGCATCTAGCCTGACGCCCGACGACGTCGCCGATCTGCACGCGGTGATCGTCAGCACGCTGCGCGAGGCGATCGAGCGGTCCGACGGACTCACCGCGAGCGACCTGAAGCAAGAGAAGAAGGCCGGCCTGCGGGTCCACGGCCGGGCCGGCCAGCCATGCCCCGTGTGCGGAGACACGGTGCGCGAGGTTTCCTTCGCCGATTCGGCGCTCCAGTACTGTCCGACCTGCCAGACCGCTGGCAAGCCGCTGGCGGACCGGCGCCTTTCGCGGCTGCTGAAGTAAGCGAGCCGCGTCGCGGCTAGCCGAACACCTGCCTCAGCACTACCCAGCGCGACAGGTCGCAGCCGCCGTCGCGGATGGTCTCGTTCACCTGCTTGCCGAGGTACGTCCCGTAGACCACGACGCGACTGCCGCTGGCCAGGATCATTGGGCAGACGAGGTGTCCCGAGGGAGGCGCCAGCACGCCAGGATCGGCGAGCAATTGGGCGCACGCGGCGGCCGGGTCTGCGACCGTGCCGCCGGTCGGGTCGCAGCGCAGCGTGAACTGCGCCGGCGGGGCGCCGTTGTTCGCCGGATACAGGGTGGCGGTGAGAGAGACCAGGGCGGCCGCTCCGCTCGTCCCAGAGCCTGCCGAGGTGCCCGGGCTCGCCGAAACGGCTGGACTGGCGGAGGTGCCGACGCTTGCTGAGGTGCCCGGCGTCGCGGGCGGGCCGCCGGCCGAGACCTGTCCGCCGGAGCTGCTGGCGACACTTCCGCAGGCGGTCGCGACCAGTCCGAAGGCGGCTGCGGCGCACGACAGGACGGCCAGGCGCCGGGCTGAGCTTCCGATCCGGCGGCCACCGGCGGGACGCTGCTGATTGAGGTCTGGCCCTAAGTCAGTCGCACAAGTCATCACCGTTAGACGTTGCTGCGATCGCGGTGGTTCCGTCGCGAGAACGAGGTTTGCGCAGTTCGGCGGCCACGAGCCGACCAGGGTGGGACGATGAGGCCGTGAGCTGGAAGCGGGCGGGGAAGGCCGATGGCGCTGCTGTCGATGCAGCCCGCTCGGTGCTCGATTGCGTAGCCGACGCGATCATCGCGATCGGTCCAGACCGCCGGGTGACGGTCTGGAACCCGGCCGCGGAGCGGCTTTTCGGCTGGACCGCCGCGCAGATCGTGGGTCGGGAGCCCCCGTTCGTGCCCGAAGAACTGCGAGCCGAGCACAACGCCGTACTGGAGCGCGTCGCCGGTGGCGGTCAGGTGTCGTTCGCGACGCGCCGGACCTGCCAGGACGGCTCGGTGGTCGACGTCCGGATCGACGCGAGCAGCATGCCCGACCCGGCGGGCGGGCCGCCCGGATGGGCGTTCGTCTGCCATCAGACCAGGGATGACGAGGCGGTCCGCCACTACATGGCCGATCGCGCCAGGCTGGTCCGGCGCCTCGGCGACGTGGTCGCGGATATGAACGCCCAGCTCGACCTGGAGTCGGTGCTCGATCGGATTGCCGCTAGCCTGCGCGAGCTGACGAGGGCCGACGCCGGCGGCTTCGTCGTGATCGAGAAGGACCAGCTGCGGCTGGTCAGCCTCGATGGCCTGCCCGCTGAGCTGCGGGGCCGGACCGCTGACCTGCAGACCAGCACGGTTGGCCAGCTCATGCGGTCTGGCAAGACGGTGCTGATGGCGACCAGCGACACCTACGGATTCGAGGACCTGATCTGGGCCGCACTGCCCGGCCTGCACACGATCGCGCTGAGCCTGTCGCACGTGGGGGGCCGGCCGTACGGGGCGCTGTACGCGCTGTACAGCGGACGCCGGGTCGGTCACGTCGAGCTGGAGTTGCTCGAGCTGCTCGCCGGTCACGCGAGCGTCGCGCTGTCCAACGTGACCGCATTCGAGGAGGTGGTGCGCCAGCGCGCGCACGAGCGTGCGGTCATCGACGCGAGCGCGGACGGCATCGCGGTACTTGACGCTGAGGGTCTCGTGCGGCAGTGGAACCCGGCCGCACATCGGCTGACCGGGCTGTCGTCCGAGCTGGCGACCGGCCGCCAGCCGCCGTTCCCGCTGCCTGAGCCGGGCGGGAAGCTGACCCACCGGCTGCCGAACGGTCGCTGGATCGACCTGCTCTGCACGGGTCTGTCAGGTCGTGGCGAGCGGGTGCTGGATTTCCGTGACATCACCGCAGCCAAGGAACTGGAGGAGGCCAAGGACCTGTTCCTGGCGACCACCAGTCACGAGCTGCGAACCCCCATCACCGTGGTGCAGGGGTTTGCCAGCACGCTGGCGAACCGCTGGGACAAGCTCGCGGACGCGGACCGGCGGTCCGCGGTGCAGACCATCGCCGAACGGGCCGGGGCGCTGGCTCGGCTGGTGGAGCAGCTGCTGCTGGGCTCGCGGGTCGGCGCCGAGCAGCTGCAGGTGAGTAACGGCGCGTTCGACCTAGCGCCGCTGCTGCGCGGCGCGGTAGCGGCATTCCGCCCGCTGTCTGACCAGCACACGCTGGGCATTGACGTGCCTGACGACCTGCCGCAGGCCAGCGGCGACGCGCTGGCGACCGACATCATCATCGGGCAGCTCCTGGAGAACGCCTTTAAGTACTCGCCGGACGGCGGGGCCGTCTCGGTGCGAGCACGGACGACTGGCGACCGCATCGAGGTGACGGTGTCTGACGAGGGGATCGGAATCCCGCCGCAGGACCGGGAGCGCGTCTTCGAGCGGTTCGTCCAGGGCGAAGCTGGTGACCGGCGGCGCTTCGGCGGCATCGGGCTCGGGCTGTACATCGTCAGGCAGCTAGCCAGGGCGCAAGAGGGGGAGGTCGGGGCCGAGGCCCGTGACGGCGGCGGAACCGTCATGCGGCTGATTCTCCGGCGCGCAGCCAGCTCGAGTGGCCACGCGGCCGTGGCGGGAGCGGAGGCTGGCCGTCCGGAGCCAGCCGAGCCGGAGGCTGACGTTGCGGAGCTGGCAGAGCCGGAGGCTAACGTTGCGGAGCTGGCGGAGCCGGGGGCTGACGTTGCGGAGCTGGCGGAGCCCGAGGCCGACCGCCGCCGGTCGGCGTCGGTGGGCGAGTCACGTTCGTCTTGACGGCCCGTTGCCGTCGAGGCACGCTCCGTCAGGAGCTGGCCGCCGTGCCGACCTCAGCCTTGATCCGCCGCCGCGTTACCGGGTCGCGCAGTACGGGCTGGCCGCCCGACGCTGCGATGTACCGGTCGACGACGCTGATGACGTCCTCGCTTTGTTCCACGATCTGGCCTCGCTCGAGCCAGATGATCCGATTGCAAGTCAGCTCGATCTCTTCGAGGTTGTGCGCCACCAGGAAGACGGTGCCGGCCTGTTCGCGCAGTTCTTGAATCCGATTGTGACTCTTGACCCGGAACTCGGCGTCGCCGGTGGCCAGTGCCTCGTCGATGAGCAGCACCTCGTGGCTTTTGGCGGCCGCGATGGCGAACCGAAGCCGCGAGCCCATGCCCGAGGAGTACGTCTTCATTGACAGGTCGATGAAGTCGCCGACGCCGGAGAAGTCGACGATGCTCTGGTACTTGTCCCTGGTCTCCTGCTTGGACATGCCCATGGCGAGGCAGCCAAGGATGATGTTGCGTTCCCCGGTGAGGTCCTCGAGCAGGGCCGCGTTGACGCCCAGCAGCGCGGCGTTGCCGGTGGTATAGACGTTGCCCTCCTCGGCGGGCAGCAGGCCAGCGATCGCTCGGAGCAGCGTTGACTTGCCCGA
Source organism: Streptosporangiaceae bacterium (assembly GCA_030041275.1). GTDB lineage: Bacteria > Actinomycetota > Actinomycetes > Streptosporangiales > Streptosporangiaceae > JAJYUU01. The sequence goes on from JASHOE010000127.1 coordinate 28,216, forward strand.
GCCGTTGCGGCCGATCACGCCGACTGCGTCGCCACGGTTGACCACGAAGGACATGCCACGGATCGCGTGCACCTCGCGGATCGACTTGCGCCGCTTCCGGCCGAGGATGCGCAGCAGCCCGGCCGCCGCGGTGCCCCGGTCGTGCCCCCGGCCGTAGACCTTATAGACGACGTGCAGGTCGTCCACGATCACCATCGGATCAGCCACGGCCGTACCCCGTCTCCGCCCGCCAGAAGAAGAAGAAGCCGACCACCAGCGCGAGCCCGGCCCAGCCGACCGCGTAGTACCAGAGGTGCGCCGGGTTAATGGCGCTGTGGCAGTACGCGCTGTCGTACAGGTACCGCGTCGGTGCGCCCTTGAGCTGACCGAGCGTCTGCCAGACATGGCAGAGGGCCTTGTTGTAAGGCTTACTGCCGGGGGCGCTCTCCCGCTGCGTCGCCAGCACCGCGTTACGGATCAGCGTGATGTACAGAGCGGCCGGATTGACCTGCAGCAGCGACTTGCCCAATCCGCTCAGGCTGAGCGTCGAGATGCTAAAGATCACACCGGATACGTACAGCCACGTCCGCATGAGGAACGGGAGCAGCTGGCTGAAGTCGTTCACGTGCGCGCCTAGCCGAGCACACGCCAGGCCGCAGCCGACGTTGAAGATTGCCTGCAGCGCCAGCGCCGGAATTGCCAGCAGCCAGTACCAGCTCAGCGGTTCGCCGGTCAGGAGCAGGATCGGGATCAGCACCACCATCGAGAGCGCCATCTGCTGCATCTCGATCACCACGTAGCCGAGCGGGAGCGCGGCACGCGGGAACTGCAGGGCCCGGATCAGGTCGAGGTTGTCCGTCATCACGGTGGACGTAGAGATGAACGACCGCTGCGTGAAATTGAAGACGAAGACGCCTGTCACCACGAACCCGAGGTAGTTCGGTATCCCCCGGCTGATGTGCAGCAGCTCGCCGAAGATCAGGAAGTAGACCCCCGCGTTGAGCAGCGGTGTCAGGACCTGCCAGAGCTGGCCGAGCTTGGCCTCGGTGTACAGGGCGATGTTGCGCGCGGTCGCGAAGGCGATGATGAAATGCCGCCGCTGCCAGAGCTGGGCCAGATAACCAGGCACCGGCGGACGCAGTGCGCTCGGCCGCAGACCGTACCGGCGGGCAACCTGCGCCAGCGACTCCCCGCTCGGATCCGTGGTCAGCGCGCCGTCACCGGTCTCGAGCTGGCCCGGTGCTGCGAGCCTGCCCTGGCCCCGGTCGCGGCCGGCGCCCTGGCGCGCGACTAGCGGCGCCTTCTGGTCCGTCACGCTTTCCACCTGCCGGAAGGTGAGTTGTGCGGGGCAACTGTCACGCGGGCGACTGTACCACCACCGTAGTTGTGCGGTACAACTGTTGCTATGACCAACCCCCCGCCCGAGGGTGCCGAGCTGGAGCTTCTGCTTACCCGGCTGCTGCGGATGGTATCGCCTGCTGTCACCGCCCGCGCCGGGCAGCCATCCGACGGGGACCCGAACGGCGGGTCTGGCGGACCTGGCTCGGTCATGCCCGCGCAGCCCGACGGCAATCTGGCCGGACTGCCAGTTTCGGCGTCGGAGGCGCGGGCGCTCATCGAGCTCGCTTCCGCCCGCGGCATCGCCCAGGGCGAGCTGGCCAGCATGCTGCACCTCGACAAGAGCACCGTGAGCCGGCTCGCTGCCAGCCTGGAGCGCAAGGGCTGGGTCCGTCGCGGCCGCGACGAAGAGAATCAGCGCTACGTGCGGCTGTACCTGACGCCGGAGGGCGCGGCCGTCGCGGCGCGGGTGTGGCAGGCGTGGCTGTCGCGCCAAGCCAGGATTCTGGCCGGGCTCTCAGCCGACGAGCGCGCTGGGCTGACCGCTGGCCTGCGCGGCCTGATCCGAGGGCTCGCCGCAGAAGGCCTGCTCGAGGAGTCCGGCCGGAGTCGCGACTAGCGAGGGCGCCGGTTTCGGTCGCGCGGTGCCGGGCATCTCCGCCGCAACGGGTCCAGCACGCTGACCCAGGAGTGCGAGACAGCCTGCGCGGGGAGGTGAGTGCGGCGGGGACGGTACTCCTGCCCTGGGCACCCGCGAGCGTCGCGGTCGCCCGCAAGCGACTCGCCGCCGACCTGAGCGCAGCCGGGATTTTCGACGCAGCCGTGGGTGACGCGGTTCTCGTAGTGAGTGAGCTGCTAAGCAACGCCATCCGGCACGCTCGGCCGCTGCCTGGCGCGAACGTGCAGGTTGCCTGGGCGGTAGACCAGGATGCAGTCGAGGTAGCGGTCAGCGACGGTGGCGGGCCGACGGCGCCGACACGCGCGCACGCCACGGTGTCCGCGCTCGGCGGCCGTGGGCTGGACATCGTGGAATACCTGGCCAGAAGGTGGGGGGTCAGGTCGGACGACTCGGGACAGACCGTCTGGGCCGTCCTGGCCGCCCCTGCTGCCGGGCGGCCCAGTCCCGAGCCGGCGTCGGCGGCCGGCCGCCACTGAGCGCGAGCAGGCGTAACGCGCGCGCCGCGCGGCAATACCTTTCTGCAGCGGAGAAGCGAGCACGGCGGGGTGGCGTGCGCGCGGTGGCTGTGACGGCGCGGGGGGATTCGTGACTGAGGCCCAGGGCAATGACAGCGAAATCGGCCAGCTCAACACCGTGCTAGTGCATAGACCGGGCCTCGAGCTGCAGAGGATGACTCCGCGGCACGCGGGCCGGCTCCTGTTCGGCACGCTCCCCTGGGTGAGTAAGGCGCGCGAAGAACACGACGTCCTCTGCGCGCAGCTGCGGGACGAGGGTGTGGACGTGCTGTACGTCACCGCGCTGCTGCAAGACACCCTGGAGTACCAGGGCGCCAGGGACGAAGCCGTGCGGCTGGCTGTCGCTGACACCAGCCTCGGCGACGAATTGCGGACGCAGCTTCGGGCTTACCTCGACAATCTGGACTCCGAACACCTCGCCCAGGTGCTGGTCGCAGGCCTGACCCCCGAGGAACTGCGGCTCGGTCACGGCGTGGTGTTCGAACTGCTCGACCGGCACGACTTCGTGCTCGACCCGCTGCCAAACCTGGTGTTCACCAAGGACTCGAGCTTTTGGGTCGGCGACCGGGTGGGTGTGGCGAGCCTTACGGCTGATCGGCGCCGGGAGGCTGACCTGATCGGGGTGATTTACCGCCACCACCCGCGGTTTGCCCACGCCAGGTGGCTCTATCAGCCTGACCTGGAGCGCGTCGAGGGCGGTGACGTGCTCCTGCTGGGCCACGGGGTGGTTGCGCTGGGGGTCGGCCAGCAGACCACGCCCGCCGGGGCGGAGCGGCTCGCACGCCGGCTCTTCGACGCAGGGCTCGCGCATACGATGCTGGCGGTTCCGATTGGCCGCCAGCGTGGGTCAGGCCTGGTCGCCGCCGGAAGCATGGGCCCGGTCCCAGCGGAGGGTGCTGGTCACCTCGACACGATTTGCACCGTTATCGATCACGATGCGGTTCTCATGCACCCTGCTGCGGCCTACACGCTGACGGCGCACACGATCTCCCGGCAGGCCGACGGCATGCGGGTATCGAGGGCGCAACCGTTCTTGGAGGCGGCTGCGCATGCCATGGGCATCGACCGAGTGCACGTGATCGATTCGGGCACGGAGCCCGTGTGGGGTCCGGCCGGCCGGTGGGACGACGGTAGCAACGTGCTCGCTATCGGCCGCGGGGTGGTGGTGAGCCACGAGCGCAACTCCGCGACCAATGCCCGGCTCGAGGCGGCCGGTGTCCGGGTCATCCGGGTGCCGAGCAGCGAACTCGGCAGCATCCGTGGTGGCCCCCGGTGCATGGCGTGCGCCGTCAGCAGGGACCCAGTGGCCCGTCCAGCGCTGCCAGATCACCGGCCAGTGGTCCGCGCGTCGGTGTCGACCGAGACTAGGCACCCGGTGCCTGCGGCGGGACTATCAGTTCCTGGCTCACGAGAAGCCAGCTACTCAGGTGCGGTCCGGGCCGTGCCAGCCGCAGCAGGTCGGCTCGGGGCCGGCGCGGAACCCGGGGATTTACCGTTACCGGCGCCGCCCGGATGAGTAGCGCCGATCCTGCCGGGCCGACGCATGACGCCGCCGAACACCGAGCACGAGGCCCACGACCACCACGATCAGCGCGACGAGCGCGAGCCAGGCCAGCGTCCTGACGACCGCCGCAGCCACGAACACTACAAAGATCGCGGCCACCACAAAGAGCACGATGCGAAGCATGCTTCTACGCTACGTCCGGCGCATCAAGAGCGCCTAGCCGCGTCCCGCTGTCGGCGAAATGCCTGCCACGCCGCACCTGACCAGGCAGCCGCATCCGAGCCCGGTTTCGGCCTAAACGGGTTCTAGCCGGTCCTGCCGAGATGCCCATCTAGCCGACCCGATCAGCCACCCGGTAGTCTGCCGGACGTGGAACTAAAGGTCACGACTAGATCGCAAGGCGATCACACCATCGTCTCCGTGCTAGGCGAGATCGACCTATACACCGCGCCAAGGCTCCAGTCGGAGCTGACGAGCGCGCTGAGCGGGAGCCCGGCGCGGCTGATCGTCGATATGTCTGGCGTGGAGTTCTGCGACTCGACGGGCATTAACGTGCTCCTGGCCGCGCACCGGCAGGCCCGCGAGCGGGGTGGCGAGCTGCAGCTCGCTGGGCCCGGCTCGGCCACGCGCAAGGTGCTTCAGGTGACCGGCCTGGAGTCGGTCTTCACGGTGCTCGACCGCCCGGCCGAGGTGACTGGGCAGTAGCGTTTCGCTGCACCGGCGCGGCGCGGGTGCCGCACTAGGATCTGTTGGCATGTCGCGAGGCGACGTCGCCGTTGTCATTCCGGCCTGGAACGAGGCTGACCGGATCACCGCCACCATCGAGGCGGCCGGAAAACTGGCCGGCGCCGACATATTGGTAGTCGTCGATGACGGGTCAACCGACGACACGGCCACCCGCGCGGTGGCGGCAGGTGCCCGGGTAATACAGCACGCGCGAAACCGTGGCAAGGCCGCTGCTATGGAGACCGGCGCGGAGGCCGTGCGGCTCCTCGAGGCCGACCAGGCCGACAGCGGGGCCGCAGGTCGTGACGCCAGGGTCGCGCGCCATCTGCTGTTCCTCGACGCTGACTTGGCGGACAGCGCAGCTGAAGCCGGTCCGCTGATCGACCCCGTTCGGACGGGCAGCGCCGACATGACCATCGCGATCTTCGTTACCCGAGTGCGTAAGGGGGGCTTCGGTGTCGCGGTCGCGACCGCCGGAGCGGGCACCGAACGCGCGATCGGATGGCGACCGGTCCAGCCGCTCAACGGTATGCGGTGCCTGACCAGGGCGGCCTTCACCGCGGCACTGCCGCTGGCGCCCGGCTGGGGAGCGGAGACCGGCATGACGATCGACCTTGCCCGCAAGGGGATGCGCATCACCGAGGTGGAGGTGCCGCTCTCGCATCGGGCCACCGGTAACGACTGGCGGTCGCAGCTACACCGGCTGCACCAGCTCATCGATGTCACCAGGGCGCTGGCCGTGAGGGAACCTGCCGTGCGCAGGCTGCGGGGCATGTCCCGCGCTGCGCTGACCCGACCGCCCAGCCGGTGAGCAGCGCTGGGATCATGCTGCGGTGACGCACCGGTATTCCTATCTCGGCCCGCCCGGCACATTTACCGAGGCCGCGGTGCGAGAGATCGATGGCAGCCCGCTGCCGGACGCGCTGTCGTGCCCGTCGATCCAGGCCACGCTGGACGCGGTTCGAGGCGGTGTTGCCGAGTTGGGCGTCGTGCCGATCGAAAGCTCGGTCGAGGGCGCCGTCACCGCCACCCTGGACGAGCTCGCCGTCGGTACCGAATTGGTGATCTGTGCCGAAGTACTCGTGCCGGTGGAGTTCGCGCTGCTCGCGCGGCCAGGCACGCAGCTCGCGGAGGTCCGAGAAGTGGGCGGTCATCCGGTGGCCCAGCCGCAGTGCCGAAGGTGGCTGGCGGCCAATCTTCCGCTGGCCAGCTTCCGGCCAGCGGCATCCAATTCGGACGCGGCGCTCCAGGTGGCTGAGGGCGAGCTCGACGCGGCGCTGGCGGGCGTATTCGCGGCCGAGCTCTACGGGCTCGAGGCGCTGGCGACCGGGGTGCACGACCGAGACGACGCGGTCACGCGATTCGTCGGGGTGCGGCTGCCAGGGCCGCCCCCGCCACGGACCCGCGCGGACAAGACATCCGTGGTGGCATTCCTCGCAGACGATCACCCCGGCGCTCTCATGGACATCCTGGGACAGTTCGCATTCCGCGGCGTCAACCTGACCCGGATCGAGTCTCGCCCGACCGGTGATGGGATTGGCCGGTACTGCTTCTTCATCGACTGCGAGGGACACGTCGCCCAGGCCAGGGTCGGCGAGGCACTGATGGGCCTGCGACGTGTGTGCAGCGCCGTCCGGTTTCTCGGCAGTTACCCTCAGGCACGGTCGACCCCGACGAGCGGGCGCCCCGATGAAGGTACGGCGGGCGGCCCGGGCGCGGAGGACAAGTCGGACGCCGAGTTCCTCGATGCCGCCGACTGGCTGGCCAGGATCAGGTCTGGCCAGCAGTAGCCAGCATCACAGGTACGGGCCTGCCGAGCGCTGACGCTGCGGGTCCTCGCCCTCGCCCTGCCCCTGAGGTGACATTCCCGCTGGAAGCGCCCGGCGCATCTGCTCCAGCTGCGCCCTCGCGGCCATCTGCTGCGCGAACAGGGTCGTCTGGATGCCGTGGAATAGGCCTTCGAGCCAGCCCACGAGCTGAGCCTGAGCGATGCGCAGCTCGGACTCGCTTGGCACCGCGTCGTCGGCAAACGGCAGGGAGAGCCGCTCCAGTTCGTCCACCAGCTCGGGCGCAAGTCCGTCCTCGAGCTCTTTGATCGAGCTGGAGTGAATCTCCCTCAGCCTGACCCTGCTCTTCTCGTCCAGGGGCGCGGCCCTAACCTCCTCGAGCAGTTGCCTGATCATGTTGCCGACCCGCATGACCTTGGCCGGCTGCTCGATCATCTCGGTAACCGGGCGCTCGCGTGCTTCGGCCATATCGGATTCGGTCGCCACCCCATCGGCGCCGACCACGACGATGCGGGGGTTCTCATGGATCTCACCGTTCGGCTCGCTCATGCTGCCTAGTCTGCCGGCGGTCGGGCGCGGGCACAAAACGGGGGCGCGATCGCCGGGCGTTGAACCAGCCACCGGCGATCTCGATCACCGATCCGCGTGTGCGAGGGGCGGCAGGCTAGGCAGGTTAGGCCCGCCGCGGATTGCCTAGCTGCTAGTTCTGACAGGTGACACTGACCACGTGCCGACGCTTGACGTCAAAGCATTGTCGGAGCGCCCTCGCGACGGTCGGCTGCTGCCTCGCCGCCAGGTCCCGGTGGCCGAGCGCGTGGGCGTTCGGCGCCTTCTGCTCCGCGGCCTCACCCTCGACCCCCGCCGGAACTACCAGCCCGCCAGCCATCCGCCCGTACCCACACCGGCCGGCCAGCCCGCAAAAGACACAACCCCGAACCTGATGTAGGTCCGGGGTCATTCCTATGTCCCGAGAGATCACAGAGCGGAGGGTGTGGGATTCGAACCCACGAGAACGCTCACGCGCCCTAGCGGTTTTCAAGACCGCCGCCCTCGGCCACTAGGCGAACCCTCCGCGGTCAACCATATCGGCGCAGGACCAGCGGCCGGGAAGCTCGACCTGCTGAGTAGGCTCACCGATGGAAGGAGGCGCGGATGCTTCCGCAGTTCGGGATCCTTGCCGTGGTCACGCAGTGGCAGTTCGCGCCGATCGTGACCGGCTTCGTGGTCGTCCTCGCTGCACTGTACGGCTGGGGCGTCGTGCGGGTGGCACGCCGGCACCCGGCCAGGCCATGGCCGGTCTGGCGCACCGCACTGTTCGGCGCGGGCCTCGCGGTCATCGTCATAGCCACCCAGAGTGGCATCGGCGCCTACGACGATCTGCTGTTCTACGACCACATGATCCAGCACCTCATGCTGCTCATGGTTGCCCCGCCGCTCCTCATCGCCGGACAGCCGCTGACGCTGCTGCTGCACGCCAGCAGAAATCCGCTGCACACCTGGGCAAAGCGCGCCCTGAGATCGCGCGTTGCGAGCTTCCTCACCTGGCCCGTGTTCGGCGCGGCGCTCTATGCACTGGCTGTCACGGCGGCGCACCTCACCGGGCTCGCGAATCTCGTCGAGCGGAACCAGGCCGTGCACAACACCGAGCACGCGTTGTTCCTGATCATCGGCTACCTGTTCTTCCTGCCAATCCTCGGGAACGAGCCGATCAGGTGGCGGCTGTCGTATCCGATCCGGTTCGTGTTGCTGGTTCTGCTCATGCCAATCGACACCTTCACCGGCGTAGCTCTTGGCTACGGCAGCGCAAGTTCCCCTGGGGTCCCGGTCGGACCGCGGCCGGCCTGGGCGCCGAGCCCGGTGTCCGACCTGCACACCGGCGGCGCCGTCATGTGGGTGGCGGGCGACGCGATCATGTTCGGGCTGATGATGGTCGTCTTCCTGATGTGGGCGCGGGACGAGCGAGCGTCCGTGAACGGCCGGAGCTTCTTTGAGCGGGCGCGACGCGAGAACCTCGCGACTCTCGTCGCATCGAATCCCGCCGCGGCCGGACCGAGCGTCGTCAGCCCCGTGCTGCCGACCGAGCACCGGACCACCATCGACGACGACGAGCACCTGGCCGCGTATAACGCGTACCTGGCTAGGCTCAACCGCCACCACGACCCGGCCAGCTGACGCTTCGGGCGCTCTCAGGCTGCTTTGCGCCATTCAAGAGGCTTCCTGGGATTTGCGCGGCCGCGGTCCTAAGACAGCCCGCGATGTCCGTGACGGCTCCGTTACCCAATATTTTCTGTCGCGGTTGAACCGTCCAGTCGGTCGGCCCGTGCTATCGATCAAGCACTGTGCCGTGGCCGCACCCGTAGGCACGGTGCGTTGCCCACCCGGGCGAGGGCAGCGGACTAATGGCCCCGTCCGCTGCCCGACCCGGGGGGCGAGGCACGCGACACGCCGGCGAGCGTTTTCTACGCCAATCTAGGGAATCCGCTAGATCGCCTCATAATCTCCTGTGCATGGACCCAGTGCGGAATCCGTATGCCCCTGGTGCGGGTCAGCGGCCGCCTGAGCTGGCCGGGCGGGATCGCGAGATTCGTCAGTTCGAGGTCGTGCTCGAGCGCGTTGCGCGCGGCCGTCCTGAGCGGAGCATGGTGCTGACCGGGCTGCGCGGCGTTGGCAAGACCGTGCTCCTCAACTCGTTTCGGTCCATGGCTATGCAGCGGCTGTGGGGCACCGGAAAGCTCGAGGCGCGCCCGGATCAGTCGATCCGCAGGCCCGTGGCGAACGCGGTGCACATGGCGGTGCGGGAGCTGGCACCGCGACACCGGGCACCGGACAGAGTCGACCACTTCCTCGGAGTGCTCAAATCGTTCGCGGCCAAGGACAGCCGGGCACCCAAGGGCGCGGCCTGGGGCCAGCTCGGCATCGACGTGCCAGCCGTGCGCGGCCGCGCCGACTCGGGCGACCTCGAGGTAGACCTCACCGAGCTGTTCGCGGACGCCGCCTCGGTGGCCGCCGACCTGGCTGTCGGCGTCGCCCTGTTTGTGGACGAGATGCAGGATGTTCCGGCGGCCGACATCTCAGCGCTGTGCGCCGCCTGTCACGAGCTGTCACAGAGCGGCGGGCCGCTGATCGTCGTCGGCGCCGGGCTGCCCCACCTGCCGTCGGTGCTGTCCGCGAGCAAGAGCTATTCGGAACGGCTGTTCCGGTACGTGGCCATTGACCGGCTCGACCGGGAGTCGGCCGACGTCGCCCTGCTGGCGCCGGCCAGGCGAGAGGGCGCGGACTTCCAGCCGGCCGCGCTCGATGCCCTTTACGCCGCAGCCGACGGGTATCCGTACTTCGTCCAGGCGTACGGGAAGGTCACCTGGGACGTCGCGGCGTGCAGTCCGGTTACCGCCCACGATGTCGCCGTGGCCGGGCCTATCGCGGCAGGCGAGCTGGCGATCGGATTCTTCGGGAGCAGGTACGAACGGGCGACACCTGCTGAGCGCGAGTACATGCGGGCAATGGCGATGCTCGGTGATGAGCCGGTGCCGACGGCACAGGTTGCCGACGAACTCGGCCGCAAGCCGTCAAGCGTGTCCCCGGCCAGAGACAACTTGATCAAGAAGGGCCTGATCTACAGCTCCGAGCGTGGCCTGATCGCCTTTACCGTCCCGCACTTCGGCCGGTTCCTCCGGGCCCAGCCCGCCTGACAATTCGGCCGTTCCCAGAAGCCCGGCTTATCGCTAGCGGAATCTAGCCTCGTCTAGTCCCTGGCCTAGACGTCGGTAGAGACCGGTACCTCGCTCCGCAGCAATGTTGCCGGGGCAGCCGACGGGCTGACGATCAGCGGCTGCGGCGCCGGCGCGAACCGCAGCCGGACCCGGCTGCGGCCGGCCTGCGTGCCCGGCCACGGCAGCGTCTGCCCGGTAGCTGAGTCCACCAGCACCGCCCGGATGGCCGGCCGGCGCTGCTGCAGGTAGACGGCGAACACCGCGTCGGCTGGCCGACCCTCGTAGCGGCCGGGGTAGACCACGTAGCGCCAGCACAGCTCGCGCCAGATGTCGGCCGGCGTGTCGGAAAGGATCACCGGCGAGTACCGCCGCCACTGCCTGCTCCGGCGCAGAACCGCAAGTGTGCGCTGCGACGGAACATCCCGCACCTCGCAGGGTTCGGAGTAGCCGAGCCGGATCAAGCCCTCGCCGATCTCCGGCGAGAGGGCGCCGATGACCAGTATTTCCGCGAAAAGAATGCCGACAAGCTGGCCCGCGGTGGCTGGCGAGGGCAGCTTGACGATGGGGTGCAGCCCGATCGTGGCGAGCCCGGCGACCGCCAGCAGCGCCGATCGGGCCATCGTGCGCAAGCTGACTGGCGCCGTGCTGAGGTCTCCGAAACAGCCACAGCCGACCTCCGGGCGGCTGGCGCGAAGCTCGATAAGCGCGCAGGTGAGGACCACGAACAGCAGGCACGACGCCAGCCGGACGGCGGTCGCTGGCAGGCCTTCGCCGAACTTGCCGGCCGTCAAGACGAGGCCGACACCGAGGGCGAGCTCAACAACGCAGAGCGCAGCCGCGACAGGCCGGCGCACGTGCACCGGGAAGAGCGCTGTCGGCCCGAGTGCGTCGCCTGCCGATCCGGCCCGCAGGACCCGCAGGAACTTCGCGCTGCACGCGCCCAGCAACATGGCCGCAAGCAGCGGAATCTGTACTTCTCGGAGGCTGGCCAGCAGAGTCACGGTTCAGTCACTCGCCTATCGAGAGGGCAGCGTTGAAGCAGCCGCGGTCGAGCTCGCCGCCCAGCGCGATGAAGCTCGCCATGGTGAGGTCGGCGATCCGGCCCCGCGGTGAGGTGCCGCAGGTGACGCAGCGGTCGTTGAACATCCGGGCGATCGGCGTGCAGCCGATGACGGGCACGAGGCACTCACGCCCGGTGCAGTCGTTCCGCACGCGCAGCACGCTGCCGATCGAGAGATAGGGCATCCGCGCGTAGCCATGCCGGAGGCCGGTGACCGCCTCTTCGGCACAGCCTGATTCGGGATCGAGCGCCGGGTAGGCAACCCCGAGGACTCCTGGTGCCTCCTCGCGCGGCTCGTGCCAGGTCGCCGAGCCCGTGATAACACGAGGTATCCGCCCGTTCACGAGCGGCGCTGCCGGCAGCATGTCGGCCGGATAGCTGGGCTGAGATGTTGCCGGGACCAGTCCGATGAGCTCGTCGCCCTGTCGTCGGCCGATGATGTCTACCAGGAAGCCCGGTTCGAGCGTCGGGAATCGCACCTGGATCCGGCCGAGCGCTTGCCGGTGCAGGACCACTAGCTGCGGACTACGTGTCGCGCCTTCATCGACGAGCAGCGCGTCGCCGCTGCGCTCCGCGATCACCCCGGTGACCCGGCCGATGTTGGCCCAGACCCGGTCCGCGACGGCGCGGTGGCCGGGGTGCAGCCTGACGACGACCCTGTCGCCGAGCCGAAGCGCGGCGGGCTCTAACTGTCGGCCACGCCAGGCGATCGCGTCCGGCGTGAGGCTGAAGCGTTGCTCGTAGTCTGCGTCGCCGATCACGAGCACGTGCGGGCTCACGTCCAGCACGGCCCCCCAGACCGCGCGGGGTAGCTGAGCAGTGTCCGCGAAACCGGTGTGGGCAGGTGGCTCCCCGGCAGCGGGGTCGCCATCATCATGGCCGGCGGCCGCGGTTTCGCCGGCCGCGGTTTCGCCGGCCGCGGTTTCCCCGACAGCGGCCAGGCTGCCTGGCACCTGGGCCGACGGCTCCGCGGTCGCCTGATGACCATGTGGCGGTGCAGGCCCGACGAGGTCAGGTCCCCGGCGAAAGACCGCCGCCTTCAGCAGACGGCGCCGGGCCACCGTGGCGGGGCTAGCCGGCACGCCGGCGCCTGGCGGTGTGGAGTGGTCGGACAGGAGATGGGCCGACATTCCCGCCGTGCTTTGCGGCCGCGCGTCGCCGACTACGCCTTCGATGAGCGGAGTCAGGGTTGCGGTGGCCGCGCCAGCGATACGCGTGATACTGCCGGGACCGGTGGTGGCGGAGAGGCGAGTCGGCATGGCGGCATCCGAGGTCACGCAGCGGTCGCAACAGGCGAAGCTCGCTGGCGCGCTCGGCACCTGAACCTCCGGCTCCCTGACTACCTGGCCCCTGATTGACCTAGCCTCACGACGATGCGTACCAGTCGTGCCCGCCGTCAAGCGGTTTGGTCAGCTTTCTCATGCTCGTTACCAGATATGCCCCGCAGCACCGGATCGGTCGGCACCTCTATCAAACCTGTGTGCGCATGCTGTGACGCGCCGTGACGTGGGCTAACTGACTGTAGTCAAACGGCGTTGGGTACGGTTGGTCTGTGAGCGTCGGGGGCGATCACAGCGGCACCGGTGGGCATGCCTACGCAGGGGATGCGGCGGCAGCTCTGCAGGCCAGCCATCAACGCGCCGATGGCGACGACGACGGAGCGACTGATCATCATGGTCTCCGCGGTCGCAGCGCCGCCGCCGCGACTGCGGATCCCGCGCGACCCGTGCGCTGCCCGGTTCGCACGCCGGCGCAACCGACAGCGCAGGTGGCCGTTCCCGAACCTCGTGCTCAAGAGCCAGGAGGTGGCGCGCGGTCGCCGAGCTCAAACTCGGCCGGCATCACCGACCCGGACTTTCGTGACTACGTACAAACGCGCAGTCGCGCTCTGGTACGCACCGCATATCTGCTCACCGGGAACCTGGCCGACGCCGAGGACCTCGTTCAGTCTGCGCTCGCCAAGACCTACCTCGCGTGGGATCGAATCGAAGATCGAGGCGCACTGGACGGTTACGTCCGGCGGGCCATCGTCAACACGCACATCTCCTGGTGGCGCCGGCGTCGAGTCCAGGAATACCCGACAGACGAACTGCCGGACCAGGCAGTCGCAGATCACGCGACGAGCAGTGACCTGAACGAGACGCTGCGCCGTGCTGTCGATCGGCTGCCGCAGCGGATGCGCGCCGCGGTCATGCTGCGCTATTACGACGACATGACCGAGGCAGAGGTCGCCGAGGTGCTTGGCGTGAGCCTCGGGACAGTCAAGAGCACGGTGGCCCGGGCCGTGGCCAAGCTCAGGATCGACGCCGACCTGCAGCCCGGCTAGTCCGCGGCGCGGTCACAGCAGGGCCGACCGGCCCGTTCCGCAGCGACGATCGGCTGCTGACAGGTCTGCTGCTTTGCCTATACCGTGACACTTATCGTCATGGTCCGGGCTGCCGGCGGCGCAGTGCACCGTGCGCGTGCAAACCCCGAACCGGGACGAAACGGATCCGGCGTCGACGTTCTCGTGCAGGGGGTAGGGCCGTGCGCAGCACCATGATGGATGTCCCGCTGACCGTGACGGCGATCATGCGACATGGCACGACTGCCTACGCCGACGCCGAAGTCGTGACGCTGACCTCGACCGGCAGCCGCAGGCAGACGTACGGGGTCACTGGCGCGCGGGTAGCAAAGCTCGCGAATGCGCTGCGCTCGCTCGGTGTCGATGGTGATCAGCGGGTTGCCACCCTGATGTGGAACAACGCCGAGCACCTCGAGGCCTATCTCGCGATCCCCTCCATGGGCGCGGTCCTGCACACCCTCAACCTGCGACTAGATCCGCAGGTCATCGGGTACATCGCCGACCACGCTGGCGACGACGTCGTCATCGTCGATGCCACGCTGGCACCGCTACTCGCCAAGGTGCTGCCACACGCGCCCGCCATCAGGCACATCATCGTCACAGCCGCCGAGGGCGAGACCGAGTTCGCGCCTCCCGACGAACTGGCAGCGTTCGGGCGGCCCGTGCACTCCTACGGTGCCCTGCTGGCCGACCAGCCGACCACGTTCGACTGGCCCGATGTCGAGGAGCGGTCGGCTGCGGCCATGTGCTACACCAGCGGTACCACCGGCATGCCGAAGGGCGTCGTCTACAGCCACCGATCGATGCACCTGCACTCGATGGCAGTCTGCATGAACTCGGTGTTCGGTCTGTCTGACGTCGACCGCGTGCTGCCCGTGGTGCCGATGTTCCACGCCAACGCCTGGGGTCTGCCCTACGCCGCGATGCTCGCCGGCTCGTCGCTGATCATGCCGGACCGGTTCCTGCAGCCTGAGCCCCTAGTCCGGTTGATCGAGGCAGAGCGGCCGACGATCGCGGGCGCGGTTCCGACCATCTGGAACGGCCTCCTGCAGCATGTGCGGGTCAACGGCGGAGACCTATCGTCGCTGCGCCTGGTGCCGTGCGGCGGATCAGCCGTGCCGCACTCGCTGATCGAGGCCTACGAGAAGGAGCTTGGCGTCACCATCCTGCAGGCGTGGGGGATGACGGAGACCTCGCCGCTCGGGAGTGTCGCGCGGCCGCCGGCTGGCCTGCCGGAGGAGCAGGCCTGGCGGTATCGCGACACCGCGGGCAGGCTGATGTGCGAGGTAGAGCACAGACTGATCGGCGAGGAAGGCGTCGAGGTGCCCTGTGACGGTGAGGCCGTCGGCGAGATCGAGGTGCGCGGGCCGTGGGTCACCGGCTCGTACTACAAGGACGACGACCCGGCGAAGTTCCACGACGGCTGGCTGCGCACC
Source organism: Streptosporangiaceae bacterium (assembly GCA_030041275.1). GTDB lineage: Bacteria > Actinomycetota > Actinomycetes > Streptosporangiales > Streptosporangiaceae > JAJYUU01. The sequence goes on from JASHOE010000127.1 coordinate 43,294, forward strand.
GGGGATGTCGGCAAGATCGATCCGCTCGGCTATGTGACGCTGACGGACCGCGCGAAGGACGTGATCAAGTCGGGCGGCGAGTGGATCTCGTCAATGGAACTCGAGAACGCTCTCATGGCTCACCCGGCTGTTGCCGAGGCCGCCGTCATCGGCGTGGCGGATGAGAGGTGGGGCGAGCGGCCGTTGGCGGCCATCGTCTTGGCCGAAGGCGCAACAGCAAGTGCCGACGAGTTGCGGCGCTTCCTCGCTGACCGGGTGCCGCGCTGGCAGCTGCCCGAGCGGTGGTCCTTCATCGCCGAGGTGCCCAAGACGAGCGTCGGCAAGTTCGCGAAGACCCGGATGCGGGACGCCTACGCCAACGGCGAATACGAGGTCGTTGAGGCTCGGTGAGAGCGCCCAAGGGCGAGGCGCGAGGCCCTTTGCTGCGCGCAGGCACAGACCGGTAACCTAGGGGCCGGCCCGTCAGGGCTGCCAGGAGGCTTCGCCTAGTCCGGTCTATGGCGCCGCACTGCTAATGCGGTTAGGGTTCGCGCCCTTCCGGGGTTCAAATCCCCGAGCCTCCGCTCTTTGACGCAGGACTTCTCCGACGCTGGATCGTCGGGAAGTCCTGCTGCATATGGGTCATCTGGCCTCGGTCTGCACGATGCCGCGATCTCCGCAAGTGGCAGGCCGGACGGGGACTGGACGTCCTCAAACCGGTCACGAGAATGGACGCGGTCTATTGCCACCATGAGGATACATACGCTATTTATCTAGATGTCAGTCACATCCGTGTGCAAACGAGGGCAGTATGCTCCAGCCACGTGGCTTCTGGCAGCGGTTCCGGTCCACCGCCGCGATGCTCATACCAGCTCTTACCGCCCTCGCGATGGTGCCAGTGATCGTCGCGGGCGCGGCCAGTGCAGCGGCGGCTGTGAGCCAGGCGCCGGTTTTCACCTCAGCTCCGACGGCGACGATCCAGACGCAGGACGGCGACGGCTACCA
>JASHOE010000128.1 GCA_030041275.1 Streptosporangiaceae bacterium
AGAGCCCGTCAGCCGAGAGCAGCTCCGCCCAGAGCCCGTCAGCCGAGAGCAGCTCCGCCCAGAGCCCGTCAGCCGAGAGCAGCTCCGCCCAGAGCCCGTCAGCCGAGAGCAGCTCCGCCCAGAGCCCGTCAGCCGAGAGCAGCTCCGCCCAGAGCCGGTCGGCTGACGGCCGCAGCGTCAGTGGGCGCGACCCCGTCGCGGTGCGCGCCTTCATCGAGCGGTTCACCAGCCAGCTGACCCAGGCGGGGTTCCCGCGGACGCCAGCCCGGATCTTCGTGGCGCTGCTGACGTCGGACTCCAGCACGCTGACGGCGGCTGAGCTCGCCGACCTGCTGCGCACCAGCCCGGCCTCGGTGTCGAGCGGCGTGCGCTACCTGCTGCAGGTCGGGCTTGTCGCGGCCGAGGGCGAGCCAGGCACGCGGCGACTGCACTACCGGATGTCAACCCGCGTCTGGGAAGACGTCGTCCAGCTGCGGGATCGTCAGTTCTCGAATTGGGCCGCCGAACTTCGGCGTGGCGTCGACGTGCTCGGGGCCGCGTCACCAGCAGGGGCACGAATGGCGCAAACCGTTCACTATTTTGAATTCATCAGCCACGAGATCGCCGGGCTGCTCGCCCGCTGGCGCGCTCAGTCCGCCGGCGAGAGCCCCGCCGGAAGGCAGCTCTGACCGGTAGGTTTTCGCTGCCGGGATTACCTAAGGCCGTAACTCGTTGGTAAGACTGGTAGGAACGGCAAGGACGGAGGCTGTGATCGGTGCCGCGTAACCCGGCTGACCTGTACCAGGTGGCCCACGCCGCGCCGCCCGTCGACGGCGACCTGACCATGCTGTATTACCTTGACGGCTTCATCGACGCGGGCGCGGCGGGGCGGCTGCTGACGGCGCACCTGATGTCGACGCTGGAGCACGAGCAGGTGGCAACGTTCGACATCGACTCGCTCCTCGACTACCGGTCGCGGCGTCCGATCATGACGTTCGCCAAGGACCACTGGGACGACTACGACGCCCCCGAGCTTGCCCTGTCTCTGCTGCACGACGTGCAGGGCACGCCGTTCCTGCTGCTGGCCGGCCTCGAGCCGGACCGCGAGTGGGAGGCGTTCGCCGCAGCGGTCGTGCAGCTGTCGGCAGATCTGCAAGTACGGCTGTCCGTCAGCTTCCACGGCATTCCCATGGGCGTGCCCCACACCAGGCAGCTTGGCGTGACGGCGCACGCTACCGAGACCGGGCTCATCGAGGGTTACCGTCCGCCGTTCGACAAGCTCCAGGTGCCTGGGAGCGCCGCGGCTCTGCTTGAGTACCGGCTCGGGGCCGCGGGCCGGCAGGCGATCGGCTTCGCGGTGCACGTGCCGCACTACCTCGCCCAGGCGGCTTATCCGGCCGCCGCGACGACCCTGCTGGACTCGGTACAGCGCGCGACCGGCCTGGTGCTGCCTGGCGATGCGCTGCGCGAGGCGGCCCACCGCACCAACCTGGAGATCGCTCGTCAGGTCGAGGGCTCAACGGAGGTGGCGGAGGTCGTCGAGGCGCTGGAGCAGCAATACGACGCGTTCACCGCCGACCGGGAAAACCTGCTGACCATCGACCAGCAGGTGCCCTCGGCGGAAGAACTCGGCGCGGAGTTCGAGCGGTTCCTCGCCGAGCAGCATCGCGGCGATAACCCGGACGCGTAACGGCGGCGACCTGCGCGCACGCAGACCGAAACTTGGCGCGCTGCAGGGAGAGTCGCGGCGCGTGTCCGGGCATGGCCCCTCGCGGAGGACTGCCGTGCGCGCTGCCGCGGGCGGCATGCCGGGCAAGCGCGGGGGGACGGCATCGGCGCGAGGCGAGCGGTATGAGCCGAGCAGACGTACGCGAACTCCCGGTGCCGAGCATCGGCATGCAGCGCGGCGAGGTGCTCGTCCCGACGCACGTCGGCGACCCTGTGCACGGACTGCTGAGCTGCCCGGCGGCTCCCCTGGTCGCCGGTTCGCTGCGGGCGAGGGGCCGGCCGGTCCAGCTTGCGGACCTCTCCGACGAGGCGTCAGCGGACTTCGACGCGCGCATGTACCTGGTGACCTGCCCGCGCGAAGACGGCGGCACGGCCGCGTTCGCCGCCGCAGCCGCACCTGGTGACGCACTGTCGGCGGCGGCCGCCCGCACGGTCATCGAGGAGTGGGCGGCGGTCTGCGCCAACCGATCGCTGCTGCTGTCCGCGACTCCCTGGTGCAGCGGCGCGCTGCATGCCGCCAGCGCTGCCAGCAAGGCCGCGGCCGAGCACCAGAACACCGAGCGACGGGTCTGCGTGCTGACGCCAGCGGCAATGCCGCCGGAGACGGCAGCCGAGCTCGCTGGCCTTGGCGCCACGGTCGCCGACTCGCTCGAGGGCCTCGAGCCGGGTGACGTTGTGGTGTTCCCCGCGCACGGGGTCACTGCACAGCTGCGGGCGGACGCCGCCCGGCGCGAGCTAGTCGTCGTGGACGCGACCTGCCCGATCGTGGCCGCAGCGCAGGAGGCCGCCGCGCGCGCCGCCGATCGCGGGCACCAGATCGTGCTTGTCGGTCAGCCGGAGCAGGCGGCCACGATTCCCATCGTCAGCCTGGCGCCCGGCCGGGTCACCGTGGCCGAGACGCCGGCCAAGACGGCGGGCATCAGCGCCGCGCAGGGCCCGGTGTCGTACCTCCTTGAGCCCGGCTTCTCGGTCGAGGCGGGTGCGCCCATCCTCAGCGCACTGCGTTCGCGGTACCCGGCGGCCAGGCCGGCGGTGCCCGCCGAAGTCTGCTACGCGCCGTCAGACCGGGCCGGGACGATCTACTCGGTGGCACTCGGCAGCGACCTCATGCTCGTGGTCGGCGACCCGCAATCCAGCGATGCCCGGTACGCCTGCGGGATCGCTCGCGACGCCGGCACCAAGGCTCAGCTGATCGGCAACGTCGAGGACATCAAACCGGCGATGCTCGCGTCGGTGAATACCATCGGCATGGCCGAGTCCACGTCCGCCGCAGCCGGCCTGGCCGCCCGCGTACTGGACGCGCTGTCTGGTCTCGGCCGCCTGACGATTGCGCGGCGCCGCCTCAGCACCGAGAAGGCCACCGGCGCACTCGGCTGACGCCGCAAGGAACGAACACTCGGCTGACGTCGCAAGGAACACTCGGCTGACGCCACAAGGAAAAGGGGCCGATACCAGGTCGCGGCCCATAGGCCGGCGGTTCGCGCTGGGATAGCATCGTCCGCATGGCGGACAAACCGGGCGGTGATGAAGAACACGAGCACTCCGGCCCACAGTCCCTTCATGGCAGCGCCGACAGGGGGTCTTTCCGGCAGGTGCTTGCCGCGGGGAAGTTCGCCGTAACCGCGGAGATTGGCCCGCCCCGCGGCGCCGATACCGCACCGGTGGCGAAGAAGGCCGCGGTGCTGCGCGGGTGGGTCGACGCGGTCAACATCACCGACAATCAGGGCGCCACCGTCAAGCTGTCGAGTCTGGCCGGCAGCGTCGCCGCGCATCGCGCGGGCCTCGAGCCGATCATGCAGCTCACCTGCCGGGACCGGAACCGGATTGCGCTTCAGTCCGAACTTCTGTCGGCCTCGGCACTCGGGGTGCCGAACGTGCTCATCATGACCGGCGATCACCCGAGAAACGGTGACCACCCCGAGGCGACCGCCGTGTTCGACCTGGACAGCACCAAGCTGCTGGCGGTCGCGACCGCGATGCGCGACCAGGGCACGCTGATGTCTGGCGCAGAACTGCAGCCACCGCCGTCCTGGCTGCTCGGCGCCGTCGAGAACCCGCCCGGACGGGCTAGCAGCGCGGCGGAGGCGGAGGCGGCCGCAGCGAAGGCCACCAGTCGGCTGGCCGCGAAAATTGACGCCGGCGCGCAGTTCGTGCAGACCCAGTTCGTATTCGACGTGACCGCGTTCGCGGCCTGGATGGCCAGGGTGCGCGACCTCGGCCTGCACGAGCGGTGCTTCATCCTCGCGGGCGTCGGCCCGGTGCGATCGCAGCGGGCGCTGGAACACCTGGCCACGATTCCTGGCGTCGTCATCCCCGAGCACGTCACGGAGCGGCTGACCGGACTCGCCCCGGACCGGCTGCGCGCCGAGGGCGAGAAGCTGTGCAGCGAGATCATCGCCCAGCTTGCCGACGTACCGGGCGTGGCCGGCGTGCATGTCATGGCGATCGGCGCAGAGCACGCAATTCCTGGCATCGTGGCGCAAGCCGGCTTGCCGCCGCGGTAACTGGCCCTACCCTCAAATCAGGCGCGCGTCGCAGTGGCGCGGCGCGGTCCATGTCCGAGTTCCCGGTCGTCGTCGTGACGGCGGGCCACGGTGAGGAGGCCTGATGCGATACATGCTGCTGGTGTGCGGCCAGGAAGAGGCCGAGGACGACGGGCACGACGAGGGCGAGCCGTGCTGGGCGCCCTGGGCGAGGGAATTGCAGGCGCGGGGCGTGCTGCTGGTCGAGGGCTCGCAGCTGCAGTCGGTGAGCACAGCGACGACCGTCAGGAACGCCGGTGACGAGGTGCTGGTCTCCGATGGGCCATTCGCCGAGACCAAGGAGCAGATCCTCGGCTACGACGTGATCGAGTGCGCAGACCTGGACGAGGCGATCTACGCAGCGTCGCGTCATCCGGCCACGCTCAAGGGCGGCGTCGTGGAGGTGCGGCCGATCCTGGCCAGCGTATGAGCGACGTCGAGGCTGCCGTCGCGGCCGCGTTCCAGCAGGAATGGGGTCACGTCGTCGCGACGCTGATCCGGATGACCGGCAACTGGGACCTGGCCGAGGAGTGCGCCCAGGACGCGTTCGCCGCCGCGCTGGCGCGCTGGCCGACCGACGGTGTGCCCGATCGGCCAGGCGCGTGGCTCACCACTACGGCGCGCAACCGTGCGCTCGACCGGCTCCGTCGCAGCAAGACCGAGGCCGTCAAGCTGCAGGAGGTCGCCGCGATGTCGGTACCGGACGAGCCCGCCAGTCCGGACGACAGTGGCGTTACCGATGACCGGCTGCGACTCATCTTCACCTGCTGCCACCCAGCGCTGACGCTCGAGGCGAGGGTGGCGCTCACGCTGCGGACGCTGGCCGGGCTGACCACCCCGGAGATCGCCAGGGCATTTCTCGTGCCGGAGGCCACCATGGCCAAGCGGCTCACCCGGGCGAAGCACAAGATCCGCGACGCCGGGATCCCCTACCGGGTACCGCCGGCGCACCTGCTTCCGGATCGGACGTCCGGTGTGCTTGCCGTCCTGTACCTGCTGTTCAACGAGGGCTACTCGGCCTCGGCCGGCGCGCAGGTCCGCCGCGCTGACCTGACGGCCGAAGCGATCAGGCTCGGTCGCCTGCTGGCCGCTCTCATGCCGGATGAGCCCGAGGCCGCCGGCCTGCTCGCGCTGATGCTGCTGCAGGACGCCAGGAGCGCGGCCCGCCTCGACGACGACGGCGAACTCGTCACCCTCGAAGACCAGGACCGGTCGCGCTGGGACGCCGCGAAGATCGCCGTCGGCCTCGACTTCCTCGACCAGGCGCTGCGCCGCGGCCCGGCCGGGCCCTACCTGCTGCAGGCGGCCATCGCCGCCTGCCACGCCCGGGCGCTGACGGCGGCAGACACCGACTGGGCCCAGATCGCCGTGCTCTACGGCGAGTTGCACCGGATCCTGCCGACCGCCGTCGTGGAGCTGAACCGGGCGGTCGCCGTCGCCATGGCCCGCGGGCCGGCGGCCGGGCTCGCCGTAGTGGACGAGCTAGCCTCGGGCGGCGCGCTGACCACCTATTACCTGCTGCCGGCGACCCGCGCGGACCTGCTGCGGCGGCTGGATCGCCGCGCGGAAGCTGCGACCAGCTACCGGGAGGCGCTGGCGCTGGTGGCCACCGACCCCGAGCGCCGGTTCCTGCAGCGGCGGCTGGCTCAGGTCGGCGGCTGACGAGCGCGGCGCCGCCCGTGGCATGATCGGCGACGCTGAGACGAACGCGGGTAACCCAGACAGAGGGCGTTCCCCGCATTGGACATCGCAGACGGGCAGCTATCGTTGCGGACTGTGCGAGCAGGAAAATCGATCAGCAAGGCGGCGCTCGCCGCCTTGATCGCCGTGGTGCTCCTCGCTGGGTGCGATCCCTTTTCCTCCTCCCACGGGTCGGCTGCACCAAAGTCAGTGGCGCCGACACCGACGCCTACGCCCGCGCCGATGTACTCGCTGCCGACACCGCCGGCCAGCGCGGCGGGCGGATCGGCCACGACGTTGCACTGGGGAACCGTGTTCGGCACAGACACCGGCATGGACGACATGCTCACCACGCCGATGATCATGACGCTCCCCGGCACTGTGGCCCAGGTGGGCAGCTCGAACTCGACCGAGTATGCGCTGCTGACCGACGGCAGCCTCTACGCCTGGGGCGTGGGCAACACCGGCGAGCTGGGCGACGGCAGCACCCAGAACTCGTTCAACACGCCGGTCCTGGTGCGGTTCCCGGCGGGCGTCAAGATCGCTTGGATTCCCACCGACGTCATGCCTTATGACACCGGCCTCGCGGTCGACACAACCGGTCACGTGTGGGGCTGGGGCGAGAATGGCGGGGGCGAGCTCTGCCTCGGCAGCACGGCGGATTACGCGACCCCGGTGCGGTTGCCGTTCAGCTCGGTCACCGCCGTTGCCGGAGCGAGCAATCACGCGACGTACGACTCGCACGGCACGATCTGGGCGTGCGGTCAGAACCTTGACGGCGACCTGGGTGACGGTAGCACCGCCAGCACGACCACGCCGGTCCGGGTCACCGGGCTGTCGAGCTCACCCGTGAGCACGCTGACGGCGTCGTTCGCCAATTCCGGGGCGCTGCTCGCGAACGGGCAGTACTACGACTGGGGTTACAACGCCGCCGGGCAGCTCGGAGACGGCAAGGCGGGGCCGCAGTCCGACGTGCCCGTGGCCGTCAGCCTCCCGGACCCGGTGGCGCAGGTGGCGCTTGGCGGCTCGCTGTGGAACAACGGCCAGACGCTCGTGATCCTCTCCACCGGCGCGCTGTGGGCGTGGGGCAACAACGAGTTCTGCCAGCTCGGAACCGGGCAGTTCGGGGTGCAGCCCGTTCCCGTCCACGTCGACCCGCCCGCCGGCGTGACGTACCAGAGCCTCGCCACGGGCTCGGGCACCGCCTATGCCATCTCGACCACCGGGACTCTCTACGCGTGGGGCGTCAGCCACGTGGGGCAGGTCGGGAACGGCGGGACGCAGACGGTGTGCACCCCCGTGCAGATCGCGTCGCACGTGGCGCAGATCTCCTCGACGGCAGACAACGCCGTCGTCAGCCTCAGTGCGCAGTCCTGACCGGGCCTTGCATACTCGTAGGGCCGATGCTCGCACCGCTCCCGACCACCACCTGAGGTCCACGTCCCTGACCGGAGGCCGCCGTGCTCTTCCCGACGTCGCTTGTCGGCAGTTACCCCCAGCCGGACTGGCTGATCGACCGCGGCAAGCTAGCCGGGCGGTTCCCGCCCAGGGTCCGGGCCGCCGAGCTGTGGCGGGTGGCGCCTGACAACCTCGCCGAGGCCCAGGACGACGCCGCGCTGCTCGCCATCCGCGCCCAGGAAGACGCCGGGCTGGACATCATCACCGACGGGGAGGTCCGGCGGGAGAGCTACTCCAACGCCTTCGCGACGGCGCTCGACGGCGTGGACATCGACAAACCCGGCACCGCGCTCGACCGCAGTGGTCATCCGAACCCGGTGCCGCGGATCACCGGTGAGATCAGGCGCCGCCATTCGGTTAACGTGGCAGATCTTCGGTTTCTGCGGGCACACACCGACCGGACCATCAAGGTGACCGTGCCGGGCCCCTTCACCATGGCTGAGCAGGCGCAGAACGACCACTACCCGAGCAAGCAGGCTGCGGCATTCGGTTACGCGGAGGCGGTCAACGCCGAGGTCGCCGACCTGTTCGCGGCCGGCGCCGACATCGTGCAGCTCGACGAGCCGTATCTGCAGGCGCGACCCGAGGCCGCCAAGCAGTACGGCGTGAAGGTGCTGAACGCGGCGCTGGAAGGCATCACTGGCACCACCGCGGTGCACCTGTGCTTCGGCTACGCGGCGATCATCCACGAGCGTCCGTCGGGCTACTCGTTCTTGCCCGAGCTCGCCGACGCGAACGTCGACCAGGTCTCCATCGAGACCGCCCAGTCCGGCCTGGACTGCGCCGTACTAGCCGAGCTGCCCGGCAAGACGATCATCCTCGGCGTGCTCAATCTGGGCGACCCGACCGTGGAGACCGCGGAGGTCGTGGCGGACCGGGCGCGCCGGGCGCTGCCGTACGTTCCGGCCGAACGTCTCGTGCTGGCACCCGACTGCGGCATGAAGTACCTGCCGAGAGAATCGGCATTCGGCAAGCTGGCCGCGATGAGCCAGGCGGCGCGCGCGCTGCGCGCGGAGCTCGCCAGCTAGCGCGGGCTGCGGTCAGGCGCCGGGGTGCGCGAACCCCGCCGCCATGATGCACGAACCCCCGCCGCCAGGCCTCGAAGCGTGCCCTTGCGCGGCGCCACGCGGCGCCGAGTGAGTCCTGCCGCACGAACCGACTCGTGCTGCCAACCGTGCTCATCTGTTCGCGCCCGCCACAGCCGGTGCGCCGGGATGCACAGAGCGCTTGTGGCCTGGATCCAAAAAGACTGCCATGAATCTGGGACCTGACCACAAAGATCGCCGCCGAGTGCGGTAGTCTGCCAACACCTGGAGTGATTTGACGACAGCTTGGCGACCAGGACAAAAACGCCTAAAGAGTCACGCGGGATCCGCGCCTCTTCTGGGCAGACGACAGGAAGGGGCGCCGGACGTGGCCGATGCCGCAGCCCTCACAGGGATGCTGGACCAGCGGATTCTGGTGCTGGACGGCGCCTGGGGCACGATCTTGCAGGACGCGCGCCTGTCGCCCGCTGACTACCGGGGCCAGCGGTTCACCGACCACCCGCGCGACGTCGCGGGTGATCCGGACGTACTGAACCTGACCAGGCCAGACCTCGTACTGGACACGCACCGGCGGTACCTGGCCGCCGGCGCCGACATCACCACGACGAACACCTTTACCGCGACCAAGATCGGCCAGGCTGACTACGGCCTGGAGGGGGCGGTTCGTGACATGAACCTGGCCGGCGCCAGGCTGGCCAGACAGGCCGTCGACGAGGCGGGCGGCAAGGGCTTCGTGGCCGGGTCGGTTGGTCCGCTGAATGTGACGCTGTCGCTGTCGCCCCGGGTGGACGACCCGGCGTACCGCACCGTGACCTTCGAGCAGGTCTACGCCGCGTACGCCGAGCAGATCGGCGCGCTCGCCGAGGGCGGGGTCGATCTGCTGCTGGTCGAGACGATCTTTGACACCCTGAACGCCAAGGCCGCCATCGCCGCGGCGCGCGACGTCGCGCCCGAGCTTCCGCTGTGGCTCTCGGTGACCATCGTGGACCTGAGTGGGCGCACCCTCTCCGGCCAGACCGTCGAGGCGTTCTGGACCTCAGTCGAGCACGCACAGCCGCTGATCGTCGGGGTGAACTGCTCGCTCGGCGGCGTTGAGATGCGGCCGCACGTCGAGGAGCTGGCCAGGCTCTCCAGCACGTATGTGAGCAGTCACCCCAACGCCGGCCTGCCCAACGCGTTCGGCGGCTACGACGAGCAGCCGCCGGAGACTGCCGGGCTGCTGCGCGGGTACGCCGAGGCCGGCCTGGTCAACGTCGCCGGCGGCTGCTGCGGTACCACGCCAGAGCACGTGGCCGAGATCGCCAGCGCGGTGGCCGGGCTACCGCCGCGGCAGGTACCGAGGGCCAGGCGCAGCACGCGGTTCAGCGGCCTGGAGACGTTCGAGATCGGTCCGGACACCGGCTTCGTCATGATCGGCGAGCGCACCAACGTGGCCGGGTCCGCGCGGTTCCGCCGGCTCATCGAGGCCGGCGACAATACCGCAGCCGTCGGCGTCGCGCTGGACCAGGTCCGGGGCGGCGCGAACCTGCTGGACGTCAACATGGACGCGGACCTGCTCGACGGCGTCCAGGCGATGACGTCGTTCCTCAACTACATCGCGACCGAGCCGGAGGTCGCCCGGATCCCGGTGATGGTCGACAGCTCCCGGTGGGCCGTCCTCGAGGCCGGCCTCAAGTGCGTCCAGGGCCGGGGTGTGGTCAACTCCATCAGCCTCAAGGAAGGCGAGGCAGAGTTCCTCGAGCACGCTCGTAAGATCCGCTCCTACGGCGCGGGCGTCGTCGTCATGGCGTTCGACGAACAGGGCCAGGCCGACACCGTCGAGCGGAAGGTGGCGATCTGCGGACGGGCCTACGATCTGCTGACCCGCCAGGCCGGGTTCGCTCCCGAAGACATCATCTTCGATCCGAACGTGCTGGCTGTCGCCACCGGAATCGAGGAGCACAACGGCTACGCCAAGGCGTTCATCGAGTCGCTTGCGCTGATCAAGGAGCGCTGCCCCGGCGTGCGCACCAGCGGTGGCATCTCCAACCTGTCGTTCGCCTTCCGCGGCAACGACGCGGTGCGGGAAGCGATGCACTCCGCGTTCCTGTTCCACGCGATCAAGGCCGGCCTGGACATGGGCATCGTCAACGCAGGCCAGCTGGTGGTCTATCAGGACATCGGCGCGGAACTGCTGGAGCTGGTCGAGGACGTGATCTTCGACCGGCGCGCGGACGCCACCGACCGGCTCGTGGCCTTCGCCGACACCGTGAAGGGCTCGGGCACCAAGCGCGAAGTGGACCTGTCCTGGCGCGAGGCTCCGGTGGAGAAGCGACTGGCGCACGCGCTCGTGCATGGCATCGTCGACTTCATCGAGGAAGATACCGAGGAGGCCAGGAAACTGGCCGACCGGCCGCTCGACGTCATCGAGGGCCCGCTGATGGACGGCATGAAGATCGTGGGCGACCTATTCGGGTCCGGAAAGATGTTCCTCCCGCAGGTCGTCAAAAGCGCCCGCGCGATGAAGCGATCCGTCGCCTATCTCGAACCGTTCATGGAGGCCGAGAAGGAGCGGAACGCGGCAGCTGGTGACGCGGGGCCGTCGGCAAGGACGCAGGGCAAGATCGTTCTTGCGACGGTCAAGGGCGATGTGCACGACATCGGCAAGAACATCGTCGGCGTCGTGCTCGGCTGCAATAACTACGAGGTGATTGACCTCGGGGTCATGGTGCCGGCCGCAGCGATCCTGGATACGGCGGTCACTGAGGGCGCCAGCGCGGTCGGCCTGTCCGGGCTGATCACGCCATCGCTGGACCAGATGGTCGGGGTCGCAGAGGAAATGCAGCGCCGCGGCCTCAGCCTGCCGCTTCTCATCGGCGGCGCGACCACGTCGAAGCAGCACACGGCCGTGCGGATCGCGCCGGCTTATGAGCACTCGACCGTGCACGTCCTCGACGCCTCCCGGGTGGTCGGCGTCGTTTCTGACCTGCTCGATTCGGTCCGATCGGCCGAACTCGACCGGACCAACCGCGCGGACCAGGAGCGGCTGCGCGCCGAGCACGCGGAAAAGCAGCGCCGGCCCATCCTGCCGCTGTGGCAAGCGCAGTCCAACCGGGAGCAGGTCAGCTTCGACGAGCTGGCCATCCCGTCATTCACCGGGACCCGCGTCGTCGAGCCCAATCTGCGTCGGCTGCGCGAGCTCATCGACTGGCAGTTCTTCTTCACGGCCTGGGAGCTCAAGGGCAAGTTCCCGGCGATTCTGGACCAGCCGGCGGCCAAGGAACTGTTCGACGAGGCAACCGAGCTGCTAGACGAGATCATTTCTGCCGAACTGCTGGAGGCACACGGGGTCTACGGGCTCTGGCCAGCCCATGCAGAAGGCGACGACATCGTGTTCGACGGCGGCCCCACCCTCCCGATGCTGCGGCAGCAGGCTTTTTGGTCTGACTCCAGGCCCAACCGCTGCCTGGCCGACTACGTGGCTCCGGCGGGCGATCACGCGGGCGCGTTCGCGGTGTGCATCACCGGCGCAGACGAGCTGGCCCGGCGGTATGAAGCCGAGAAGGACGACTACCGGAGCATCATGGTCAAGGCGCTGGCCGACCGGCTCGCCGAGGCCAGCGCCGAGTACGTCCACCTGCTGGCCCGCAGGGACTGGTACGAGCCGGGCGCGGAGCCAACGATCGAGGAGTTGCACGCAGAGCGGTTCCGGGGCATCCGGCCCGCGTTCGGCTACCCGGCCTGCCCTGACCACTCGGAGAAGCAGAAGCTCGTCGACCTGCTTGACGCGAGCCGGATAGGCGTCGGGCTGACCGAGACGTACGCGATGACGCCGCCTGCGAGCGTCAGCGGGCTGCTACTCGGTCATCCCAAGGCCAGGTATTTCGCGATCGGGCGGATCGGCCGCGACCAGGCCGAGGATTACGCGAAGCGCAAGGGCGTCCCGGTCGCCGAGGCGGAGCACTGGCTGCGGCCGAACCTCGCCTACGACCCAGAGTAACCGGCGCCTGATGCCCGGGCGTCGCCGCTCACCCCTGGGTGCCGCTTGATCAACTCACAGCCATGACGACAGGTGCCTACCGAGGCCGGGAGCCTGCCGAGGAGGTCGTCGGCCGCGAGTCGTCAGTCGGGCTGGCTGAGCCATCCGATGCTGACCGGCATCAGGTACCGGTCCGCGGTCGCGTTGAGTACCCGCCGGGCCTCGTGGATGTGCTCGGCGTTGTCGCGGAGCGCGGCAGCCGTCTCCCGAGCACTGGTCGCACGGCGCGCGGCGAGCCGGTACCAGCTGGCGCCGAACCACTCGAACAGCTCGGCGGGGGCGAGCGCGCCGGCCGGCGGCGCGGCGAGGCCGGTCGTTCGCGCCAGCCGCACCGGATCGAGCCGGCCAGCGAGAGCCCGCTCGAGTGCGGCCGGGAACACCCCGGTCAGGAACAGCGCCAGGTCGCCAAGCCGCCGCCACACCGGCGGACGCTGCGGCTCCGGCAGGGCGTCGAGCAGACCAGCCAGCCTGGCCAGGTCGAGGTCGTTCCAGCGTCGGCGTCTGGGCCCGCCGGGCGTCTGAGTGACGATGACACCGCTGGAGGATCGCCCGAACGACGCGAGCAGCTCAGCGAGGAAGAGCCGGTGCTCCGGGCCGGCGATATAAGCAGCGAGCTGGGGGCCATCGAACACCGGCACGCGCAGCCGGGGCGTGGTTCGCTCTGGTACATACCCCGTGCCGCTGAGGTCCGCGGCGACCCGGTGGATCGCGGCGGCGAAGACCAGGAAAGGTGAGATGAGGGTGTACCGCTGCGGATCAGCCGCCGACGCGAGGTTCAGCAGTCCCGCTGTAATCCCCGGCCGGTCCAGCACGTCGAGGAGCAGCGCGGGCGAGCGCCGCAGGGCTCCCAGCCGAGCGTCGGCCTCTGCGGTGGAGACCTCGTCTGCATGCACCAGCGCCTGCAGGTCGGCGTCGGTGAGATGGCCCAGGTAAGCCGTGCCAATTCGGTCGAGATCGTCCATGCTGCCATTGTCCGCGAAGATTCGATCTTCGCCAGTCCTGCCTTGACCGGTCACTGGCCGATCTCCGTCAGCGAGGTGATCCGCGGCCCTGTCCAGCCGTCCGCGCGCCTGGTGTGAGTCTGGTGCCAGTCCGGGCCAGCAAGCAGTACGGCGCGCATGCCCACCTCGCTTGCTCCGGCGAGTTCCCCGCCGCCGCCGTCGCCGACATACAGGCATCGCTCAGCGTCCGCCGGCAGCCGCGCAGCCACGGCGCGGAACAGCCGTGGATCGGGCTTTCTGGCCCGTTCCACACAGGAGAAGACCGCAGCGTCGATCACCCGGGACAGCGGCAGCCGGGACCACGCGTCCGGCAGCTCGGAGGTGCAGTCGGACAGCAGGCCGATCTTCAGGCCGTGCTCGCGCAGGCGCTCGATGACCGCCAGCGCCTCCGGCCGGAGTGCGAACATCGCTTCCTGCCGCTCGCGGCGAACCCGGCTCGCCTCCTCGAGCTCCGCATCGGTGAGCGCCACGCCGAGCCGATCGGCCAGCTCCTGCATGGTCTGCCGCACGCCGCCGAAGGCGCCGGTGATGCGCTCGGCAAACGACTCGTCAAGAGCGGCCACCAGCGCCGCCGGGGATACGCCGAAAACAGCCGCGAGGGTTGCGGCGTTGCTCGCCCAGGCCTCGTCCGGACTGACTGGCGTCAGTGTCCCGTAGAAGTCGAAGATCACTGCGGTCATGCCGTCCGCCAGGCCAGTCATCTGCCCATTCTGGGTCAACAGCCGCGCCAGCGGAACCGGCGTGCGGGGCCGGCCGGGTTACGCTCGATGTCCTGACCGTGCGATGAAGGGCAGAAGCGGCGCAGATGAACAGCAGACCGCTGCCAGCACGGCGGCCTGCCGATTTGGTCACCGCGGCGATGAGCCGCGGGCTCCGGCTCGGGCCGCGGCGCTATCCGATCACCATCGACCGCGCGCTCCCGATACCCATGCGGGACGGCACCGTTCTGCTCGCCGATCACTACGCCCCTGCCGGTGTTCCGGCCGACTCAGACCCGCCGACAGTGCTCATGCGCTGCCCGTATGGCCGCGGCCCGCAGTTTGCCGTCGGCGGGTGGCCACTCGCCGAGCGCGGCTATCACGTGCTGCTTCAGAGCACGCGGGGCACGTTCGGCTCCGGCGGGCGGTTCACGCCAGCGGTGGACGAGGCGGCCGACGGACAGGACACCGTGGCGTGGCTGCGCGACCAGCCCTGGTTCAGCGGCCGGCTGGCGCTCGTCGGGGCGAGCTACCTGGCCTATACCGCGTGGGCGCTGGCCATCGACCCGCCGCCAGAGCTCACCGCGATGGCGCTCTACATCAGCCCACACGATCTGGCGGATGCCGGGTTCGGACGGGGCCCGTTTGAGCTGTACAACCTGCTGAGCTGGAGCGACCTGGTGGCCAACCAGGAGCGCCATAGCGCCGTCCGGATGCTGTGGCGCACCGTAACGGCCGAGCGTCGGCTCGGAGCCGCGATGAACAGCCTCCCCATCGTCGCTACCGGTGCCCACCTGGACGGCGGCGCGCCCTGGTACCGGGAGTGGCTCGCGCACCCCGACCGCGAGGACCCCTACTGGGATGGTTTCTGCGCGGCAGCGGCGCTCGAGCGCGTCGCCGTGCCGACGCTGCTGATCAGCGGCTTCCACGACTTCTTCGTCGAGCAGACCGTGCGCCAGTACCAGGCCCTGCGCTCGCGCGGCGTACCGACTCGACTGGCAATCGGCCCGTGGGCGCATCTGACATTCGACCTGGGCATCGCCATGCGGGAAACGATCGCCTGGCTGGATGCCTACGCCGGCGGTTCCGCCGCGGCGCAGCCGCCGCGGCCACAGCCCGTGCGAGTCTGGACATCGGGCCTGGAGCGCTGGCGTGACCTGCCAGACTGGCCACCGCCTGGTGCGACGCCGCGGACCTGGTACCTCGAGGGAGACGGTGGCCTGACTGCTTCGCGGCCCGCACACCCGGCCGGAGGACCGGGCAGCGGCGCGGCCGCATCAGCGTTCCGGTACGACCCGGCTGATCCGACGCCGTCGGTCGGCGGCCGGCTGATGTCGGTGCGCAACAGCGGCTGCCAGGACAACGCTGCCGTGGAGGCGCGGCGCGACGTGCTGACCTTCAGCACCGCGCCGCTCGGCGAGCCGGTCGATGTGGCGGGCGTGCCGCTGGCAGAGCTGTACCTGAGCTCGGACAACCCTCACTGCGACGTGTTCGTCCGGCTGTGCGATGTCGACGAACGCGGCCGGTCGCGCAACCTGACCGACCAGATCGTGCGGTGCTCGCCCGCGGACGTCGTGCCCGGCGTGGTCCGGCGCATCAGTCTCGCGCTCACCGACGTCTCGCACGTGTTCCGAACCGGGCACCAAATCCGGCTGCAGGTCGCCGGCGGCGCTCACCCTCGGTTCGCCAGAAACCTGGGGACCGGCGCCGACGCGGTGACCGGAACCATGACGGCGCCGGTGACGCACGAGATCTGGCACACCGGGGGGCACCCGTCGGCGCTGATCCTCCCCGTCGGTGCTCAGCCGGAGAATGCGCCCGGCCGGTAGGCGCGCAGGAAGGCATGCGCTCCGCTGGCGGCCATCCGCACGACCTCCTCTTCCCGCGGCATGAACGCGCCATACAAGGACCGGTTGTTGACCCGGCCGAGGGTGAGCGCGAACAGGTGATTGGCTGCGTCCTCGGGATCGGGCACTTCGAGCAGACCCCGCGCGCCCAGCCTGGCCAGCCGATCGGCCAGCGCCGCGGTAATACCACGCGGCCGCATCTGCTCCGCGCGCAACTCAGGGAAGTGCGGCGCCTCGGTCATCATCAGCCGCATCAGCGACTGGCGCTCCGGGGACAGGCTGGCTAGCAGCACCAGCTCGCTGGCAAAGCCGAGTATGCCGCGCTCGACGTCTGCCTCATCGACAAGATCGGAAAAGCAGGAGTCCATCATCGCGGTGACGGCCTCGATGAGCGCCCGATACGTCTCGCGCACAAGGGACAGGAACAGGGTTTTCTTGTCTCCGTAATGGTTGTAGATGGTGCGCTTGGACACGCCCGCCTCCTCGGCGATCGCATCGACGCTGGTCCGGGCGAAACCGTCGCGCTCGAACAGGCGCAGCGCCGCCGCCATGATCGCCGCGCGCTTCAGTTCCGAGCCGCCGCTCGGCCGGCCAGGACCCGACCGGGCCGCAGGCTCAGGCTGGCTCATTAGGGTGCCGCCCTTCGTCACCAGGAGACTCTGTGCTTCGTACACTGTACAGTGCAGAAAATTATACTGCTCAGTTTACAAATCTGTACTGTACTGTGTAGTGTAAAAATATGACGACGAACTCGGGGCGACTTGGCGGCACCGCCACCACGGGCTCCAGAACGGCAACCGAGCCGGTCAGCGGCCCCCCGCACCGCAGCGGATCGGCCAGCCGCAAAGACAAGCTGGACCCCGCGCTCGTGCGCCTGGTCCTGATCCTGATCGTCGGGCTCATCCCGTCGCTGCTGGACACCACGATCGTCAACGTGGCCATCGCCTCCGTCGGGCGCGATCTGCACGCGACGGTAGCGGCGATCCAGTGGGTGATAACCGGCTACCTGCTGTCGTTCGGGATGGTCATCCCGCTGAGCGGCTGGGCGCTAAGCCGGTTCGGCGGACGCACCGTCTGGATTTTTAGCCTCACGGTCTTCCTGGTCGGCTCGCTCGCCTCCGGAGCGGCCTGGAGCGTAACCAGCCTGATCGGCTTCCGGGTGCTGCAGGGCGCTGGCGGCGGCCTGATGCTGCCGCTGCTCACCACCCTGATCACGCAGGCTGCGGGGCCGGATCGGCTCGGCCGGCTCATGGCCACCGTCAGCCTGCCGGTGGCGGTGGTCCCCATCCTCGGACCCGTCATCAGCGGGGTGATCATCAGCAACGCAAGCTGGCGGTGGATCTTCTTCGTGAACGCGCCGATCTGCGTCGCCGGGTTGCTGCTGGCCTGGCGCGGCCTACCGCACGATCGGCCAGCCGAGGGTCATGGCGCGGACTCGCGTTCTCGTCCGGCCGCGGCCCGTCCCCGGCTGGATGTCGCCGGGCTGCTCCTGCTGTGCCCGGCGCTGGCCGGACTTCTCTACGGCCTGGCGCAAGTGAGCGCCCAGCATGGGTTCGGGCACCTGGCCGTGATCGTCCCCATTGCCGCAGGCGCCGCGCTGCTGGCCGGCTTCGTCGCGCACGCGCTGCGCCGTCCTACCGAGCCACTGGTCGACCTGCAGCTATTCCGCTCCCGCGGGTTCACGGGCGCGAGCAGCCTCATGTTCCTCGCGGGGCTGTCCATCTACGGCGCAATGCTGCTGATGCCGCTCTACTTCCAGCAGGCGCGCGGGTACAGCGCGCTCACGGCAGGGCTGCTGCTCGTGCCGCAAGGCGTCGGCAGCATCCTGCCCCGCACCATCGTCGGTAAGCTCACCGACCGGCTCGGGCCGCGGCCAGTGTCGCTGGCCGGAATCGTCCTGGCGGGCGCCGGTACCGTCCCATTCGCGCTCGCGACGGTCCACACCAGTGCGTACGTGCTCGCCGCAGCGCTCGTCGTGCGTGGCGCTGGCCTTGGCGCCGCGACGATCGCCCTCATGGCCGGGGCATTCCAGGGTCTGGCCAGAGTCGACCTGCCGCACGCCAGCAGCGTGACCAGGATTGCGCAGCAGGTCGGCGGCGCCTTTGGCGCCGCGGTGCTGGTTGTCATCCTGGCCAGCCAGACGGCTGCGCACGCAGCCGCCGGGCCAGGCGCCGCAGCGATTGCCTTTGCGCACACGTTCTGGTGGTGCGTCGGGTTCACCGCACTAGCCGTCATACCCGCGCTCGCGCTGCCCGGCCGTCCGGCAGCACCAGGCCGCGCCGACGACTCTCGGCCCGAAATCGCAGCGGCACCCGCCACCCATCGCTGATACGGGCTCATTGCGCCTCGATAACTATCCGGAACCGGGCCCGCAGCGCTTCTGACATCCGGCTTAGAGTGGCCGAAATGGGACAGGCTGGGGGGTTGCTGACCAGATCGTGGCCCATCGGCCCGTTCCGCTGCCGGGGAAAGACCGCATGAGGCGTTCGCAGAGCGTGCGGGCGGCGTTTTTGCTGCGCCGCATGCGCGCCAGTCGATTGCTCGTTTCCTGTGTCCTGCTGGCCACGCTCGTCACCTCGACACTGCTGGCGGCGCTCGCCGACTTCTCCGCAGTCTTTCTGAACCACGCCGCAGAGCAGCAGGTCGCCTCGTCAGCGGAACTCACCGTGCAGGTTAATTCGACCGCGAACCCGGCTCAGGCCGGGCCCGCGGGCAGATTCGTCGCTGCCTCGCTGCGGTCAGCGTTCGGCGCTCAGGGTCTGACGATGCAGTCAGCGCTGTGGTCAGATCCCCTGGACCTGCCGACGCCGAGCCAGGGCGGGTCGCAGTCGATCGTCGAGCTCGCCGCGCTGAGCGGGGTCGGCAAGCACGTACGCCTCATCGCTGGCGCGTGGCCCCGCTCGGCGCGAGCAGACCAGCCTGACTCTGTGGCAGTCCCGGCCGGAGACGCGAGTGAACTCGGCCTGCAGCCCGGCCAGACGCTGACGCTGACCGACGCTGACAACGGCCGCCGAGTGAGCGTGCAGATCAGCGGCCTCTACCAGATCGAAGATCCCGCCGCCCGGTACTGGGGGCTGGACCTGATCCCGACCTCGGGTGTGAGTGCGCAGACCGGGTTCCGCACCTACGGGCCACTGCTGACCGCGGCAGAAACGTTCGCGCCGGGCCGTCTCGCGGTGGGGCAGCGATCCTGGCTGGCCGCGCCCGGCAATTCTGTGATCCCGGCCAGCAGCATGCGAGCGATGGCGGGACGCGTCCAGCAAGCCATCGTCCGGCTTGGCCAGTCGCAGGGCTTCGGCGGCATCGTCGCGAGCAGCAGCATGCCGCAACTCCTGACCGGCACCGCGGCGAGCTACGAGGTCGCCCGTGCGCTGCTGGCCATCGGTGGCCTCGAACTGCTGCTGGTCGCCAGCGCAGCTCTGGCGCTGGCCGCACGCCTGCTGGCCAGCCATCGGGAGGGCGAGTCCGCGCTGCTGCTGGCCCGCGGCCTGACGCAACGGCAAATCGGGCTGTTCGCAGTGGCCGAGGCGGCCATGGCCGCGATGGTGGCGGCAGCCGCTGGCGTTGCGGTCGGCGCGCTGCTCGTTCGGGTGCTGGTCAGCACCACCAGCAGCGGTAGCCTGCGAAGCTCCCCGCAGCCGCTCAGCCGCGTAGGCATTGCAACGGGCTGGTGGCCGGCGATCATCGTCGTCGTTCTCGCCACGCTGGTGGTCGGCTGGCCATCCGCCAGCTCGGCCACCGCGGCGGGACACCGCGCGAGCAGGGGACGCCCCGCCATCGTCGCGGCCGTCAGCCGGGCGAGCGTCGACGTGGCCATCCTCGTGCTGGCTGCGCTGACCGCGTGGCAGCTGCGAGAGTATTCGGCGGTCGCGCATGGCCCATCCGGTGCACTCGGCATTGATCCGGTCCTCGTCGTGGCCCCGGCCTTGATCCTGGCCGGCATCGCGCTCATCCCGCTGCGGCTGATGCCAGCAGCAGCCCGGCTGGCCGACCGGCTTGCTGCCCGCGGCTCGAGGCTGACGACGACACTGGCCGCGTGGCAGCTCAGCCGACGTCCAGCGCGACAAGCCGGGCCAGCTCTGCTCGCGATCCTGGCGGTGGGCACCAGCACGCTAGCCCTGGCGGAGGAGCTGAGCTGGCGCGAGTCGGTTCGCGCGCAGGCGGCGGCTATCGTCGGCGCCGACGCGCGTATCGATGTGCCGCCGGCCGGCGGCAGCGCCCTGCTCGCCGCCGTGACCGCGGGCAATGTCCGGGCGGCGATGCCCGTCACGGCTTTCAACGGCGGCTTGTCCGGCCAGGTAATCGCGCTGGATGCTAGCAGCGCCGCCCGCGTCGTGCAGTTGCGGCCGGACCAGGCCCAGCTGCCAGCTGGTCGGCTGTGGCGTCTCATCGCCTCGCCGACGCGGCCGGACGGCTTGCTGGTGCCGGGCCGCCCGATCCGGCTCGGGTTGCAGGCCGGCCTCAGCCGTGCGCCGGTGAGCTGGCACCTCGGCGTGCTGGCAGCGAGCCTGTCGGTGCAGGCAGCCGACGGGGTCAGCTACGTGCTGCCCGCGGGCGTACTCCCCACGGACGGCGCAAGTCACCTGCTCACCGCCGTTGTCCCGGCAGCCGACCGCGCCAGCTATCCGCTCCGCGTGGTCGGCGTGATGCTGACGTATGAGATGCCACCCGTACCCACCGGATCGACGGCTGGCAGCGTCGGCGCACGGCAGGTAGCGCTCACGGTCAGCGGATTCGCCGCTTCGGCCAAGTCCGCCGGGCCGCTACCTCGGTTCGCGCCCGGCACCGCGCTCAGCGGCTGGTCGCGGACCGCGGGGTCCGCCACTTTGGCCAGCAACGACAAGGCAACCGGCACTGAGCCGATCATGGGCGGCTGGCGTCCCTCCGGCGCCGGCGGCCTCACGGCCGTCGTCGCGCCGGGCGATGGCCAGCTCGTGCCGGCGGCCGGGCTCCCCCCGCTGCCCATCACTGCCGACGTGGCGCTCGCCGCGCGACCGGGCTTCGGCGCCATCGCGGGCATCGTGACCACGTCGTTCGCCAGCGCGAACGCCGCAGGCGTCGGCAGCAACGTAGTAGCGGCCGTCGGCCCGTACCACGTGCCGGTGCACGTGGTGGCAGAGGTGTCGTCCTTTCCTACGGTCGGCACCGGAAGTGCGCTGATCATCGATCAGCGCGCGGTCCAGGCGCTGCTCGCCGGTGTCTCGGCCCCGCCGCTGGCGGTGACTAGCTGGTGGCTGACCACGTCGAGTGGCGGACCGCCCGCCGGGGTACCGTCTGGCCCGTCGCTGACAAGCCTTCGGCAGGTCACCGCCCGGATGCTGGACAATCCGATCGGCGCCGCACCACAGCAAGTCGCGCTGAGCATCGCGGTCGCGGTGGCGATCCTCGCGACCCTCGGATTCGCTGTCAGCGTCGCGGCGAGCCTGACCGAGCGGCGAGCGACCAATGCGCTGCTCGCTGCGCTCGGCGCCTCCCGGCTGGCGCGGGCGCGCCAGCTGTGTCTCGAGCAGCTCATGCTCGCCACGCCTGCCGCGGCAGTCGGACTGCTGGCGGGCGCGTTCATCGCGCGCCTGCTGGTACCTGCGGTGACGCTCACCGCGACGGCTACTCGGCCCACACCGCCCGTACTTGTGTATCTGCCAGTCGGCCGCGCGCTGGTGCTCGCGGCCATCGTCACGATCATCCCGGTAGCCGCCGCTGCCGTCACGGTGCTCTCCAGAGCTGACCCGGCCGCCGAGCTTCGTGCGACGGGGACACCATGACCGGCACACCAGGCGCCCGCCGCGGCAGGCTGACACCGAGCTGGCGGATGATGACCGGGACTGGCACCGGCGCCAGCGTGGCCCTCGGGTTGCTTGTCTTCGTCACCGTCTTCGTCGCCGTCGTGCTGCCCAGGGCGAGCGAGAGCCTGCGGACCGCCGCGCTGCGGCAGACGCTGCGCGATCAGCCCCTCAGCGCGGACACCGTGACAGCGGGCACCGACTTCGGGGATTATGCGAACGCACCTGGCCGCGGCGGAAGCCTGAGCGAGCAACTTGCCGGCACCAAGCAGCAGCTGGCGACGTTCTTGACTGCCAAGGGCGTCCCACTGAGCCCTGGGGGGGCGGCCTGGGCGGAGCTGAACTCCGGCGCGCTCATCATGACGGGGGCCGGGCCGGGGTCTGCCATCGGCACCACTCCGCTCCAGCTACAGCTTGAATACAGCGATGAGCTGATGCACCACGCCCGGCTTACCGCGGGCCGCTGGCCGAGGACCGACACCAGGCAAGGCGGGACGACGACCTTCCAGATCGCGCTCACCCCGGCCAGCGCGCGGCTGTATGCCCTGCACATCGGTTCTCATCTGGACGCCGGGCCGGGCAGAGTGCTCGCCGTTACCGGCATCATTTCCCCGATCGACCCAAGCTCGGCGTTCTGGTCGGAGTTCGCGAGCGCCGCGAAGCCCATCCTGGTCAGCACCAACCAGACCAGTTACTGGATCGGCGGCGCCTTCGTCGGCGGCCAGGAACTGCTCGACACGGCCGGGGTCAGCTTCCTCGCATCGCAGGTGAGCTGGGTCTACCCGATTGACCTGCGGCACGTCACGGCCGCCCAGGCGGCGAGCGTGCTGACCACGCTCACCGCAGCGGCCAGCCAGGGCACTGCTCAGCTCACCGGCCCGGGCAGCGCCGGTGCGAGCTTCACCGTCAGCTCTGGGGTGACACCGATGCTGACGTCGTTCGTAGCCGGCCAGACAACCGTCGAAGTCATTTCGTCGCTGCTGTTCGTCAGCCTCGCCGTGGTGGGCGTGGTCGTGCTGATCATGGGCACCGGGCTGGTCGCGGATCGGCGCCGCGCGGAGTTCGCGACGATGGCGGCGCGCGGCGCTGCGCGCCGCCAACTTCGCTGGCTCGTACTCCGCGGGCAAGCACTGGTGGTCCTGCCCGCCGCGGCGATCGCGACGGGGCTTGCCGTCGCGCTCACGCGAGCCGGCGAGAGCGCCCAGGCCTGGTGGCTGGCGGCACTGACGACAGCAGGCGCGCTGGCCGCTCCTGCGCTGCTCGCCGCCGGCCGTGGCGAGAACCGACGGGTCACGCCGTCCGCTCAGCGTGACCGGACGCGGCTGCTGGCAGTTCGCCGGATCACCGCCGAGCTGACGATAACGGCGTGCGCGGTGGCGGGGCTCGTTGTGCTCCGGCAGCAAGGCCTGTCGACGGGCGGGCAGGTCAACGTGCTCACCAGCGCGGCACCGGTGCTCGTCGCTCTCCCCGCCGCCGTCGTGGTCATCCGGCTCTGCCCGACGGTCCTGCGCGCTTCCCGCCGCATCGCCGGCCCGCGGCGCGGCGTGGTCGCGTTCCTCGGCCTCGTGCGCGCGACGGAAGCCGCCCGGCGGGCGCTGCTGCCAGTATTCGCCCTCGTGCTCGCGCTCGCCGTGGTGGCGTTCGGTGGGGCCGTGGTGCGCAGCATCGGCCAGGGCGAGAGCACCGCCGCGTGGCAGCTGACCGGTGCCGACGCCGCGGTGGGCTCGCCGACCAGCACCACTGCCCTGCTGCCCGCGGCGCAGCAAGCAGTTGCCGCCGATCCTGCGGTCCGGGCCGTTGCGCCGGTCATCGAGGCGCAGGGCCAGAGCGGTGAGTACGGCACGAACGGCGTATCCATGAATGTCGTCATCGTCAGCCCACGTCAGTACGCGTCGGTGCTGGCCGACACGCCGGGTCCGGCGTTCCCCGCTGGCGCCCTGGCCAGGAGGGCCGCCAGTCCCGCGCCCGTGCTGGCAAGTCCGGCAGCAGCAGCGGCGCTACGGGGGGCCGGCGGCGAGCTGACCATCGGCACGCAGACGACCAGGGTCAGGATCGCCGGGCAGCTCGCCAGCACGGCGGCCGCAGCCGCGGGCAGCCCCTTCGTGGTTCTGCCGCTGTGGGCGGCCGGACCTAACCCGCCGCCACCCACCCTGCTGCTGCTCGCCGGGCCCGAGATCAGCCAGCGGCAGCTCAGCTCCGTCGTGGCCAGGACTGCGCCGGGTGTTGCGGTCACTGTGCGGTCCGCCGAACTCGCCGGGCTGCGCGCGGCGCCGCTGCCGCGCGCGACCGTACAGCTCTACACCGCAGGCGCTGCAGCGGCTGCACTGTTCTGCGTGCTGATCGTGCTGATGTCGCTGATCCTGGACGCGCGTGGCAGGGAACTCGCCGACGCGCGCCTGGCCAGCATGGGCCTGTCCGGAGCGCAAGCGCACCGAGCCAGCGCGCTGGAGCTGAGCCCGTTCGTGCTGGCCGCGGCCGGTGGCGGGACCATCGCGACGGCGGTGCTTGCCGTGCTGCTCGACCCGGTCCTCGACCTGTCCGGCCTGACCGGCAGCACGCAACGGGCCCAGCTCCAGTCGGGCATCCTGACTCCGTTCCTGACCGTGGTCGGGCTCGTCGTGCTCGCCGCGGTCACGATGCTGGCGCAGCGGGTCGCGGCCCGGCGGCGCGCGATCGCCGAGGCATTGCGGGTCAGCGAGTGACTCGCGGGGAGGAGCCGGTCATGGCCAGTGAACCGCCCGGTGAGACTGCTGCGGTGGTGCCCGCCCCGCCGTCGGCCGCCGCGGCGCCGATCGCCGCCAGCGGGATCGCCGAGCTTGGCCAGGAAGCCGTCGAGGCTCGCGTTCCGCACGACACCGATGCGGTGATCAGGTGCGACCGACTGGTCCGGATCTTCGCCGCTGACGGCATCGAGGTCCAGGCGCTGCAGGGTCTCGACCTGCTCGTCGCCAAAGGCGAGCTGACCGCGATCGTGGGCGCATCGGGGAGCGGCAAGTCGACGCTGATGAACATCTTGGCCGCGCTCGACGCACCGACCGCTGGATCGGTTCGGGTGGCCGGCCACGACCTGACGACTTTGACCCCGCGAGACCGAACGCAGTACCGGCGCACCGCCGTCGGCTTCGTCTGGCAGCAGACCGAGCGCAATCTGCTGCCGTACCTGACCGCGTGGCAGAACGTTCTGATGCCCATGCACTTCAGCGCGGTGCCCAAACGGACCCGCGGCCACCGCGCTGGCGAGTTGCTTGAGATGTTCGGGGTGGCCTACTGCGCGGACCGGACCCCGGCGATGATGTCAGGCGGCGAGCAGCAACGAGTGGCGATCGCGACGGCGATGGCCAACGAGCCTGCTGTGCTGCTCGCCGACGAGCCAACCGGCGAGCTTGACAGTGAGACGGCTCGTACCGTCTTCGGCGCACTGCGCACGGCGAACACCGAGCTCGGCGTCACCATCCTCGTGGTGACGCACGACCCGATGCTGTCGGGCCAGGTGCGCCGCACCGTGGCCATCAGGGACGGTCGCACCGCCAGCGAAACCCTGCGCAGCCATGAAACGGACGCCGACGACACATCAGGGCATGCGGTCGAGTACGCGCTCGTCGACCGTGCGGGCCGGTTGCAGCTGCCGCGCGACATGCTCGACGCGCTGAACATCAGGGAGCGGGTCCGGCTCGAGGCCGAGCCCGATCACATTGGCGTCTGGCCAGACAGCGCTGCGAACCCGCAGGCTGGCGAGAGCTAGTCAGCCGGCCCAGGTTCCTGCGTGATCAGGTACTTGTACCCGCAGATGACGGCGTCGAATGCCTGCTCGCCCCACGGGCGCCGCGACAGCGGTCCGGTTACCACGCCCGCGTCGGCGTGCCTTCTGTGCACCGCGGCGATGTCTTGGGTAGCGGCCGGCAGCCGCACGTAGACCGAAACACCCGCGCCGCGGTGCTGCCGCGACTCTGCCGGCAAGAACTCCTCCGCCGATGTGCCCAGCATCACCTCGGCGTCCCCGAGCGCTACGCAGGCCAGGCGATCGCCAGAGTCTCGCGGCGTCGCGAACACGAGTCGCCAGCCACATCGTTCCGTCATGAAGTCGGCAGCTGCATACGGATCGTCGCAGGCAAGGAAGACGGAAAGCACGTGCGGACGCTGTCGGATCAGTCGGCCACCCGCCACCGGACCGGCAGGCCGTGCGCTGGTGCCGACCCGAGCACCCGGCGCCACCCGCCGGGCCAGGTTGTCAGCGTCACCCGGCAGCCACCGGCGCGCGACTGCTCGAAGTGAAGGTAGGCGAACGGTGCTTGCGGTGTCGCCGCTGCGCCGAGCTCGGCCACACCAGTGGCGAGCTCGGCGCGCTGCACGTCGTTAAGGTACTGGCGGAAGATCGAGTGCCACAGCACGGTCCAGGTCCCCTGCCGCAAAGTCATCCGCGCGAGCGTGGCGGACGCCGGCTCGGCGCGCAGGTCGGCCGGCACCTGCGCAGCGATGCGCAGCGCACCCCGCAGCCGCTCGAGCCGGTCAAGCTGGTCCGGCCAGACGTAGGCCGTGAGCCGCACGCCGCCATCCTTGGTTAGCGGGTCGACCGGCGCGATGTCCCCGCCGACGCGCTCGATGACCTCGATCCGGCTCTCTGGCGGGGCGTCCCCCTGCCAGCCGTCAGCCAGCACCACCGGCGACCGCGGATCGCCGTAGCGGCCGGCCGGACCCGGCACGCAATAGCAGTCCGCCCGCAGGTTCAGCCCGGCGCTCGCGCCGACCTCCACGAGGCGGACTGGCAGGCTCGTCTCGGCCGCGACATGGCGAAGTCCCCCGAGCAGCGCCGCTGCCCTGCCTACCTCGTTCGTCTGCGGCGGGTGGCCGAGCCACGACCGGATGTCGGCACGGTGCTCAGCCAGCGCCTGGCGAAACGCCGCCCACGTCTGCGGGCTGCCCGGAGCCTGCTCGGGGATACCGCCCGTGCTGGGATAGAAAGCCGCCAGCGCTGGCGCGCCGCCGGACAGCGCCTGCGCGTGCACGCCGCCAAGGAGCCGAAGGGCGAGGCCAGTGGCGAGCCGGTCGTCGAGATAGCCGTCGAGAACCTGCGCCGTCGGGCCGCCAGCCGACAGATCGTCGGCGGTGTGCAGGAGCAGGTCGCCGTAGAGCACGCTACCCAGCTCCCGGCAGGCAGCCGCCTGCAGTCGCAACAGTCGCGCGGTACGCGTCCGCGCATCGCCGCGCGAGTCCTCGATCGCGTGCACGGTGAAACTGTACGTCCGGCACCGGCACCGGCACGGAAACTGCAGGTGGCGAGAGCCTCCAGGCCTATCAGCAGGGAACGGACGATTAGCTAGCCGTTCCTGAGACTCTGGCCGCCGTCTACGGTCAGCGCAACACCGGTGATGAACCCTGCCTGCGGGGATGCGAGGAACAGCGCGGCTTCCGCCACGTCCCAGGCCGTCCCCATCTTGCCGAGCGGGACCCTCGAGTCGCGCAGCGCGATCACTTGTTCGCGGCTCAGCCCATCCCGGCCCACTCGCGGCTCGATTGCCATCGGCGTGTTCATCAGGCCAGGCAGGATGCAATTGACCCGGATGCCAAACGGCGCGTACGTGATGGCGAGGTTCTCCGTGAGCGCGATGACGCCTGCCTTGGATGTCTTGTAGGCGATATTGGGGTAGTCAAGCACCGCGGCGGTCGACGCGATATTGACGATCACGCCCGACTGCTGCGCTTGCATCACCTGGAGCACGTGCTTGCAGGTCAGCACCATGCCGCGCAGGTTGGTCGCAATAACCACGTCGAAGGCGTCACTGGTGATGTCG
The DNA here is from genome assembly GCA_030041275.1 of Streptosporangiaceae bacterium. Taxonomy (GTDB): domain Bacteria; phylum Actinomycetota; class Actinomycetes; order Streptosporangiales; family Streptosporangiaceae; genus JAJYUU01. Next base: position 27,547 of record JASHOE010000128.1, read on the forward strand.
GCGACGGGACCGTCGCCCGCGGCCAGACTTACTCCCACATTGTTGTGCAGGACGTCGATCCCGCCGAGCCGGTCGACCGTCTCCGAGACGAAGCCTGCGATCTCTCGTTCCACGGTGATGTCGGCTGCGAGCGCGAGCGCGGTGCCGCCATCCTCCCTGATGGCGCTCACCGTCGCCTCCGCGGCGTCGAGGTGACGGTCAACGGCCACCACGTACGCCCCCTCGCGGCCGAACAGCTGCGCCGTGGCCCTGCCGTTGCCGATGGTCTGGCCGGGTGTCTGGCCCGCGCCGACGACGACGGCAACCTTGCCGTCCAGACGGCCCACGATCAACGCTCCGGGCTGCGCAGCGAGACGCCGCCATCGACCGGGAGGACGACGCCAGTGATGTACCGTGCCTCGTCTGAGCCCAGAAACACAGCGGCGTGAGCGACATCCCAAGCGGTGCCCTCGATGCCGAGCAGCGAGGCCATCCGGCGCCGTTCCCGGACTTCGGGGCTCATGCCAGCCGCGTACACCATCGGGGTATAGATCGGACCAGGCGCGATGCAATTGACCCGCACTCCGCTGCCGGCGTGATCCACCGCCATTGCCCGGGTGAGCGCGATGACGGCGCCCTTGGCGGTGCTGTACGGCGTCAGGCCGCGCGGCCGGAACGCTGAGATCGAGGAAATGTTGATGATCGCCCCGCCGTTGCGGGACAGGTACGGGAGCGTGGCCGCGCTGGCGAGGGCAATCGTCTTGACGTTGACGGTCATGACGTCATCCCATCGCTGCCAGTCCGCATCGAGAATCGTCCCCGCGCCCTCGACGCCGACGTTGTTGTCGAGGATGTCGAGGCGGCCCCACGCGCTCGCGGCGTGATCAGCCATCTCGCGGCAACGCTCTGCCGAGGTGATATCGGCCACGTGCGCCTCCGCGATACCGCCCTCGCCAGCGATGAGGGCGACGGTCTGCTCGGCGGCAGCACGATCCAGGTCGACTACCAGCACGCGCGCGCCGTGTCTGGCGAACATCACGGCCGCGGCGCGGCCCGTGCCGATTCCTTCGGTACGAGAGCCTCCACCGGTCACGATCGCGACCTTGCCGGCGAGGCGGGCGGGCCCGGCGAGGCGGGCGGGCCCGGCAGGGACCGCGGTCGCCAGGGCGCCACCGGTGCCCATGTCGGCCGCCGCGTGGTTTGGAACCATCGACACGTTCGCTTGCTCCTCCGCCGCAGCTCGTGGCCGCCGGAAAAAGAACCAGGCCCCTCCAAGTATGAGTTGGAGGGGCCTGGCCTGCCGCGCCTCACGTTGCCGTCGATTGCTCGACGACGCCCTGCGGCGCGACCTGGGGCACAGCGGAATCCGGTGGCAAGTCGCGGTTACCCGGCTATGCCGTCCGCGGATTGCTCCGGGGCGGAATCCGTCGTGACCGTGAATGAATTTCTACTGCCTGCAGGCAGACTGGCGCAAGTGGTTCTGCAAAGCATTCCAAGATTTTCTTGAGAACTGGATTCGGGCTCTCTGACAATTCCGACGAGACCTTAACGATTCGGCACGGACCGGCCTGAAAGATTCCCGCGGACGCCTGGCAGCTGGGGCCTCGCCTGCCACTGCGCAGACAGCCGTGAGGCCCCCACATGTATGAGATGCAGGGGCCTCACGTGGCCCAACCGTGGCGCTGACCTGCCGATTACTCAGCTGATTCGCACTGCGGCTAAGCCGACCTCCTACCGTGCTAGCCAGCGCAATGACCGGTCTCCCGGTCCTCGCACCTGCCCTTCGAGTTCCCTCTCGGGGTGGCCCGCCGTTAGGTGGTGAAAGAATTTCTACTGCCTCCGCCAGCCGCGGCGCAAGAGGTTTCCGGAAACGATTTCAAGATTCTTTTCATCTCCACAAAAGAACGGTCGTTATCCCCCGCGGCGCCCGCTTATCCACCGAGCATCCACAGGGATATGCACAAGGCCGGGCGGTCGACCGCTATCGGAGAGCCGCAAGCAAGCACCGCGTGCTCGCCCAGATACGCTCGGTCCTATCGACGCGCTGACGGTGGCTAGCTTCAACCTGCACTTCGGAACCGACGTGCAGGGCGAGCCGTACGACGTAGCGGCGGCCGTCGAGCGCCTCGATGCGACCATCATCTGTTTGCAAGAAGACTGGATACCGGCCGAGCCTGACCGGGCGACAGACGATCCGGTGGCGGACGTCGGACATGCGCTCGGCGTGACCTTGCACCGCGCGCATCTGCGCTCGCGACAGTGGCGGGCTACGCTCGACGGCGCCGCGAACGGCGGTCCGGGCCGACTGTGCATCTCGATCCTGACAGCGCTGCCGGTTATCAGCTACGAGGTCATCGGCCTCGGGCAAGGACCAGGCGATCCGATTCCTCGCGTGGCGCAGGTGCTGCTGCTGCGGTCGCCGGCCGGAGGCCAGCTGCGCCTGATCAATACCCACCTGACCTGCTCGGTGGCCAGCCCGCTACAGCTCTGGCGGCTGTGGCGACGGTTGCGTGCGGACCCCGTCCCCACCGTGCTCGCCGGGGACCTCAACATGCCGGCGGTGGTGGCGCGGCGGTGTGCCGGACTGACCGGCCTCGTGCGAGGAGCAACGTTCCCGGCTATGCAACCCGTGGTGCAGCTCGACCACGTGCTGGTGAGCGCTGGCGTCCGGGCAGGCTCGGGAACGGTGCTGCCGCCGGCAGGCTCCGACCACCGGCCGGTGCGGGCGCAGCTGCACGGGATCAACGGCTGGCACCGAGTGTGACCGTGCCCGGCGGTGGGCGGTGCGCGGTGGGCGCTTACCGCGGCGAGCGCGTTGCCAGCGGAGTCGTGTCCTCCTCGGCAGCGCGGAGGTCGGCGGCGGCGGACGTGGCCGTTGCGGTCGCGCTCGCGCTCGCGCCTGAGGGCGCCTGGTAGGTCTCCGCGGCCGCAGCCGGCCGCTGGCCCGGCACCGCCGGGCGGCGCTCAGGGATCGGCATGAGCTGACGGCCCCCTTCGACCGCCTGGAAGCTGCCGCCGCGCACCTCTGTCCGCAGGTCGGTGCTGTAGCGGCCCCTGGTCGGATGCGCGTTTGCCCAGAAGACCATAGAGAGCCAGGTGACGAGGCATACCGCGATCACGATCGGGAGCACGATGTCCGTGGTCCCCGAACCAGTCATGGCAGACCACCCCCTGGTGCTCGCCATACCCAGGAAGCATCAGGCGTACCCCGCCAGGCACAGCGGCATCACGGTCACCGCAGGCAACAGAATAGCCTGACAAAGACCACCAAAGTCGTCTTTGCTTCGCGGCCAACGGGAGGCGTACGGCCTTGGTGATCGGCGTGATCGTGCTCGTGGTCGCCGCTCTCGCTCCTGCCGCCGTAGGCGTATGCGGCGTTGGCGGCTACGCTCCCAGCTGGACGATGCCCCCCTCGTAGGCGGCGACCACCAGCTGGGCCCGGTCCCTGACCGCGAGCTTGGTCATGGCGCGGCCGGCGTGGGTCTTCACGGTGGACTGGCTGACGTAAAGCTGCCCTGCGATCTCCTCGTTAGACAAGCCAGTTGCGATGAGCCGGACCACCTCGCGCTCCCGCGGTGTCAGGTCGTCGATCCCCGGCACCTCGCGCGGCCGCCGCGCCTTCGCGGTGAACTCGGCGATCAGCCGCCTGGTTACGGCTGGCGACAAAAGCGCTTCGCCGCCGGCGACCACGCGGACGGCCCTGATCAGCTCGGCGGCGTCGGTGTCCTTCACCAGGAAGCCGGCCGCACCGGCCCGCAGCCCATCGAAGATGTACTCGTCGATCTCAAACGTGGTCAGGATGACGACGTGCACACCGGCGAGCTCGCGACGGCCGGCGATCTGCCTGGTCGCCTCGATGCCGTCAAGCACCGGCATCCGGATGTCCATCAGGAGCACGTCGGGCCGCTCGCGCTCGGCGAGCCGGACCGCCTCTGCACCGTCCGCGGCCTGCCCGGCGACGGCCATGTCATCCTCAGCGTCCAGCAGCGCCGCGAAACCGGTCCGTACCAGTTCTTGGTCGTCAGCGAGGCCGACCCGGATCACCGGCTGCTCCCGTCGGCCGAGCGCACCATGGAGCCTGGCAGCCACGCCTGAACCCGGAATCCGCCGTCCGCGCGGCGCCCCGCCGACAGCGTGCCCCCAAGCGCCTGGGCCCGCTCGCTCATGCCAGTGATGCCGTTCCCGCCGCTCATGGTGACCCGTGCGGCGGCGGGCGACCGCTGAGCCGAGCCCGCGTCGTCGACTTGGACCAGAACGCCATCCGGCTGGTACCTGACCAGTACCTCGGCAGCCCGGCAGGCGCTGTGCCGCGAGGTGTTGGTGAGCGCTTCCTGCACGATCCGGTAGCTGGCTAGATCGACATCGCCAGGCAGCTCCCGCTGCTCGCCCTCGATCGCAACGCGCACGTCCAGACCGGTGCCACGAACGGCCGACACCAGGTCGCCGAGCTGTGCCAGGCCAGGACTCGGGGTCCTGGGCGCTTCGTCCCCCTCGGCCCGCAGCACACCGAGTACCGTCCGCAACTCCGCCAGGGCCTGCTTGCTGACTTCGTGGATCGACGTGAGCGCGTCCCTGGCCCGCTCCGGCTGACGGTCCATGAGATGGAGTGCGGTGTTGGCCTGCACGTTGATCACCGAGATGTTGTGCGCCAGCACGTCGTGCAGGTCACGGGCAATCCGGACGCGCTCCTCGCTCGCGCGGCGCTGCAGCTGGTCCTCCCGGCTGCGCGAAGCGGCCGCGGCGCGCTGCCCGCGCATCCGGATCAGCTCGGCGATCGTCAGCAGCGCGATCAGCCAGGCGGCGACGCTGAGGCCCACCGCCAGCGACGCGTGTCCGGTCTCCCCGATCAGCCACGGCGGCCAGAACGAAACCAGATAGCCGATCACCAGCGAGGCGACAGCGGCCGCCCGGCGGCGGTGGACCTCCGCGTTGACGAAGGCGACGATCAGCGCGATCCATCCGGCGCTACCCAAGGCCCCGGCCCAGAGGGTCGCGCCGAGCGCGACCGCGAGCACCCCGACGGGATACCGCCGCCGCCAGGCAAGCGTCAGACCGCTGATCACCAGGAGCGCGTATGCAGCCCAGCCGGCCCCGGACCGATGGTGCTGCCAGGACCAGTCGGCCTGGCTCACGGCCAGCTGGATAGCGGTCACGCCGACCGCGATGCCGATGTCGGCCGTGCGGCCCGGCGGAAGGGCGACGCGGCGGATCTTGGACAGCGTGAGTCCGGTCATGGCACCACCGACGCTACGTCAGCAGACGGCCCGGTCGCGTCAGCCACAGGCCTACCTTGCGGCCTCGCGCCTGCTTCTGCGGTCTACGCGGCCGGCGCGCCCGCCGGCCTCGGGACCACCGCAGTCAGCCCGGCCGGCTGACGACGGCGGGCAGGGTCCGCGACCAGCATGGCGGTAGGCAGCAGGAGGCCAGCCAACTCGGTCGCCTCGGTAGGCCTGAGCCCGGCCACCAGGAAGGACACACGCCATGCCCATCATCGAGGCCGTCGGCCTCACCAAGCACTACGGGCCGGTCACGGCCGTGGACAACCTCAGCTTCGCTGTCGAAGCTGGCCAGGTCGTCGGTTTCCTCGGCCCGAACGGTGCCGGGAAGACCACGACGCTGCGCATGCTGCTCGGCCTGGTTCAGCCCGATCACGGCAGTGCGCTCATCGACGGCCAGCCATACCCGGCGCTGGCAGCTCCGGCCCGCCAGGTCGGCGCCGTCCTCGAGGCGTCGAGCTGTCACCCTGGCCGCACGGCACGCAACCACCTGCGGATAGCAGCGCTGGCCGCCGGGATCGACGGGGCTCGCGCGGACGACGTCCTCGACCTCGTCGGCCTGATCGGCGCTGCAGACCAGCGAGCTGGGACGTTCTCGCTCGGAATGCGCCAGCGACTCGGCCTGGCAACGGCCCTGCTCGCCGATCCTGGCGTGCTGATCCTCGACGAGCCGGCCAACGGCCTCGACCCCGAGGGCGTGCGCTGGCTGCGGGACCTGATCCGCGGCATGGCTGCGGACGGAGCAACGGTGCTCGTGTCAAGCCACCTGCTGGCCGAGGTCGCGCAGACCGTGGACTCCGTCATCATCATCAACGACGGCCGCCTCGTCGCGCAGTCGCCCATCGGGGAGCTCACCGCGGGAGCGGCTCTCGAAGACGTATTCCTCGGCCTGACCGGCCGCAGTACGCGACGGGAGGTTCCGTCATGATCACCCTCGTCCGGGTCGAGCTGCTGAAGCTGCGGACGACCCGGCTCAGTTACGGTTTGCTCGCCGCCGCGATCGGCCTGACAGCGGTGTTCTGCATCATCGAATCGGTCCGCGCAGGAACCAATGCGCTGCCACCGCTGTCGTCGGCAGCCGGGGTAACCGACGTGATCACTGGCGGCGTATGGTCGATGATCTTCGCCGCCATCCTCGGGGCCACGCTGTCCAGCGGTGAGTTCCGGCACGCGACCGCCACGGGAACCTATCTGGTAACCCCGAGCCGCACCAGGGTGATGGCGGCCAAGATCGTCGCCGCCGCGATCGCCGGTGCGATCTTCGGCCTGCTCGGCTGGGCGGTCGCCACCGGCGTCGGCCTGTCCTTCGCCGCCGCGCACGGCTACGCCAACCCGCTCACCGGGGGCACCATCGCGCGCTTTGCGGCGGGCCACGTGGTCGCGGCCGCGCTGCTCGGCGCCATCGGGGCGGCGCTTGGCTCGCTCATCCGCTCCCAGCTCGCCGACGTCATCGGCATCCTCGTCTGGTCGATTGTGGTCGAGTCAATCCTCGGCGGGCTTTTCAGCGCCGTGCAGCCGTACCTGCCGTATACCGCGGCCACTACACTGGCCGGGACGCCGCTCGGCGGCGCAGCATTCGGACCCGCGCACAACGCCGCGACCAGCGCTAGTCCCCTGCCGTTCGCCGCGGCCACCGCGCTGCTGGTGGCGATCGCGGTCGCGATCGCGATCATCGCGGCGCGCACCACAGTCCGCGGTGACGTCACCTGACGCCGCTCCCGGTCAACGCACCCGCCTGCGGCCCGCCTGGGCAGCCGGCGAGCGCGGCCGTTCGCGTGTGACGCACAGCCGGATACCGAAGGGCTGCGGGCTATGGCCGCGCGATGACCTGAAAGGTCTGCAGGCTCGGGTCGGCGGCGTAGGCAATCCGGCCGCCGTCGGCCGCCACCTGACGGAGCGCCTCGACGGCTGCGGCGGTGATGAGCTCGCCGGGGGCCAGTACCGGCACGCCGGGCGGGTATGGCGCTATCAGCTCGGCGCTAACCCGCCCGACCGCCGCCGCCGCCGGGACTGTCTCGTTCTGGGCGAAGAAGGCGTCCCGGGGTGCCAGCACCGTCTCTGGTTCCACCGTCCATGACGCCGCAGCCACAGGCCGGCGCGGCGGGCCGCGGTGCCGCTCGATCGCCGCGATCAGGACCTCGATGAACGCGCTTACCTGATCTTCGTTGTCGGCTATCACCGGGATCGGCACGATGGTGTCCCGATCGGCCATCTCAACCGCCATCCCGGCCGCGATGATGTCAGCCTCGACCCGGATGCCGTGCGCGCCGGCGCCCGCTAGCAGCACCACCAGCTTGGTGGGCTCGACGCCGGGCCCGTCCAGCACGTCCACCCCGGCGACCTCGCGCAGCCGCTGGCGCGCCGCGGCAACGGCCCGGATGAGCCGCCCGCAGAGCCACTCGCCGTCCGCGGCGAGCAGCGCCCTGGCCGCGTCGATGCTGGCCATGATCGATCCGGCCGGACTGGTGGTGTGCGTCGCGTCGAACGCGCGGTCCAGGCGCGCTTCCTTCAGCCGCTGCGTCCTGGCTAGGACGAGCGCGCCTTGTGTGTAGGCAGGCAAGGCCTTGTGCGCGCTGGTGACCACCGCGTCCGCCCCAGCCGCGATACCGTGCGGCGGCAGCTCGGGGTGAAAGCCGAGGTGCGCTGCCCATGCCGCGTCCACGATGAGCGGCACGCCAGCCTCATGCGCGGCCGCCGCGTGGCCCGCCAGGTCACTGATGGTCCCCACATAAGAGGGGTCGCCGAGAAACACCCCGCAGGCGTCAGGGTGCGCAGCGAGCGCGGCACGCACGGTGCTGACAGCGACACCCGCCGGCAGCCCGGAGCTGGCATCGAGCTCGGGCCGAACCCACACGGGCCGCAGCCCGGCGAGCACCAGGCCGAGCAACAGCGAGCGATGCAGAGTGCGGTTGATGATCACCTGCTGACCCGGCTGGCCGACCGCCAGCGCGAGCGCCTGGTTGCCGTGCGTCGAGCCGGCGACCGAGAACCGGCACCAGTCCGCGCCCCACAGGTCGGCTGCCCGTCGCTCGGCATCGACCCGAAGACTGTCGGCGTGCTTGATGCTGTCGAGGCCGCCATAGAACGGCGCGTCTCCAGCGATGACGTCGCCGACCAGGTCCTGCCGCTGCTTGTGACCCGGCACGCACATCGGCAGCAGCTCGCCGGCCTTGGACCGGCTGGTGAACTTCAGCCACGCGTCGAGCATCGGCGCGTCCGCCCGCAGGCCGCGCGGGTCACGGGGATCGCTCTGCTGTTCCGCCATCCGCATAGTGTGACATGTCAGCAGTTACTCTCTGACCAGGCGGCAAATTCGAAGACTGTCGCGTCGATTGCCATGATCAACTTCGGCACTGGCCGCGCGCCGGCACGCAGCCGGGTCGGCGCCCGCCGCCGCAGTACAGTCGCAGCGTGCAGTTCGAGCAGCGCCTGCGCGAGGGACTCCGGGACGGCAGCATCACTGTCGCGTTCCGGCGCTGGCGACGCGTCCAGGTCGTGGCTGGCCATCGGTACCGCACGGGCGCCGGGCTCGTGCTCGCTGAGTCGGTACAGACGATCTCTTCGGCCGACATCACCTCGGAGCTCGCCAGCGACGCGGGCTTCCCGGACGTACAGGCGGCGCTCGCCGACTTGCGCGGCGACCCGGACCTCCCGTTGTACTGCATTCGGTTCCGACCGGTTGCGGGTCCCGACCCGCGCGATCAGCTCGCCAGCGCCGCCGACCTGACGGCTGACGACGTACAGGTCATCAGCCACCGGCTAGCCCGGATGGATGCGTCGAGCAAGCGCGGTCCCTGGACGATCGCAGTACTCGAGCAGATCGCCGGCCAGCCGGCTGTCTCGTCAGCACTGCTGGCCCCGGAGCTTCACTGGGACCGACCCGACTACAAGCTGCACGTCCGGCGGCTCAAGGCACTCGGCCTGACAATCAGCCTCGATGTCGGCTACCGGATCTCTCCGCGCGGCGCGGCGTACCTCGCGAGGCGCGGCGACCCTGCCAAGCGAGCCGACAGCTAGTAGCCAGCCGCCGGATCGACCAAGCCGAGTAGTGGCCGGCCCGCCGCGAACCTGGAGACGTTGTCAGTGACGCGCCGCGCGAAGGCCGGGTCGGCGAGTTCCGAGGGGTCGGCGGTGTGCGGTGTGATGATGCACCGCCGTTGTGTCCACAGCGGATGTCCGTCTGGCAGCGGCTCGGGATCTGTGACGTCGAGCGCGGCGCCGCCGATGCTCCCGGCAGCCAGCGCGGCCACGAGGGCGTCAGTGACGACGTGGCGGCCGCGCGCCACGTTGACGAGCCACGCGTCCGGTCGCATCACCGCAAGCTGTTCGGCCCCGATGATGTGCTCCGTCTCGGGTGTGAGCGCCAGCGCGAGGAACACGACCTTCGCGTTCGGCAGCACTGCGGCAAGCCCGCTTACCGGCACCGTCCGCGCCGCACCGGCCACCGGCTCTGAGCCACGCCGCACTACCGTCGCACTGACCCGGAACGGGGCGAGCAGCCGCAGCAGGCTGGCCGTGATCCCGCCGGCCCCAAGGATCGTGACCTTCTGGTCGAGCAGGGAGTCGCCGCCCGGTTCTCCCCACGATCGAGCGGTGATCCGCTCAGGGAGCTGCCGCAGACCGGCGAGCGCCAGCGCGAGCGAGTGCTCGGCGACTTCGTCGGCGTAGACGCCTTTCGCTGACGTCCAGACGCGATCACGATCGAGCAGCCCAGCCGCTGCTGTCTTCTCGATGCCAGCCGACGACAACTGAACCCAGTGCGCCTCGGTCGCCGCGAGGGCAGCTCGGAGGCCCTCGGTGTCCCGCGGTGCGAGCCAGATCAGCGCATCGGCTGGCGAGTCCGTGGCGACCGGCAGGCCGCCGCCGGCCAGGACGCCGTCCTCGATGACCTGATCGCGGTCCGGGCCGATCGCTATCCGCGGCGTTGTCACGGTTAGCGACCTTAGCTCAGCGTCCAGGATCCGCTCGGGCGTGGCTGCGGACTGCCGGACGAGCTACGTCCCGGCAGGGAGAGGGGTTGCCTCGCCCTCCGCCCGGACCGAGCGCCAGGCCAGCAGGAGGTACGCCAGCGCGCCAGCGAACAGCCCGATGAACACGCTGAAGTCCGAGCCAATCGTGCCGCCGACCCGACTGGCCAGTGGCCCGACGTACGGGGAGTAGGCATTCAGCCAGAGAGCCGCGCAGACCATCCCGATGATCTGCGCGACGACGCCGGGCCAGTGGAAGCCGCCGTGTCGGTAGTACCGGCCGGTCCGCTCGTTCAGCAGGCCGTCGTGATCATAGCGATTCCGTCGCAGCCAGCTGTCGACTAGATAGATGCCGCACCACGGTCCGAGCCACACGATGATGAAAAGCAGGAAGTTCGCGAGCAACGTGTAGAAGTGCGAGGAGAACACGGCATAGCCGGCTATCGCGCCGCAGATCACGGTGTCAATCGCGACGCAGTACACCCGGTGTAGGCGAGGGAAGATACTTTGCAGCGTCACACCGGACGAGTACAGGTCCAGCGTGTTGATCGCGAAGAGCTGGAAGATCGCGAAGATGAGATACGGCCAGACGAACCAGCCGGGAAAACCGGACACCAGACCGTTCGGGGTGGTCGCGCTCGGCACGCCTGTCGCGATGGCCGCGCCCAGGATTTCCAGCAGCGCAGATGGGATCGCGCCGCCCAGCATCACCGCCAGCACAATCCGCCTCTTGGATATGGTCCGGGGCAGATACCGCGAGTAGTCGTTCGCGTTCTCCGTCCAGCCGAGGCCGCCAGCCGAGATCACCAGCGCCAGAAAGATGGTCAGCGCACCCCAGCTCGCGCCATGCGCCGGCACATGCAGGTTGACCTTGCCTGCCGTCAGGCCAGCCATGACAGCGAACAGCACGATGAACGGGAAGGCCAGCCAGCGCAGCACCCTCAGCACCGCCGCGTGACCGAGCAGGGGCAGCACGGCCTGGATGGCAATCGCCAGGATGATGAAAATCACCTTCGCCGTGGTGCCAGCGGTGAATCCCGCTTTCGTGGAGAGCAGGATCGCGGCGAACACGATCAGTGCGATGCCCTCGATCTCGAACCCAACCTGAGTCACCCAGTTGAACAGCGACGGCATCCGGTTTCCGTTCGGCCCGAACGGAGCGCGGCTGATGGCGAACGTCGTGGTGCCAGCCTGCGGACCCTGCAGGCTGGCGAGTCCCGTCAGGCAGTAGGTCAGGTTACCGACCAGGACAATGAGCACGGCCTGGGCAAACGACAGCCCGAATACCACGACCGCGATCGCGCCGTAGACCACAAACTCCACGTTCCAGACAGCGCCAGCCCACATCCAGAACAGGCTGCTTGCCTTGCCCCACCGCTCGGCGTGCGGTACGTGTTCGATACCGCGCCTCTCGACTGTGGTCAGCGTGGGCGCGGTGCCGCCGTTCACGCCGTCAGGGCTGGCCGAGCTCGCCATGTACCGGCCTTTCTGCTTGAGTGGCAGTCGCTTGCTAGTTACCCGCCGGAGAAAGGCATCCCCATTGCCAGCGGAATATCCCGCGGACGGGCCGGCGCTGACCAGCGACGAAGAGCTTGAGCGGATCCGCATCCGACCGGTTACGCCCCACAACGCACCGATCGTACTGGTTGACTACGACCCGCGGTGGCCGGACCATCGACCGCATGCTGCTGTTCCGCGACTGGCTTCGCAACCACGATTCCGACCGCGCCGACTACCAGGCGGTCAAGCGCGAGCTCGCGCAGCGCACCTGGCGGCACGTCCAGCGCTACGCCGACGCCAAGACAGCCATCGTGCAGCAGATCCTCGGCCGCGCTACCGCGGCCGCAGGCTGCGGACAGCGCGGAAGCGCCGCTAGTTGACCTTGCGCTCCCGGCCGGTCCAGTACGGCTCCCGCAGCTTGAACTTCTGCAACTTGCCGGTCGCGGTACGCGGCAGCACGTCGCGCAGCTCAACCGATGTCGGGCACTTGAAATGGGCCAGCCGGGACCGGCAGTGCTCGATGAGCTCGGCGCCGGTGGCACCGTCCGGCGTCCGCAGCACGACCAGCGCCTTGACCGTCTCGCCCCATTTCTCGTCGGGCACGCCGATGACCGCCGCCTCAGCGACAGCGGGATGCTGGTACAGGCAGTCCTCGACCTCGATCGAGCTCACGTTCTCGCCGCCGGTGATAATGACATCCTTCTTCCGGTCCGAGATCACGAGGTAGTTCTCGGCATCGACGTGACCGCCGTCACCGGTGTGGAACCACCCGTCCGCCAGCGCTCTGGCCGACTCCTCAGGCTGTTCCCAGTAACCGGCGAAGACGTGGTTGGACCGTGCCAGCACCTCGCCCTCATCGTCGGTGCGGATCTCAACCCCGACCGCGGGCGCACCCGCGCGGGACTGCATCCGTGCGCGGTCGGCGGGCGCCAGCCCGTCCCACTCGCTCCTCGCCCGGTTGATGGTCAGCAGTGGCGCGGTCTCGGTGAGCCCGTAGATCTGGATGAACTCCCAGCCGAGTTCCGTCTCGACCCGCTCGATGGTTTTCGACGGCGGCGGCGCACCCGCGACCACAATCCGGACTGTGCCTGCGCCCGGCACGTCGCGTCCGGCCGTCCGCCGGTCGGCAGCCGCTGTCAGGATCGCCGCCACCACTGCTGGTGCCCCGCAGAGCAGCGTGACGCCGTGCGCCTCGATGCGGCGCAGGATCTCCTCGCCGTCAATCTTCCGCACGACCACCTGCGGCACGCCCAGCCCGGTCACGGCGTAGGGCATGCCCCAGCCGTTGCAGTGGAACATCGGCAGCGTGTGCAGGAACACGTCCCGGTCGGTGACCGTCGTGTGCCAGCCAAAGGTCGCCGCATTGAGCCAGCAGTTCCGGTGGGTTAGCTGCACGCCCTTCGGCCGGGCCGTTGTGCCGCTGGTGTAGTTGATGCTCGCGGTCGCGTCCTCGTCGGCAGCCCACTCGGCCGGCTCGGCCCCGTCCGGCGCCGGCGCGAACAGCTCCGCGTCCGCGACCCCATCCAGAACGATCTTGTGCTTCGGGCTGATCCCGCGCAGGCTGTCCTCCGACTCAGGGTCGACGAGGAGCACGGTTGTCCCGGAATGATCGATGATGTAGCCAATCTCGTCGGCGTTGAGCCGGTAGTTCACGGGCACCAGGATCCGGCCGTACGCGCTGACTCCGAAGTAGGAGATCGCGAACTTGGCCGCGTTGGGGCTGACGATCGCCACCCGCTCACCATGATCGACGCCCATGGCGTCAAGAGCCCGCGCCATGCCCCTGGCCCGGCTCTCCAGCTCGCGATAGGTGAGGGTGCCCAGCGCGCCCGGCGCACCTGGCTCATCGAACACGGCGGTCCGCTGCCCGTAGATGGCCGCGCCGCGGCTGAGGTAGTCCCCGATTGTGAGCGGCACCTTCATGGACGGCTTCCTCTCGCCAGCTGCGTGAGCCCTGTGGGCAGACCCTCCTGTCTTCATACCAGGAGGTTCGTCACCTCGCATCCGGCAGCAGCGCTACGCCAGGGCCGGGCCCGGCTAGCGCCGAGCGGTCTCGAGGAGCGGTCGCGGCGCCGCGATGCCCGCGCGCCTGACGGATTCGGCTGCGGACGCCGCCGCTGCTGGATTCGGGCGTCCGGCCGGCCGGGGGGCGGCATGGCCTCGGGCATTCTCCGGCGCGCGGTCCGGTCGGCGAAATCCAAGCCAGATCGGCGCCATGGTGCAGGCGAGCAAGAACACCGCCTCGATCGGAATACTGATCCAGAGCCAGGGCATGCGGCGTCACCTCGGAAACTAGGGCCGGCTGGCTGACCGGCCGTTCCCGTCAGGCTCGGCGATCACCTTCTGAAGCCGCTCTGAGCGACCCAGGACGCCGCTATGAAGTGACCTGCCAGGCGCCTGTTTCGCCAGTTCGGGTGAGCCCGGCCGGCTGACGTCAGCCATGATGGGGCGATGGACCTCCCCGTTATGCCACCCGTGGCGCCGATGCTGGCCAAGTCGGTGAAGGACATCCCGGCGGGCGCGATGAGCTACGAGCCGAAGTGGGACGGGTTCCGGTCGGTTGTGTTCAGGGACGGCGCGGAGGTGGAGATCGGCAGCCGCAACGAGCGGCCGATGACCAGGTATTTCCCCGAGGTCGTGGACGCGCTGCTCGCCAGCCTGCCGGATCGGTGCGTGGTAGATGGCGAAATCGTGATCCCGGCAGCAGACGGCAAGCGGCTGGACTTCGAAGCACTGCTGCAGCGCATCCATCCCGCCGCCAGCCGAGTGCGGCTGCTGGCGGGCCAGACACCGGCATCCTTCGTGGCCTTCGACCTGCTCGCGCTCGGCGACGTGGACTACACCGGCCAGCCCTTCGAGCAACGCCGGGCCGTGCTGGAGCAAGCACTCGCGGACGCGGTGCCGCCGGTTTATGTGACGCCGACAACCCAGGACCGCGCCACCGCGGTGCAGTGGTTCAGCCAGTTCGAAGGGGCCGGCCTCGACGGGGTGGTGGCTAAGCCACTGGCCGGCACGTACCAGCCGGACAAGCGGGTGATGTTCAAGATCAAGCACGAGCGGACCGCCGACTGCGTGGTGGCCGGATACCGGCTGCACAAAAGCGGCTCCGACGCGATCGGCTCGCTGCTACTCGGTTTGTACGACGCGGCCGGCAACCTTGCCAGCGTGGGTGTGGTCGGCGCGTTCCCGATGGCGCTGCGTCGGCAACTGTTCACGGAAGTCCAGCCGCTGGTGACGAGCTTCGAGGGACACCCGTGGAACTGGGGCGGCACGCCTGCACCGGGGCTTGGCGGCCCGCCGGCCCAGGCTGGATCCGGCGCGGGCGGTGCGGGCGACTCCGCTCCCGCCGCACCCCGCGCGCGCCACCCGCGCGAGGCCGAAGGCAGCAGGTGGAACGCGGGCAAGGACCTGTCATTCGTGCCGCTGCGACCCGAGCGTGTCGTAGAGGTCCGGTACGAGCACATGGAAGGCACCAGGTTCCGGCACACCGCCCAGTGGATCCGGTGGCGGCCCGATCGCGACCCGCGGTCCTGCGGTTTCGACCAGCTCGACGAGCCCGTGCACTACAACCTGGCAGAGGTCCTCACAGCCGGTCGTCCCGCCTAGATCGCACGCGATGACCAGTCGGTCGGGCTGGCCTAAGCCCGAGAGCGCTGTGGTGGAGATTCCGGCGAGGCCGATGATCGCGATCAGGGCCACGGACCACTCTCGTCGTGACGAAGGTCAGGGGAAGCCGGGATGGGAGCGGCGGTCCGCATCGACCGGGCTCATGATTCCGACAGGGTTACCTTCTGGGTCCTCGACGATTGCGTAACGGGCTCCCCAGAATGCATCGTAGGGCGGCTGCTGCCCGGCATATCCGAATGCAGTGAGTTCGGAGTACAGGCTGTCGACTCGTTCTCGAGTCGACACTTTGAAGCCTAGGACGGCGCGTCCCGAATGCGAACCGACGTTCCAGTGCCTCGCGAAGTCGGTGCTGTCGATGTCGAGATCGACACCGCCGGGAAGGCGGGCGCTTCGGTGGTGCACCTGAAATGCGGGATCGGTATCTGGGATGTCCAATCCGAGCCGACGGTAGAAGGTCACCGCGGCAGCCATGTCCGAAACGACGAGGTTCAGCTGGTCGAGAATCGGGCTGTCATCCATAGCAACGTGGTACCACCGCGCTTGCCCGTCCGCGAGCGGATGTCCGAGTTATTCGCTTGGCCTACCGGGCTCTCGCGCCTAGCGTTGCTTTCTCCTAAGTGCGTGGACCACGTGTCTTGTCTGGGGCTTCAGACAGCAGCTCGGGGGTGTGGAGCGAATGACGTGTCAGCTCCTGGCGGTCTGCATCGCTGCAAACCACCCGGCCCGCCTCGCACAATTCTGGGCCGGGATGCTGGGCTGGGAGGCGACCGACGACCCCGCCGCAGGTATTGCGCTGCTGCCCAGCGATGACACCGGGTTCCGAATCCGGCTCGTTCCCGCCCAGGAGCCGAAGACCAGCCCGAACGAGATGCACGTGCATCTGACGAGCACATCATTTGAGGACCAGCAGCAGACAGCGGCGACGGCGCTCGGGCTCGGCGCCCGGCACATCGACGTTGGCCAGCGTCCGGAGGAGGGCCATATTGTGCTCGCGGACCCGGAGGGCAATGAGTTCTGCGTGATCGAGCCCGGCAACAACTGGCTCGCCGGCTGCGGATTCTTCGCTGAGCTTGCGTGCGACGGGTCGCGGGAGGTCGGGTACTTCTGGAGCGAAGCGCTGGGCTGGCCGCTCGTCTGGGATCAGGACCAAGAGACCGCGATTCGCTCGCCACGGGGCGGCCCGAAGATCAGCTGGGGTGGCCCGCCGCTCATGCCGAAAGCGGGCAAGAACCGGCTGCACTTCGACCTCGCGCCACCTATCGGCGAAGACCAGCAGGCGGAGGTCGACCGTCTTGTCTCCCTCGGGGCCAGACGTATCGACCGCCAAGGAGTGGCCAGCTGGGCCGTCATGGCCGATCCCGACGGCCATGAGTTCTGCGTGCTGACCCCGCGCTAGCCGACCTCAGTCAGTGGGTAGCCGTCGAGCCGCCTCGCGCTACGGTGGCGAGGACGACGCGCACGTGATCATTATGGACCTAGCGCACGACCAGATAGATGATGACGCCGACGACCACCAGCCCGACCACCACCGGGATCAGGCGCTTGTAGACCGCGCGGCCTGCCACGCTCATGAGGTCGAGCGCCGGCGGCTCGGATCCGGCTGCGGTGGCCGCGCGCGCGCCGCTCTCCGGGCTCGGACCGGCGGCGATCCCACTGGCTGCGCTGGACGAGCCGGCGCCGGTCCCGCCGGAAGTTCCGGTGCCGGCGGCCGCGCCAGTGGCAGGCCCGGCCGTTCCCGACCCGGCCGTCACCGGCGATGACAGTCCGGTAGGCCCTGGCGCATCGCCGCCCAGCCGGCTCTCGAGGCACGCGACGAACTGGCCGAGCAGCTTCGCGGATACTTCCTTGATCATGCCGCTGCCGAACTGGGCGATCCGCCCAGCGATCGTCAGATCCGTGCTGACGTTGACGACGGTGCTCGTGCCGTTCGGGCGCAGCTGCGCGGAGATGACCGCGGTCGCGTTGCCGTTACCGCGTGAGTCGCGCCCGCGCGCGTCGATCACGGCCCGGTAGGTGCTCTCGTCCTTCTCTGCGAACTGCGCGGTGCCGGCGTACTCCGCGGTCACCGGGCCGACCTTGATCTTGACCTTGCCGGTATAGACACCGTCGGTCACGCCCGTGAGCTGGGCGCCGGGCATGCACGGCGCAATCAGCTCCAGGTCGGTCAGCACACCCCACGCCTGCCCGATGGGCACTCCGACGGTGAACTCGTTGTCCAGCTTCATGGCAATCCTCCGGGGGCCAGGCGTTCCGCGATCCTACCCATCAGCAGGGAACGCGGTCGACGCGCCTGGCCCCCGTGGGCAGGCGCGCCGCCGATGCGGGCTCAGACCCGCGCGGTGTCCCTACGGAACCGCCACATGGCGCCAGCCGAGAAGATGATCAGCCAGCCCAGCACGTTCACGACCCAGGTCCAGTCCACGCCGTTGCCCAGAAGCGGGGTGTGCACGAGCTGATTGAGCCCGTACAGCGGCGACCACTTGAGCACATCCTGGACCGTCGGGGCGAACTGGCTGAGGGGGATGAACAGGCCGCCGGCCAGCGACAGCAGGCCCAGGATCAGCCCGATGAGCTGCATGACGTTCTCGGCTGGCAGCAGGTAGCCGAGGAACAGCCCGAACGCCGCGAACAGCAGCGACCCGATCCACACCGAGAACCCGGTGGCAATCCACAGACCCACTGACATCTCGGCCTTGTTCGTGATCGCGCCGACGATGTACACGGCCCCTACCGATGCGGCGCCGAGTACCAGCGCGGTCGCCACCTTGATCGCGATGTAGGCGACCGGCGTCAGGGGCGTCAGCCGAAGCTGCCGGCTCCAGCCCTGCGACCGCTCCATCGACACCAGAGCGCCGCCGAACGTCGTCGCGAGCACCGCGCCGTACAGCGCCAGGCTGATCATCACGAAGGCAGAAAGGTTGCCGTTCCCTGTATGGATCTTGTCGTAGCTGCGGTTCACGCCGAAGACGAAAAAGAAGATCACGGGCGCGAGGACCGCGATGATGACGGTGCGTGGATTGCGGGTCAGCCGCCGGGTCTCGAGCTTGAGCACCGTCAGGTTGAACCCGCCAAGAGCGGGTGCCTTGCGGCCAGCAACGTCGGCAGCGATGGTCGGGGTGCTCATCGGGTGGCTCCTGTCGTGGCGTCGGACCCGGCGTCGTCGCCGGTCAGCGCGATGAATGCGTCTTCGATCCCGCGTGCGGCGATCTCGAGGTCCTTGGCTGCAGTCTGTGTCAGCAAGTACCGGGCAGTTGCGTCGCTGTCGCTGGCGTGGACCAGTACGGTATCGCCGCGCACCTCCACCGACTCTGCGCCAGGCACGCCCATCAGCGCGGCCTCGCTGGCGCCCGGCAGCGTGGCGCGGACAGTCCGGCCGGCGGCTCTGGCCTTGATCTGCGACGCGGTGCCGTCGGCCACCACCTTGCCGTGCCGGAGCAGGACTATCCGGTCCGCGTACGCGTCGGCCTCCTCGAGATAGTGGGTGGCGAACAGCACGGTCCGGCCGTTCTCGGCGTCCTTGCGGATCGCCGCCCAGAAACCCCGTCGGCCCTCGACGTCCATGCCGGTGGTGGGCTCGTCCAGGACCAGCAGGTCGGGGTTGGACAGCAGCGCGAGCGCGAACCGCAGCCGCTGCTGCTCGCCGCCCGAGCACTTGTTGACCCGCCGGTCGGCGATGTCAGCGATGCCAGCCGTGCGCAGCACTTCCCTCGGGTTCTGGCTGCGGACGAACAGGCTGGCGGTGTACTCGGCGGTCTCGTACACGGTCAGGTCCCTAAGCAACCCGCCCGTCTGCATGACGGCGGACACCAGCCCGCGGCTGATCGCCTGGCGGGGCTCCATCCCGAAGACCCTGACTCGGCCAGCGTCGGGGCGGGACAGGCCGAGGATGATGTCGATGGTCGAGGTCTTGCCGGCGCCGTTGGGACCAAGGATGGCCACGATCTCGCCGGAGCTGAGGCCGAGGTCCACGCCGTCGACCGCGTGCACGTGGCCGAAGTTTTTGTGCACGCCGGCCAGTTCGACGGCCAGCGGTCCCGTGCCCTCGGCAAAACTGCCGGTTCCGGCGGTCGTGGTTTGCGTCATGACCTCAGTCTGCCGGACGCCGCAACCAGATAAATCCACCCTGCGTCACGACCTGGCCGTGACACCTGTCACGTCCGGCGCTCAGCGACGGCGCGCAGCGAGGCGGCACCCCGACCGCAGGGCGACGTGAGCAGCGTCACATCAGGCGCCACTGAGCTGACCGCACCCGCCCTCAGGACCGGGCCTAGCCGCCGAGCGCCCGCAGGAAGCCGGGCGGGATGATGACGTCTGCCCGGCTTAGCTCAGCGACCGAGGATCGGCCAAGCCCGAGCAACGCCGAATCCAGCCCGTTCCTCATGATGTCCAGGACGTTCTCGACGCCCGCCTGGCCGTTCGCCGCGAGCCCCCACAGATACGCCCGCCCGATCATCACGGCGCGGGCGCCGAGCGCGACCGCCTTGACCGCGTCGCTGCCGCGGCGCACGCCGCCGTCCAGCAGCACCTCGACCTGGCCGCCGACCGCGTCCGCGATGGCGGGGAGCGCCCGGATCGTGGCAGGCGTGCCGTCCAGGTTGTTGCCGCCATGATTGGACACCGAAATGGCGGTCACCCCCGCGTCCACGGCACGCTTGGCGTCGTCGACCCGGCAGACGCCCTTGAGCAGGAACGGCCCGCCCCACTGCTCGCGCAGCCACGCGACGTCGTCCCAGCTCGGTGGCGGCGTCTGCATCCACTGCCCGTACGCGCCGAAGAAGGTCGGCGGCGCTGCGCCGGGCAAAGCCATGTTCGGTACGGTCAGCTCCGGCGGTCTGCCGGTCCGCCCATAAAGAGCCAGCCAGTGCGGACGGACCACGGCCTCGGGGAGGTGGCGCACGATGGTGCGCAGGTCGGTTCGGTCAGGGATCTGCGGGCTGCCCCAGTCGCGCGAGTGCGTGAACGTCCAGTCCGCGGTGAGGATCAAGCCGACCGCGCCCGCCCTGCGCGCGCGGTCCACCCGAGCGAGGATCTCGTCCCGGCTCCCGCACCAGTACACCTGGAAGAGGGTCTGCGGGTTGGCCGCGACCACCTCTTCGACCGGCTTGCTGGCGAACGAGCTCAGGCCCATGGCCGTGCCCCGCGCGGCCGCCGCCCTGGCGACCGCGACCTCGCCGTCCGGGTGAACCGCCTGGACACCGGTCGGCGAGATGATGACCGGCAGCGAGACGGGCTGGCCGAGCACCGTCGTCGCCAGGTCGCGCTGGGCCTGGTTACCCACCACGTGCGGCGCGAAGCCGAGCTCGGCGAAAGCCGCGACGTTATCGTCCCTGGTCTGGCCCCGCTCGGCGCCGGCGAGGAGCGCGCTGTAGACCGACGCAGGCAGCCGCTTACGGGCGCGACGCTGCGCCTCGGCGACGGACTCGAACCACGAACTAGCCATCTGACTGCAGCCTCTCGGTCGGGCGCGCGTCCGTCCGGCCGCCGGCAACGCGCAGGGGGCGCCACGAGATCAGGGGCGTGAGCGGTGCCAGCGTCCGCGCCCGTACGCATCCAGCCCACACACCGGCGCCGTAGCACACGTCGTCGGCGATGTGAGCAAGCGTGAAGGTGACGGGATTCAGCTTCGGCCTGCGCTGCGCGTAGGCGGTGAGTGCAGGGCCAAGGAACAGGGACGCGGCCGCGGCCCGGCGGCCCCAGCGGCGCGCTGGGGACCGACCGCCGGGGGTTGCGAGCAGCACCGCCAGTGCCGGCGCGGCGAACTGAGTCGCGTAGCGGCCCATGCCAAGCCACGTCTGCACGATCCCTGTCACGGTCGCGCCCGCAGCACCGTCGGCCGGGATCCCGGCGCGCCGGACCCGGCCAGTGAGGTCCAGCCAGCCGCCAATGGCCGCGGCCAGCGCGATCGCCGGTCGCCGGGCGAGCAAGGCGGTGCTGGCCGCGGCCGGCCACGGCTGCAGCACGAGCGGCGCCACGCTGTCCGGGTGCCGCCGAGCGAGCGGACCGGCCGAGCTTCCGTAGCTGAACCGCCGGGCGAGCAGGGAGCCCCAGCGAGCCGGCCCCGCGTGCGGGACCTCGACGGCGGGCTCGTACCGGATCCGCCAGCCAGCCTGGTGCAACCGCCAGACCAGGTCGACGTCCTCGCCATAGCGCAGCGCAGCGTCGAAGGCGTCCCGGCCAGCCGCGACGCGAGTCAGCGCGGAGCGCCGGACAAGCAGCGCAGCCGTCGGCACGTACGAGACCCGGCTGCCCGGCCGCACCCGGCCTGGCCGGGCACCGAGATCGAGGCTGCTGCACGCGGCGGCGAACCTGGCGGCCGACGACGGCCGCGCGGGAGCCGGGGCCACGATCCGCGGCGCCACCGCAGCGACGAGCGGATCCGCCAGGTGCGCCGCCAGCGCGCTGATCCAGCCCGGCGGTGGCGTGCAGTCACTGTCAAGGAACGCCACCAGGTCGGTCTGCACGCGGGCGAGCCCGGTGTTGCGGGCTGCCGCCGGACCGCCGCTGCAGTCCCGACGGACGAGCATCGCCGCGTGTCGTTCGGCCACCGCAGCGATCGACCGGGGATCCGCGGAGCCGTCGTCCACCACCAGCACGGCGTAGCGGCGGCCGGTCGCGACCAGGCAGCGATCGAGCAGCGCGGCTCGGTCCTTGACCGGTATGACCACCGTCACCGTCCGCGTGGCCGGATCGGCCGCGCCGTCGGCGGGCGGCACCGGGTGCGCGAGGCCAGCGTCGGTGAGCCGCCGCGCGAGTGTTCCGGCCGCGGCCGAGCGGACCGATCCGTCCAGTAGCTCAGCGAACGCTCGCGATCCGGCGGTTGTCAGTCGCATCGCCCTTGCGGGCGACCCACCGAACAGTGTCCCGTCGCTCAGCCGTTTGGTGTCCGGGTCCAGCTGGATACCGAACCCGCGCGGCAGCGGCGGCACCCGCTGTGCTCGCAGCCGTTGCCCCCGCCTGTCCGCGGTGTCCCCGACCGGGACGCTGGCATCCCGGCCAGAACGCGCGCGCACCGGACGGCTCACGTTCATAGCGCCAGTCCGCCGTCGACCGGCACCACCGCCCCGGTCACGCCGCTGCCGCCCGGTCCGGCCAGGAACGCGAGCACGGCGGCGACCTCGGCCGGATCGAGAATGCGGCCCATCGGCTGGGTGCGCGCGAAGTCCGCTGCGCCCATCAGCCCGTACAGCCGCGCGCTCTCGTCCAGCATCGCGGTCGCCGTCGACCCTGGACTCACGCCGTTCGCGGTCACGCCCGTGTCACCGAGTTCCACGCCGAGCGCGCGAATCAGCCCGGCCACGCCGGCCTTCGCTGCGCAGTAAGCGGCGAGCATCGGCAGGCCGCGCGTCGCGGCTGCGGACGCGATGGCCAGGAACCGGCCGCTGCGCGGCAGCGGCCTGCGCAGCAGCGCGGGCACGGCCGCGCGGGCGAGATTCAGCACCCCGCCGAGATCGATGTCGAGCACCGCCTGCTCCTGGTCGCGAGGCACATCCCACTGCTTGCGCCCGCCGGCGATGACCCCCGCGCAGGCGATCGCCGCGTCGAGCCCGCCCCA
>JASHOE010000129.1 GCA_030041275.1 Streptosporangiaceae bacterium
CCGACGGCCAGCGCCACACACGCCACGGCCAGCAGCGCGGGCCCGACCTGCGGCTGGCGGGCCTCGCTGGCCGCCGCGGCGGGCCTCGTGCGCGGCATGCCGAGGAACGGGATGCCGTAGCCGCGCACGAACGCGTAGACCGCCAGGCCGCCGGTCAGGCCCAGGGCGCCGGCCGCGAGCACGATCAGGATCGCAACGAGGTGGCTGCCGGTACGGAATCCCTGGAATAGCCCCTGGAAGATCAGCCATTCGCTGACGAACCCGTTGAGCGGCGGCAGCGCCGCGATGCCCAGGGTGCCGACAAACGTGATCACTGACGAGCGCGGCATCCGGTGCGCGAGCCCGCCAAGGCGGTCCATGTCCCGGGTCCCGGTGGCATGCTCGATGACCCCGGCCTCCTGGAACAGCAGCGTCTTGTAGGTGCCGTGGTTGGCCACGTGGTAGAGCCCGGCGAGCAGCAGGAACGCCCACAGCAGCCGCTGGCCGTAGGCCAGGAACGTCATCGCGGCGCCGAACGCGGTGACGATGATGCCGATGTTCTCGATCATGGAGAACGCGAGGAACCGCTTGATGTCGCGCTCGCCGAGTGCGTAAAGGATCCCGATCGCTGCGGTGACCGCGCCCACGCCCATTGTGAGGATGCCCCGCCAGGCGGGCCCGTCCGGCAGCAGCACAAACCCGAACAGCGCGATCCCGTACACCCCGAGCTTCGTGATCAGCCCGGACAGGAACGCCGAGCCATCCGCCGGCGCCACCGGGTGGGCTTCCGGCAGCCACACATGCAGCGGCACCAGCCCGGCCTTGAAACCGAAGCCGGTCAGGGCCAGTAGATAAGCGGCAACCCGCCAGTCGCCGCTCACAAGGTGCGCCCTAGTAGCGATGAGGTCCAGCTGCATCGTGTGGGTCTTGGCGGCGAGAATCACGAACGCCGCGACGATCGCTACGAACCCGACCTCGGACAGGGCCAGGAACCAGAATGCCCCCGCTGCCACCTCGCGCCGCCGCGGCCGCCGCAAGATCAGCAGGTAGCACAGCAGCGCCATGGTCTCCCACGCCACCAGAAAGGTGACGACGTTGCCCGCGACGAGCACGGCCAGGCTGGCCAGCACCGCGAGGTTGAATACGCCGAGGTACAGCCCAGTGGCGTGGCCGGGCTCATGGTAGCGGGGCGCGTACAAGGCCGTGGCCACTGCGATCAGGCCCAGCAGCGCCACGAATACCCCGGCCAGGCTCGTGGCCTGCAGCTGCAGCGTGCCGACCACCACCGAGCCGCCCGCCGAGACCACCCGGCTGTTCCCCGAGATCAGCGCGGACACGCCGGCCGCCAGCGCGGCGGCGCCACCGAGGCCGGACACCGCGCAGCAGGCCCGGATACCCGCCCTGCTGGATCCGCAGGTCAGGGCGATCAGCGATGCCAGCGCCCACGCGGCAGCCGCACCAGCCACGACCGGAAGCGGGTTCACGTCGGCGTTCCGTTCAGTGCAAAGTCAAGGTCCTTCACCTTGTCGGCGAGCCTGCCCACCGCCACCAGAAGTCCCTGCAGCAGCGCCAGCGGGCTGGGCGGGCAGCCGGGGATCCAGACGTCGACCGGGAATGAGCCGCCGACGCCGCCATGGGTGAACGGGTCCGGCTGATACACCCCCCCGAGCGCGCACGCCCCGGTGGCCACCACGATCTTCGGATCCGGTATCGCGTCGTAGGTCTTGCGGGCCGCAGTCTCGAAAACCCGGACCATCGGCCCAGTCACCATGAGCAGGTCTGCGTGACGAGGCGCCGGCGTGAAGAAGAAGCCGAGCCGGTGCAGGTCGTAATGCGGCGCAGCGAGCAGCCGGATCTCCTGCTCACAGGACGCGCAGGATCCGGTGTCCAACGTACGGATGTGGAGGCTGCGCCCGAACATCCGGGTCACGGTGCGCTGGAGTTCTTCGGAAGTTTCCTGAATGGCTGAGCCCATGCCGTCCTGGCTCATCATGCCGACCTCCCACCCAGCGGGATCCGCTTGACCAGGTGTTCCCTGACAGTCGCGGCGAGCTCGAACTCGCCGCTGTCACCGGCCGCGTGCGGCGCCTCGGCCTGGCAGCGGCCGCAGGCAGTGCACGCGCCGACGTCGAAGACCAGCAGGTCGCCGTCCCGGGCGAGCGCGCGGCTGGGGCACACCGCCACCAGCCGGTCGGCCAGGCCCGGGGTCAGCACCTCCGGCCGGAACGCTGGCGGCGTCGGCAGCAGCGCGGACGAAGGGTCCGGTCTGGCCGGGTAGCGCGTAGTGACTATGCCCCGGCGCAGCCCGCGCAGCGTCCACAGTGGCATCACGTGCTCCCTTCAGCGTGCCGTGCCCGCCACGGTCAGCCAGAAGCTGGCCTCGATGATCGGGATGTCAGTGAATACGTTCTGCGACCGGCAGGCGTCGTCGAATCCGCGCCAGTTCCGCACCGCGGCCGGACGCAGCCGGGCCCTGGTGATCCGCCCAGTGTCGTCGAGCGCCACCCAGGCCAGCGACTCACCTCGGCTCGACTCAGCCCAGCCGAGGCCGGAGCTGGCGGCCTGGCCCGGTCCAGCCCCCGGGGGTAGGGCCAGACCTGGGCCAGCACCAGTCCGCCCGATCTCCCCGATCAGGCGGACCGACTCGGCTGCCTCTGTGAGCATCACGCGGAACCTAGCGAGCACGTCCCCCGCATCCGCCACCGCGACAGCGAGCGGGAACTCACCGTAGGGCCACGCGGGGTGATCCGCGCGGGTGTCGGCCGCCAGCCCGGTGGCCCGAGCGACCGGGCCGACGAGGCCGAGGCGGCTAGCCGTCTCCTCGGTCAGAATCCCGGTAGCCTCGAGACGATCGAGGAACGAGTTCGTGGACAGCAGCGCCTCGGCGGCGCGCTCCAGCTCGCCATAGGCGCCGGGCAGGTCGCTGCGCAACGCCGCCGCGTTGAGGTCCGCCCTGGTCCCGCCGAGGTCAACGACGCCGAACAAATACCGGTGGCCGAACACGGCGGCGTTAACGCGCAGCAGCCGCTCCAGCGCGATCTCGGCGGCCGCCTGGCCGATCACCAAGCCGGTGGACTGACACAGCGCCGCGGTGGCGGCGGCGTGGTTATACAGGCGCTCCAGCTCCAGCGCGATCGCCCGGGCCGCCATCGCCTGCGGCGGCGGCTCGAGCCCGAGCGCCGCCTCGGCCGCCGCAGCGAACGCCGAGGAGTTTCCCACCGCGCCAAGGCCCTCGGTGCGCTCCACGTAGAACAGCGCATCGCCCGGGGTCATGCCGCGTAGCCGCCACTCCACCCCGCGGTGTTTGTGCCAGGTGAACAGATACAGGTCGACGAGTTCCTCGCCGCTGGTCACCAGGCCGTAGTACAGCGACTCCACCGCGACCTGGCGAACCGGCCCGAACGGGAACTCGAACGCATGCCCGCCTACGTGGTGCGGCGCGTGCACGTCCTTGGGCGGCTCCGTGGGCGCCCGGCCGAGCCTGGGCCAATCCGGCCCGGCCCAGGGTGGAAGGGCCACCCGATTCAGCGGCCTGCCATTGGCCGGCCTGATACCGAACTGTTCATAGATCTCGCATTCCTCGGTGAATGCGCCCGGCACGATATCGGACAGCGAGGGATAGCTCTCGCCCTCGATCAGGGACTCGGTGACCAGGTACCTGCGGTCGGCGTCAAGGCCCCAGATCAGCCGCAGCGTCACTGGACCGTCGGTTTCCTGGGTAGCGGCGAACACGTCCGCCAGACGGGCGCCCGGGTGCGCGGCGATCCGGCGCACCGCCGCAGACAAGTCTGCAACGGGCACGCTGACCGTGATCACCGGCTCGTCACCGGCGCCATCCTGGCCGAAAACGGTCAGGAGGTCTCGCAGGCGGGGCTCATCCGCCAGGCCGGGCTGCGTAGCGGTCACGACATCACCGCCACGCAGTGCCGGATCACGGTGTCCAGGCCCGCGGGAATCCACAGCCCAAGCACCAGCAGCACCACAAGCCCAGCGAGCAGCGGAGCCACGGCCGCGAAGCCCACCGCGCGCCCCGGGTACGGCGCCGCCAGGACGCCCTCCCGGGGCGGCTCCCCGAGAGAATTCCCGTGTGCATCCCCAAGCGGGTCCGCGGGCGGGTCCTCAACTGCTACCTGCACGGCACTAGCACCCCCAAGCGCCACCTGAAACTCCCCCAGCCCGCCACCGCGGGCTGAAGCGGCCAGCGAAGGTGGATCTGATGCGCTCAGCTGTGGCTCATGTTCAGGTTCATCCGGCGGGCGTCCGGTCAGCATGCCGGTCGTGGTTCTGGCAAAGGCGATGAACGCTATCGCGAGCAGTGCGAGCAGCAGCAGCGGGAACACCGGGCTGGACGAGGCAAAGCCCGCCCGGACGATCGTGAGCTCGGACAGGAACACGCCGAACGGCGGCGATCCGAGCACCGCGAACGAGCCGAGCAACAGCGCGCCGCCGGTCAACGGCGCCGCAGCCAGCAGCCCGCGCACCCCGGCTGCCTCCCGGGTCTTGTACCGCAGCGCCACATCGCCGCTGGTTAGGAACAGTACGGCCTTGGCGATTGCGTGGTTGAGCGTCTGCAGCAGCGCGCCGTACAGCCCGAGCAGACCACCAAACCCCAGCGCGACAGCGATGATCCCCATGTGCTCGACGGACGAGTACGCGAACAGCCTCTTGAAGTTTCCCCGCCTGATCATGAACAACACCCCGATCACGATCGACAGGAAGCCGAACGTCAGCAGGACCGCCCGGGGGAAGGCATCGCCGAGCCGGGCGTGGGTGATCGCGAGAAACCGGATGATCGCGTACATGCCGGTGTTGAGCAGTGCGGCCGACAGCATCGCGCTGGCGGGGCTCGGGGCCTCAGCGTGGGCATCCGGCAGCCAGGTGTGCATGGGGGCGAGGCCCACCTTGGTACCGTAGCCCACCACGGCGAGCAGGAACGCCAGTCGCAGACTCCCCGGAGCCAGCGCATGCGCATGACTGAACAGGTAAGGCCAGGCCAGCCGGTACTCGACAGCCAAGTGCAGGCCACTGGCTGAATAATAAAGGAATAGCGTGCCCGCGAGCGCGATCGTGACCCCGAAAGAGCTGATGATCACGTACTTCCAGGCGGCCTCGAGCGAGGCCGCTCGAGCCTCCAGGCCGACCAGCGCAGCGCTGGCCAGCGTGCTGGCCTCGATCAGCACGAACAGCGCGCCCAGGTTCCCCGTCTCCAGCGCCGCGAGCATCAGCGCGGCGAACAGCCCGAAGAAGATGTAGTACAGCCGGACCTGGAAGGCCGACAGGTGCCCGGCATCCTCCTCAGCCGCCAGGTAGGCGACCGAGCCCACGCTGGCAAGCAGGGTCACCGCGGTGACCGTCAGCAGGAAGAAGCAACTGAGCGAGTCCAGATAGAGATAGCCAGCCCAGCCGCGCAGCGGAGCGCGGTGCAGTTCCGCGGTCAGCAGCCAGACAGCGCAAGCTAGCGAGACCAGGGCGCCGGCTGACGCCGCCCACCCGGCCACCCGCCCTCGCGCGCCGCACCCCGCGGCAGCGGTTCCGGCCAGCGGGCCGAGAGCCGCCACGATCATCAAGCCGATCACGGGACACGCCTCCTGCTCGTGCTCATCCCTGCAACTCCCTCAGGTCTTCGGCGCTCGCGCTGGCGAGCCTGCGTGTCAGCCCGGACACGAAGACCACCATGATCAGCACCCCGGCGACCAGGTCGAGGAAGATTCCGGCCTCGACGATGAACGGGAACGTCGCGACCAGCGTGATCGCCCCGAGGAAAACCCCGTTCTCCACGATCAGCCAGCCGATGAGCTGGGCCACGGTGTGCCGCCGGACGACCATGGACAGCCCGCCAAGCAGGATCACCGCGGTGGACAGCGGGACCACCGCCGCCGCGACTAGGCCGTGTGGCAGCAGTTGCGGCCGGGTCACCAGGTAGGCGAACGCGGTCAGAGCGCCGCCTGCGATCAACGAGGTCGACAGGCCGGTGGACAGCGCTGCGTCTCGCTTGAGTTCCAGGCGCTGGATGAGCAGCCGACGCGCGGACACCGGGATCCCGATGCCCTTGATCGCGAGGGTGGCCACGGCCAGAACCCAAAGCTCGATGCTTCCGAATGCATAAGCGGCGACAGCCGCGGCAAACGACAGCACCACCGACTGAGCACCGTAGTAGGCCAGGTACCTGTTGAATAGCTTCGAAGCCAAGCAGGCGAACGACAGAAGCAGAATCAGCACGCCAGACAGGTCAAGCAGTACACCTGCGGCGCTGGTCGCGGACAGGCTCTGCATCGTCACGCCCCGATCACATAGGACGTGGCGACGCCGACCAGCGCCAGCAGGAAGGAGGCACCGAGGAACTCAGCAATGCGGAAGAAACGCAGCTTAGCGAACGACGTGTCGATCACCACGATCGCCAGACCGCACAGTGCGAGCTTGCCGAGCAGGACCGGGATCGCGAGCAGCGCCGACGGCAGATCCGCCGAGGTGCCGAGGCCCCAGGGAATCACGAACACGTTCATGAAGATCGAAGACATCACGAAGAGCTTCATCCAGCTCCCCCACTTCATCAGTGCGTATCCGCGGCCCGAGTACTCGAGCACCCGGTTCTCCTCAATCATCGAGATCTCGGTGGTCCCGCCGGGGTTGTCAATCGGAATCCGTCCGTTCTCCACCAGGACAATCATGAAAAACGCGACGAGGCCGAGCACATGAGTGGGCAGCACCAGCGCGTACGGCGAGGAAGCGATCGCATGGTTCATCAGGTATGGGTTGTCGGATGCGGAAACAGCACCGACGGTGAAGAAGACCAGGATCAGCGCTGGCTCGGCCATGCTGCCAACCCAGCTGGCTCGGCTCGCCCCGAGGCCACCTGGTGGGCTCGCGGTATCCAGCCCAGCCAGCGAGGTCATGAAGCTGGCCAGAGTCAGCACGAACGCACCACCGATCAGGTCGGCGAGGAACGCGAGCGGCAACGGCGTGTTCGTGATGATTGGCACGATCACGGACACCGTCAGGTAACACGCGAACGCAACAAACGGAGTAATCCGGAAGATCCACGATGCCTGGTCGCTGGTCACGCTGCCCTTGCGCAGTAGCTTGGCCAGGTCCCGGTACGGCTGCAGCACGCTCGGGCCGCGCCGGGACGCGAGCATCGCCTCGGCTCGGGTGAGCACCCCCGCGTACAGCGGTGCGAAGCACAGGACCACGAGGCTCTGCAGGACCTGGATCAGGACCGGAACAGACAAAAAGACCTCCACCTGTCGACGACGCCCAGGGCGTCCGTGCAGGTAGAGGCCATTAGCCCAGGCCGCAAAACAAGGCACAGGCATTGCGCGAGCCTCATCGCGTTACTTCTTCAGGATACACGGGACAACTCCGGACCTGGCAACCTTGGCGCGCCCGCGGGCACGCCAGCCGAGGCTGCGCGGCGCAACGACGGCTCATGGCGCAACTGCTGCCCTTCACCGCGCGGGAGGCGCTCACGGCTCGGGACCTGGGAGCGGGGACTGGGGCCGCGCCGCGTGCCATCCTCGCTCACCATCCGGGCGCTGAAGCGATTCCGGATGCCCTGGATACGGTGGTCACCCCGATGTGCGTGCATCACTTGCCCGGGGCACGCAAGCGAGGCCGGTTCACCGACATCTTCGGCCGCCTCGCTCCCGGCGGCTGGTACCTGAACTACGACCCGGTGCGCGCGAACGATCCCGTCGTGGAGGCCGCCTGCCAGCGGGCGAACGACCTCGACGATCCCGAAGCGGCACGCAGGCGGCGCCAGCAACCTCGGCGTCGTCGCGAGCATCACCGCGTTCCGGCACGGAGGAGCCTGGCTGGAGCAGATCGTCAGCTGCCTGGCCGCGCGGAGCGTCACTCGGCGCTGAGCAGCAGCACCGGGACGGCGCTCTCCTTGGCCGCCGCCTCGGCGACCCGGCCTAGCCGCGTCCGCCGCGCCGCACCGTCGCCGTGCCTGCCGAGCACCAGCAAGTCGAAGCCGTGTTCGGCCGCGTACGTGCACACGGCCCGGCCGATCTGCCGGTCCTCCACGATGTGCAGGCTCATCCGGACCCCGGCGGCCGCCGACTCACGCATCCGCTCGAACCGGTCCTCGGCCCGTCGCCTGATGGCGAACTCGCTCGCTCGCTGCCCCGCTGCCTCGCTCCCCGGCGTGTCCGGCACGACCGTCAGCGCCACCACATGGCCCGCGCCGCCGCGGACGATCGCGGCCGCCGCGCTGAGCGCCTCCGTGGCATCGGCCGAAGCGTCCCAGCCGACCAGCACCCGGCGAAACGGGCCCGCAGTCACGGGGTCACCTCGGTCTCGCCGCCAATCTCGCCATCATGACCTCCTCCAGCACAGTGCGGATGTCACTAAGTAGAGGCCATCAGCGAGCTGTCATCCCGCGATTACGGCGAGCCTCATCGCCACGGCCATTGTGAGCGGCGGAGGGGACGGTCACAAGTGGTTGCCGGGGATCAACTCGCGTCCAGCCCCGCGGGACAGCTCAGGCGAGCGCGATAACCACGGCAAGCACCGCAATGAGCGCGATCAGCATGTAGGCGAGGTAAGCGTCCAGGCGACCGGACTGAAGCCGCCTGGCCACCCGCCCGAGCCCGAGAAGTGGCCTCAGCAGCGGCCGGTACAGGTACTGTTCGGCCGGTTCGATCACGTCCGACGCGTAGCCGACGTGCGCGGTCGTGTCTTGCCCACCGCCATCGGCCACCGCCGTGACGCTCGCGCCGCCGGGAGAAAGCCGCCGGACCTTGGTCCTGGTGTGCAGCACGGTGGCCAGCACCCGCCGCGTCGGGTTGGCAAAGCCGAACACCGTGTAACGAGCCGATCCGGTCACGCCGGCGGTCGCTGAGCGCCACGCAGGCACGCGCCGGACCTGCAACAGCCTGCGGCCCGACAGGCCCGCGGCGAGCAGCAGCACGATCACGAACAGGGCCGGCATCGCGATCCACAGCCAGGACGGTGAAAGGATCGAGAACCCGGCAAACACCAGCTGCAGCACCCAGGGCGACTTCAGCGCGCCGCTGGTTAGTGACGCGGGCACGATCGGCGAGAGCCCGGCGGCGATGACCCGGATCTCCAGCGGCGTCAGCGCCGCCAAGACCAGGCAGGCCACGCCGAGCCCCGCGATCGCGGCCCGGCCGCCGATGCGATAGTCCCGCAGACCGAGGTCGGCAGCCCCCGGCCGCGGCTGTCCGAGCACGACCATGCCGACCAGGCGGACGAACGTAACCCCGGCGAAGCCCGCGGTGAGCGCCACCGCTGCGCCCACGACCGCGAGCACCAGCCGGAACCCCAGTCCCGGCACGCGGAACTGCTGCATCAGCGCCTCGAACAGGAACCATTCGGAGACGAACCCGGCGGTCGGCGGCAAACCGGCCAGCGTCAGCCCGCCAACCGCGAGACCGATGCCACGCCATCGCGACAGCCGCGCGACGCCACGTACCGCGTCGAGATCGTCGGTGCCGAACACCGACTCGATGCCCGCGGCGGCGGTGAACAGCAGCGACTTCGCGACGGTGTGCGCGATCATCTGCAGGGTCGCCGCCAGCATGCCCGCCGCGATCAGCAGCCGGTCGCCTACGGCCGCGCCGACCATCGCCACACCGAACCCAGCCAGGATCAGCCCGGCGTTCTCTACACTCGAGTACGCGATCACCCGCAGCAGGCCGATCTGCACGGCCGCGTGCGAGATGCCCAAGAGCGCGGTCAGCGCGGCGAGGATGAGAACTAGTCCGATCAGCCAGGCCGGCGGCGCGCCGAGCACAGCCAGCGTGCGCCACAGCCCGTAGAAGCCCACGTTGACCGCCACGCCGGCCATCACGGCCCGGGCGGGCCCGGGCGCGGCCGCATAACCGCGCGGCAGCCAGATCTGGAACGGGACCAAGCCGACCTTGACCACGAAGCCGAGCATCAGCAGCGCCTCCGCCGTGGTCCGGACTCCGCCAGGCGGCACGTGCGCGAAGCTGGCCACGGCCAGCGAGCCGGAGCGGGCCGCTAGTAGCAGCAATCCGGCCAGCAGCGCCATGCCGCTGCTCTTGCTGAACGCGAGCGTCACGAGCGCGGCGGGCGGGCGGTCGTGCTTGCCGCGCTCGAACCCGGCCAGCAGATAGAACGCGAGCGTCAGCATCTCCCAGGAGAACAGCAGCGTGAACGCGTCGCGCGCGATAAGGAACACCGCCACGGCGCCGAGCGTGAGCGCATAGCTGGCGCCGAGACCGCGACGGGTGGTTCCACCCTGGTGCGCCCAGCCGGCGAAGCCGAGCGATACCCACGCCGCAGCACCGAACGCGAAGACCAGGAAGAGCCCGGAGAGCCGGTCGGCCACTAGCCCCAAGGTGCCGGACCCGAGCACGCCGGCCGGCCATACCCGAGCCTGATGACCGGCCAGGGCCCCGGCACCGCCCACGACTAGGCATACTGATCCTGCCGCGCCGACCAGATAAGGCAGCGACGCAACCAGGCGCGATTTGGCCCCGGCCGCTAGGTCCACGGCGGCCGCGACCGCGAATAGGGCAAGACCCGCGGCGAGGACGGCCGAGAACCCATTCACCGCTGTGCTCCTTTGCTGTGCCCCAGTGCGCTGGATGAGGCCGGCATCCGCCCGATCGCGAGCAGCAGCGCGTGCAGGATGCTGAACGGGGTCGGCGGCGAGCCCGGCAGCCAGACGTCCACCGGCACGGTGTCGCCGATTCCCCCGGTCACCGCGTAAGACGGGGTCGCCAGCCCGCCGCTCACCGCGTCCGTGCCGACCGCGATCACGATCTTCGGTTCGGGCATCGCGTCGTAGGTTCGCTGCAGGGGCTCGGTCATCCCCCGCGCGCCTGCCCCGGTAGCCAGCAGGATGTCCGCGTGCCGGGGGCTCGCCGTGAAGAAGATCCCGAGCCGGTGCAGGTCGTAGATCGGGTTCGCCAGCGCGAGGATCTCCCATTCCTCGGTGCCGTCAGAACCGGCGTCGACGTGCCGCAGGTGCACCGAACGGCGCAGCGCCGCGGTCTTGGCGCCCAGCCGGTCCTGCAGTTCGGCCAGCCGTTCCGGCGACTCGGAGAGCTCGGGAACCACCAGGCCGGACCGATGGACTGCAGCACCCGCGGGCCCAGTCGACCAGCCGAACACGTCGGGCCGCGCCGCCAAGCACCGGCCACAGAGCACGCACTTGCCCTGGTCGAGACGCACGGAACCATTGCCCGACGGTTCCTGAGCGCGGGTGATCGCGCCGGTCGGGCACAGCGCCTCCAGCGCCCCACCGTCGGCAGCGGGATGAGCATCGAGCACGGTGGCGGGCCCGGGCACCTCCACGGCGTACGGGTCGGGCCTGGACGGCCATCTTGTGGTGACGACTCCGTTCCGGAGTCCTCGCAGTGCCCACATCAGCGAGTCACCCCTGCCACGGACAGTCCGAGGCTGGCCTCGATGAACGGGAAGTCGGTAAGGATGTCGCTGTGGAACATCTCGTGCATCAGCACCAGGTTGTGGAACGAAGCCGACCTGGGCCGGCAGCGAACCAGCCGACCGCCTTCCAGCCGTAGGTCGTAGAGCACCTCGCCCTGCGGGGCCTCGGCCCAGCCGACCGCCCGCCCGGCCACGGGGTCACAATGCGCCCGCACCGGCCCGTCCGGCGCGTCGGCAAGCTCGTCGGCCACCTGGCGGAGCAGGTGCAAGGACTGAGCGACCTCATCCCACCGGACCCACAGCCGGTCCAGCGCGTCCCCGGCGTCCCGCGGGGCGGGCTCACGTAGTCCGAGCGACGGGTATGCGTCGTACGGCCGGTACTTGCGGGTGTCGTCCGAGTAACCCGATGCCTTGCCAATCGGGCCGAGCGCGCCATGTTCGCGGGCGCGCTCGGGGCTGAGCACTCCGGTGCGGCGCAGCCGGTCCAGGAACGACGCCGTCCCCATCAGCGCGGCGATGTCGCTGGTGATCGCCTTGTCCAGGCGGCTTATGTCGGCCAGCAGGTCGGCTGGTGATGCGAGCGGCAGGCGGCTGACGCCCCCCGGCACGACCACCCGGCGCCCGAACCTGTTTCCGCAGGCCCGGCTCACCAGGCGCATCACATGTTCCTTGTGAGCGGCGAACCGGGCGGTGGCCACGGCGAGCCCGGCGCCATCCGCGAGCCGGACTGCGACGTCCAGGTGGGAGGCCAGCCGTTCGAGCTCGGCGTGCAGCACCCGAACCAGCGCCGCGGCCCAAGGAACCTCGGTGCCGCAGACCTGCTCCAGGGCGTGGCAGTAGGCGAGCGTGTGCGCGACCGTCGCGGTACCCTCGACACGCTCGGCCAGCAGCACGCCGTCCGCGGCGGTCATCTCCTCGAACCGCTTCTCCAGCCCCCGGTGCTTGTAGAACACGCGCATGTTCAGGTGCGGTATGTCCTCGCCTGGCGTCTCGATGAGGTATTCGATCGACTCCATGACGCCCGAGCGGACCGGGCCGTGCGGGATCGTGAACAGCCCAGGGCCAACCACGTGCAGCGGCAGCGCGTAGGGGTCTGGTTCGATCACGGCTGGCCCGCCGGCCTCACCCGGCCTCGGCCGAAGCGCGCCCCCCGGCGGCTGCGGCAGCAGCAGCGGTTCGGGGCGCGGATGTCCCTGCGGGATGACGCCGAACATATCGGCGATCTCGCGTTCGTACCAGAACGCGGCGCCGAGCCGCGGCGTCAGCGCCGGGTAGCTGGTGGCCGTCGCGGGCAGCACGGCCTCTGCCACCATCACGCCATCGCCGCCGACCAGATGCGCAGAGAACACCAGGCCTTCGGGCCGGACGGTACCGAAAAGGCCCGCAAACCTGTGACCCACCGCGACCTGGGCGGCCACCTCGTGCCACAGTGCGGTCACATCGCCGGACAGCCTGGCGACCGTCATAACGTCCGAGTTCACGCGCCCACCCCCAGCTGGTGAACCGCACGGGAAAGCAGCCCAGTCAGCTCAGCCGGCGGGTGGAGGCCGAGGACGAGCAGAACGGCGACCCCAGCGACCACAGGTACCACCATCCAAGCGCTGGGCTCGCCCCTGGTGAGCACCGCGCCGCTGCCGACGGTCCCGGCCCGGCGGGGGGTCAGCAGCATCCGGTTGGTGGCCAGCGTCAGGCCGAAGAATGCGATCGTCACCAGCACGATCAAGATGGCGGCCGCGGTATTGGAGGAGGCGCTGAAGCCACCCTCCACGATCTCGAATTCGCTGCGGAAGATGCCGAACGGCGGCATCGCGCACAGCGCGAGGATCGCAATGCCGAACAGCGGCCCGCTCCACGGTAGCAAGTCCAGGCCGCCGGTGATCGAAGACATGCTCTTGCTGCCGAACTTGTGCACCAGCACCCCGGCGCCCATGAACGCGTTGCCCTTGGCCGCGGCGTGTGCGAGCACATGCAGCAGCACCCCTGCAAGCGCGATCGGTGCGCCGAAGCTCACCCCGATCGCCAGGATGCCCATGTGCTCGACGCTGGAATACGCGAGCATCCGTTTCACATTGCGCTGGTCGAGCAGGTAGAGCGCGGCGAGCAGCAGCGAAGCTACCCCAAATACCAGCAGTACGTCACGGGGGAAACGCGGCCCGAGCACCGCGGATGCAACCTGGTAGTACCGCAGGATCGCGTAGAAGCTGATCGCGAGCAGCGATCCGGACAGCAGCGCGGATACCGGAGTCGGCGCCTCGGAGTGCGCGTCCGGGAGCCACGTGTGCACCGGCACGAGGCCCATCTTGGTACCGAACCCGACCACTGCCAGCACGAACGCCAGCCGGACCGGAGTTTGCGGCAGCCGGGCGCCCGCGTGCAACAGCGGGATGAACGAGAGATCGTAGTGCTCGCCGAGCACCTGGGATCCGGCGTAATACGCGAAGATCGTCGCGAGCAGCGCGAGGCCGAGACCAGCCGAGGCTATCAGGATGTATTTCCAGGCCGCTTCGGCTGCCCCGTCGGTGTCCTCGATCGCGACCAGCAGGGCCGAGATCACGGTGGTGATCTCGACCGCAATCCACAGCAGCGCCAGGTTGCTCATGAGCGGCGCTGCCAGCATCGTCCAGGCAAAGAGATTCAGCCCGGTGTAGAACCTCCTGGAGTACCGCGAGTAGCCGGCCCCGCCCCGTCGCCTGCTGGGGGCGAGGTAGCCGATCGAGTACACCGCGACCGCGGCGTACAGAAAGCTCGTGGCCAGGAGGAACACGGTGCTGATCGCGTCCACACGCAGGTAGGACAGGTAGTTGAGGTCCCGGTGAGCGGCCGCCGGGACGAGTGCGAGGACCAGCCCGAAACAGACCATGCCGTTGGCGGCGGTGACAGCCTCGGCCACGCCGGCCGGGGCACGCAACGACACCAGAGCTGCCGTAAATGGCAAGATGAGCAGCAACAAGATCACCACGAGCATCGCTCAGCCTCGCAGACTAGTCAGGTCGGCGGTGGACAGCGACTCGGCCCGCCCGTGGTGCACCCGGATCAGCAGCTCCAGCACGACGACGGCGACCAGCAGGTCGAACAGGAACGCCACTTCGAGGAACAGCGGCAGCCCGGCGGCGACCACGAGCGATGCCAGGGAGATTCCATTCTCCAGCGACAAGAAGCCGATCGCCTGTGAGGCCACGTCACGTCGCATGATCATCAAGATGAACGCCACCAGCACCACCGAGACAGAGATCTCCAGCGCAGTGGGAGGCAGGACCGCGCTGCGGATGCCGAGCGCATTGACCGCGAAGAAGCCGAACGCGGCCACGGCGATTGCCAGCAGCACTGTATTAGCCAGGCTCAGCGAGCCACTACCTGCGATCTCCGTCCAGCCACGCGCAGGCTCGTTCTCGCCCCTCTGCCCGACGCCGCGCAGTAGCCTTCGCAGCACGATTGGGACGATCACAACCTTCAGCGCCACCGACAGCGCCGCGAGCACGTACAAGTCGGGCAGGTGGCGCACGGCCGCCACCAGGATCGCGAGCACCGAGATCAGCGCGGACTGCACGGCGTAGAGGCGAACCTGATCGCGGAGCAGAGCCTGTCGGAACATGCCGAACTCCGCGAGCAGCACACCCACCGCGATCACGCTGGAGCCGCCGGAGAAAACACTCGGCGCCGCCACTGCGGCCGACATCAGCCACCCCCCAGGTAAAGCGTGAATACCCCGAGCACCGCCAGCAGGAATGCCGCAGATACGTACTCGGTGATCTTGAACAGCCGCAGCTTCGCGAATGAATTGTCGATGACTGCGACCACGATCCCCAGCGCCACGGCCTTGCCCACCAGCGCAACGATCGCGAGCGCAACGCTTCCCGCCTGCGCCGTAGCGGAAAGGCCCCACGGCGCGACGAATACGTTGATAAGGATCGTATAGAGGATCAGCTGCTTCATCCACGAGCCCCACTTCAGCAGCGCGAAATAGGGGCCGGAGTGCTCGAACGGGCGGGCTTCCTCGATCATCCCGAACTCGTTGGTGCCGGTGTGTGTCTCGACTGGGATCCGGCCGGTCTCCGCCAGGATCACCATGAACAGCGCGGCGGCGGCGAGCAGGTGCGCGGGACGCACGATCTGGCTAGCCGACGAGCGCACGGTGGCCGCCAGCGCATACGGCAGGTCCGTCCCGGTCACCAGCGCGACGACGAAGATCACGAAAAGCACGACGGGCTCGGTGATTGCGCTGAACGTCTTCGCCCGGCTGGCGCCGAGTTGGGCGTACGGGCTCCCGGTTTCCGAGGCCGCGATCGCGACCAAGAAGCTGGCTAGCGCGAGGATGAGCCCGCCGCCGAGGATGTCGCCCATGTAGCCGAGCGGCAGCCCGAAGCTGGTCAGCACCGGGATCAGCAACGGCACAGTCAGGTAGCAGGCCGCGGCGCCTACCGGCGCGGCCAGGAAGACCCAGCTGGCACCCTCGGGTGCGAGCGCCTCCTTGCGGAGCAGCTTGGCCAGGTCGTAGTACGGCTGCAGTACCCGCGGGCCGATTCGGCCTTGCAACCGCGCTTCCACCCGCGCGATCACGCCCGAGATCCCAGGTGCCGCAAGCGCGATGGTCGCGACCTGCAGGAACTGTATAGCGGGTATGGGCAGGTTTGCGCTCACCGTTCCGCACCCGCGACCTGGGACAGGGGCACTGTGCCCCCGCTACTTTTGCCGGGCGGCTCCGGCGCCACGTCCGTCACTGTTTGCCTCCTGTAAGCCCGCCGGGTCTCCCGGGCGAGGTTGCAGAGGCCATTAGCGACACGTTCCGCGGTTTCGGCGAGCCTCATCGCCAGCCCCCCATTGTGGTGCAAGCCCCGCTGCTCCTGCAAATTCACTCGGCTAAGCTGCGGTCACCGGCGGAGGGGCCCGCCGTCGACCGCGGAGACGCCGCCAACGGTCCCTGCCAGGGGCAGGAGGATAGTCGGGTGCCCGAGCCCGGTGGTTCTGGATCTGGCCGGGTGCCGTTGCGGCGGCGAGTGGCTCAAGCGTCCCCAGCTCTCAAGTTCGTGCTGATGGTCGGCGTCATGAGTTTCTTCGCTGACTTTACCTACGAAGGGTCGCGCTCGATCATCGGCCCTTACCTGGGTGCGCTCGGCGCCGGAGCGCTGGCCATCAGCGTGATCAGCGGGCTGGGCGAGTTCCTCGGCTACGGACTGCGCCTGTTCTCTGGGCGCGGCGCCGACCGGACAGGACGGTACTGGCCGATCACGATCGGCGGTTATGTGGTCCAGATGGCAGCGGTACCGCTGCTCGCGCTGGCCAGGAACTGGCAGCTGGCCGCGCTGCTGATCATCGCCGAGCGGATCGGCAAGGCCACCCGGAACCCGCCGCGGGACGCGATGCTGTCGCACGCAGCGCGGGAAATGGGATACGGCTGGGGCTTTGGCATACACGAGGCGCTGGATCAGTTCGGCGCGATGTTCGGCCCGCTGCTCGTCGCCGTGGTCCTGGCGGTTAGCGGACATGACTACCGTCTGGCCTTCGCGGCCCTTGCGATCCCAGCCGCGATCACGCTATCGCTGGTGGTGGTGGCACGCAGATTCTTCCCGCGGCCGCAGGATCTTGCAGCCGGCCCGGACAGAGTAACTACTGGCGGCCTACCGCGGGTGTTCTGGGTGTACCTGGCCGCAGCCGCTCTGGCCGCCTCCGGGTTCGCGGACTTCCCGCTGATCGCGTTCCACTGGCAGCAGGCCGCTACCATGCAGCCGCCACTCATTCCTGTGTCCTACGCGGTCGCGATGGCTGTCAGTGGCGTCGGGTCTCTTATCTTCGGACGCCTATTCGACCGGTCCGGAATCGGTGTGCTGATCCCGTTGACCGTGGCAACCGCCGGGTATGCGCCGCTGGTATTCCTCGGTGGCCTGTGGGCCGGGCTGGCGGGCATAGCGTTGTGGGGTCTCGGAATGGGAGTGCAGGAGTCGATCATTCCTGCCGCCGTTGCGCCGATGGTTTCGCCAGACCGCCGGGCATCCGCGTACGGGCTGTTCACCGGCGCCTACGGCACAGCCTGGGTGCTGGGCAGCATCGTCATCGGCCTGCTGTTCGACACTTCGCTCGGTGCGGTCACTGCTTTCGCCGTGGCTGCTCAACTCGCGGCGATCCCGTTCCTCCTGATCGTCCGCCGACGGACATCCTAGGGCTGCGTGCGCTCTCGCGCCGGCCGCCAAAGGTTGGCCAGGTAAGGGGCGTACAGTTCGCGGCGCCGATCGAGCATCGCGCGCAGGTGGCCGGCCACGGGTGGCCGCAGGTCCAGCCCCTGTATCCGGTCAACCGGGACAAACACTGGCGCCAGGCCCTTTTCACGCTGCTCAGGCATCTGGTCTGGTGCTGGATCCGCAGCCAAGAATACGATGTCGACGGTGCGCGGGCCGGAGTCCGGGCCGCTGGCTTCCAGTACGTACGCCACCCTGTCGGGATTGACGTACAGGCCGGTCTCCTCTCGCACCTCTCGGCGCGCGCACGCTGCCATGCTTTCGCCCGCCCGGGGAGTGCCGCCGGGCAGCACCCAGTCGTCAGCACCGCTGCCAACGCGGTGCACCAGCAGCACCGTTCGCTTGCGGACGACAATGGCCGAGCAGCGCAGCTCTACGCCGTCAGGCATGTTCATGCAACTCCCTAGATATCTGCCGGTCCGGCTATGCCCGACCGGACTTCGCTGGTGCCGCCGAGGCGGCGGATACCGCCTCCGCCAGCTGCAGCCAGCCTTCGGCAAATAGCCACGCGGACAGTACGTCACTGGGCCAGTGCACGCCGAGATAAATTCTGCTTGATCCCACGCATACGGCAACGAGGAGCGGAACGCCGTGCTTACACAGGCCGCTAGTCGTTGTACATCTAACGCAGGCTCCTGCCGTCAGGACCGCCAGCGACGTGTGCTTCGAAGGCATGCTGAATCCCTCAGGCTCGGTCAGCCATATCGCGTCGGGCGGCCGGGGCCGAGCGATGGCCCGAGACATGATGCGGCGGACGGCCGCCCCAGTGACCACTGCAAGGCCCGGCATGCACGCCCGCTGCCAGCCAGCCCGCCGGACGGCGATGGCGGTAGCGGCAGCTATGGGGATAACCAGGAGACCTGGTTCACCGAGCGAGCTGACAATCCGGGCGGTTCGCACCGCGACCGGGTTGCGCCCATTCTCTGCCAGTCTGATCACTACCTGATCGAACTGGCCGATCAAGCCGTGCCCCGGCCGGACGACGATCGCGGCGAAGCCGACGAAAGCCAACGCGCTTCCGCAGGCGTGCCTAACCGTCACGCGCTTCACTGCGGCCACGGCCCTGCTCCTCTCGGCTAGCCAGCAGGACCCATTGGCCACCGGGGCAATGCACGCGCCAGCGCGCGGCTTCGGCGGGATCCACCGCCGAGTGGGCTCGCCACTGCGATCATGATAGGCGACGCTCGTCTCAGCCGACACACGATCCCTGGCGCCACTGGATCCTGGGGTTCATCAGCGCGCGCTAGAATCCGTTTTGGGTACGCCCACGCGGCATGAATTCTGCGGCGCGTTCCCCGGCGGTGGACCCCGCTGCGACCAGCTTGTGGTCGGCTAGCTGCCCGGCTCGATGGGTCCTGCTCCTGGAATCAGGTCAGGAGGTGGACAGTGAACAAGCCGGTCACGTTTCTTGAGGGATTCCGCTGGTGGCTAGTCCGTCAGCGCGGCAACGGACTGACCGACGCCACGTGGGTGCCAATGTTCTGCGTGGACCGCCGGGTTGTCGACGCGCTGTTGACCGAATTGCGCAGAGCCGGTGTTCCTGCTCGATGCACCAGGCTAGGGACAGGCTGGCAACTCCCCGCACGCCCCGGTAGGTGGTGCCTGTGGGTGGGTTATGACGCCTTCGGATCGGCGCAAGAAAGGCTCGCCGAAGTAATGCCTCTGCTTGATCGACTTGTGCGACGCAACACCAAAGCAACATGAGCGAGGCAATCATGTGCTCCCGCAGCGGCCAGCACAGCATAGGGACGGTCGATGCAATTACCCGCGCCCCTCACGTGCCCAGCCGTGCGCATCTGAGCTGTACCCATCCCGCCTGCGCAGGCAGCCCTCGACCCGCTTGGTCGGCCTCGCGAGATTGGATTATCCACTCGGCTACGCTATGAGCATCGGCGGAGGGGCTCGCCGTAGACTGCGGAGACGCCGCCAACGGTCCCTGCCAGCAGGCAGGAGGTTGGTGGCGTGCGCCCGAGCCATGACGCGGGCTGCTGTCCGTATGCGCGGGGACCGGTTGATTCACCAGGTTCCACGCGTGACCACCCAGCCGGGACCGTACCGGTCGAGACCGCAGCGCTGATCAGCCATCTCTATGACTGCCAGGGGCTGTCAACATATGAGATCGCGAAGTTCGTTGGGCTCAGTCGGCAACGCGTCGGACGAATGCTGAACAAGGCTGGGGTCCCGGTCAAACCACGCGGAGCGGGCCGACAGCGAAAGCCTGACCCGGAGCAGGTCGCACTGACCGACCTCGCCGTCCGTCTCTATGAGAGCTCGAATCTGTCGTCGCGTGAGATTTCGGCGCTTACCGGAATGCCGGAGCGGACGGTGAGAGACCGGCTGCGCGCTCAGGGCGTACGCATGCGCACGCGAGGCCGGGCCAACAGGGAGGACCGGGCAGCGGCGCCTGCGGAGGCGCTTGTTGAGCTCTACATCCGAGCGGGGCTCAGTGCGGCAGAGGCAGGACGACGATTGGGGGTGCCCGGCAGAGTGGTTCTCCGTACCGCGCACGATCAAGGTCTACCGGTGCGCATCGGCGGGCCAGAGCCACGTCACGGACCCAGCGAGATAGAGCTGATCGATGCGCTGTACGCCGATTCGATGGTGCGGCAGATACTTTCCATGAACGGGATCCTCCCCCGGCCGGCCGGGGGCCCGATCTGGCAGCGCTTTCCGGTGCCCGTACTTATAAGCCCGGAGCTGGCGAGAGAACTGTACGTATCCTGTGGGCTGGGCCTGCGGCAGATCGAGCTCATAACCGGCCAGCCGGCTGAGACCATCCGAGGTCTCCTGCGTGCGCAAGGAAT
Source organism: Streptosporangiaceae bacterium (assembly GCA_030041275.1). Lineage (GTDB taxonomy): Bacteria > Actinomycetota > Actinomycetes > Streptosporangiales > Streptosporangiaceae > JAJYUU01. The sequence continues at coordinate 20,396 of JASHOE010000129.1, forward strand.
CTCATTGCGGCAACAGGGTGGCAGATCACCGTTCATGCAAAGATGGCGGAGCGCAAATGGTGACGCTCAACTGGCCTGAGCCTTTCTCAAACCTGGTCGTTGACGGGAGCGGGCTTACTTAGGCAGCGGGAGCCGGCTGCTGTTCCGTGTGGAGGCCTGCAGAAGAAACACAGCAATTGCTCGCGCTCGGGATTCGCACCAGCGCTGTGGCAGGAGTCCCGGCGCACCACGCGATGCGTAGGCTAGCGCGCTCGGCCTCGACGAATCCGCCCCAGATCCCATGCCGACCCACGGTGTCCCACTGACGCATGGAAACTTCCAGGCACGCTGCCCGAAGAACACACTCTTCGCAAAGCGCGAGAGCGGCGGCGGCCTGACACCGGGCGCGCTGCGGCTCTACGGCAACAGGGAACCACGCATCCGGATCCGCACTGCCAGCGCCGCACCTCGCCAGTGGCCCCGACAGGCGATCGGTCAGCTCCCTGTCGCTGAGGGTGGCAGGTTCCTTCTGAGCGGCGCCAGTGCAGCCGGGGTTTGCCCTGGTCATCGGCTGCTGCCTCCACAGTCGCTGCTGTGCATCACAGAAGCCATTAGCCAACGTGGCGGTTTGGACACAGATCCGACCGGGAGCTTCATCCGGCGTCGCTACTCTACTCTTGCTGCTCAGTCACCTTGCCACAGCGCACCGCCCGGTCATGGCATTCGCTGCTGGGCAAGCTGGCAGCCCGCCAGCCACGTCTGCAGCCAAGAAAAGGTACTGTTGACAGTAGGCGGAGGGGCTCGCCGCAAACGCGCCAAGGCCAACGGTCCCTGTGTGAGGAACAGGACGCGTGCGGCATGAACCAGATTCTTGCGCTAAGCCATGCCCGGAAGTCGTATGGCGACAAGGTTGTGCTTGATGACGTGACCCTTGCGTTCCTGCCGGGCGCGAAGATCGGCGTTGTGGGGCCGAACGGCACCGGTAAGTCGACGTTGCTGCGGATGATGGCTGGCCGGGAGCAGCCTTCGAATGGCGAGGCGCGGCTGATGCCGGGATTCACGGTCGGGCTGCTGGATCAGGAGCCGGAGCTGGATGAGGCCAAGACCGTGCTCGGTAACGTCGAGGACGGTGTGGCCGGGACCAAGGCGCTGCTGGACCGGTACAACGAGATCGCTGAGCTGATGGCGACCGGCTACTCTGACGCGCTGCTGGAGGAGATGGGCAAGCTGCAGGAGCAGCTTGATCACCGGGAGGCGTGGGACCTGGACAGCCAGCTGGAGCAGGCCATGGATGCTCTTCGCTGCCCGCCGCCGGAGGCCGCGGTGAGCGTGCTGTCCGGTGGTGAGCGGCGGCGCGTGGCGCTGTGCAAGCTGCTGCTGGCCCAGCCGGGCTTGCTGCTGCTGGATGAGCCCACCAACCACCTGGACGCTGAGAGCGTGCAGTGGCTCGAGCAGCACCTGGAGAAGTAC
>JASHOE010000130.1 GCA_030041275.1 Streptosporangiaceae bacterium
CGGCGCCGACCGTCAGCCGGATCCGGTCCGACACCGCCAGCCCTGCCTCACGCCGGGCCTGCTGGACGATCCGCACCACGTCGCGCGCGGTCCCCTCGGCCGCTAGCTCGGGCGTCACGACCGTGTCGAGTTCCACCAGCCCGGTGTTCCCCGGCAGCGCCGACGTCGACTCCGGGTGCACGGCGGTGAGCCGGACCTCGTACTCGCCGGCTTGAAGCTCGACTCCCGCGGCGGACACGGAATCGCCGGATTGGTCGACGTTCCCCGCCTTGACGGCCCGGATGACCTCCTGCACTCTGGCGCCGACCCGGGGGCCGAGCACGCGGGGGTTCACCGTCAGCTCGAAGCGGCCGAGGCTGGCCGGGTCGGCCGTCAGCACGACCTCCTTGACATTCACCTCGTCGCGGATCAAGCCGGCGTACGGCTCGAGCGCTGCGGCGTCCGGGTGCGCGACCGTGAGCCGGGCGAGCGGCAGCCGGACGCGCAGCCCGCGCGCCTTGCGAAGGCCGAGTGCTGTGCTGCACACCGTGCGGACCAGGTCCATGGCGTCGGCCAGCGCGGAGTCCGCCGGCCAGCTGGCGAGCGACGGCCAGTCGGCCAGGTGCACGCTCTCGCCGCCGGTCAGCCCGCGCCAGATCGCCTCGGTAGTCAGCGGCAGCAGCGGCGCCGCGGCCCGGCTGACTGCCTCCAGCACCGTCCACAGCGTGTCCAGTGCCGCCCGGTCACCGGCCCAGAACCGGTCCCGCGACCGCCGGATGTACCAGTTGGTCAGCACTTCGAGGTAGTCCCGGAGCTCCTGGCACGCGCCGCCGACGTTGTAGACGTCGAGCAGTTGCTCCATCGACGTCACCGCGGCGCGGGTCTTGGCCAGGATGTAGCGGTCCAGCACGTGCTCGCTCGCCGTGCTCTCCGCGGCCTGGTACGACTCCGCGTTCGCGTACAGGGCGAAGAAGTAGTACGAGTTCCACAGCGGCAGGATCGCCTGGCGCACCGCGTCCCGGATGGCGCCATCTGATACCGCGACATCGCCGCCGCGCAAGATCGGGCTGGCCATCAGCAGCCAGCGGATCGCGTCCGAGCCGAAGGCGTCGAACACCTCGTTGACGTCGGAGTAGTTGCGCAGGCTCTTGGACATCTTCTGGCCGTCGCTGCCGAGCACGATGCCGTGGCACACGCAGTCGCGGAATGCCGGGCGGTCGAACAGCGCGGTGGCTAGTACGTGCAGCGTGTAGAACCAGCCGCGAGTCTGCGGCGTATACTCCACGATGAAGTCGGCAGGGTAGTGCGATTCAAACCAGTCGGCGTTCTCGAACGGGTAGTGCACCTCGGCGTACGGCATCGACCCGGACTCGAACCAGCAGTCAAGCACCTCAGGCACCCGGCGCATGGTGGACCTGCCGGTCGGGTCGTCTGGGTTCGGCCTCGTCAGGCCGTCAATGCCGGGCCGGTGCAGGTCGTCCGGGCGCACGCCGAAGTCGCGCTCGAGCTCGTCCAGCGACCCGTACACATCGGTGCGCGGGTAGTCTGGGTCGTCGCTCTGCCAGACCGGGATCGGGGAGCCCCAGTACCGGTTGCGGGAGATCGACCAGTCCCTGGCGTTCTCCAGCCACTTGCCGAACTGGCCGTCTTTCACGTGCGCGGGAACCCAGGTGATCTGCTGGTTCAGCTCGACCATCCGGTCGCGGAACTTGGTGACCTCCAGGAACCAGCTCGACACCGCCTTGTAGATCAGCGGATTGTCGCAGCGCCAGCAGTGCGGGTAGGAGTGCGTGTAAGCCTCGAGCCGCACCAGGCTGCCCTGCTCCTGCAGCTTGGCGGCGATGCCCTTGTTGGCGTCGAACACGTGCTGACCCTCGAAGTCGGGCACGACGCCGGTGAACCGGCCATGCTCGTCCACGGTCAGCACCGTCGGGATGCCTGCCGCGGCGCACGCCTCGGCGTCTGCCTCGCCGTAAGCCGGTGCCATGTGCACCACGCCGGTGCCGTCCTCGGTGGTGACGTCCGCCGAGAAGATCACCCGGAAGGCGTTCCCCGTGCCGAACTTTTCGGCGTCGGTGAGATAAGGGAGCAGCGGCTCGTACCGCCTGCCGGCCAGGTCGGCGCCGGTCAGCTCGCCAACGACGACCGCACCTTCCAGCTCGCGCTCATAGGCGGCCTGCCGGTCTTTGGCCAGGATGTAGCGGTCGCCATCCTTCGCCAGCACCACGTAGCTGATGTCGGGGCCGACCGCGACGGCCTCGTTGGACGGCAGTGTCCACGGCGTCGTGGTCCAGGCCAGCAGCCATTCCCCGGTCTCCAGCTTGAACTGCACGGTGACCGACGGGTCCTGGCGGTCGCGGTAGACGTCGTCGTCCATCCGAAGCTCGTGGTTGGACAGCGGAGTCTCGCACCGCCAGCAGTACGGGAGCACCTTGAAGCCCTCGTAGATCAGCCCCTTCTCCCAGAGCTGCTTGAAGGCCCACATCACGCTCTCCATGTAGGAGAGATCGAGGGTCTTGTAGTCGTTGTCGAAGTCGACCCAGCGCGCCTGCCGCGTCACGTAGTCACGCCACTCGCGTGTGTAGCGCAGCACCGAATCGCGGCAGGCAGCGTTGAACTTCTCGATGCCCATCTCGATGATCTCGGGCTTACCCGAGATTCCGAGCAGCCGCTCGGCCTCCACCTCGGCGGGCAGGCCGTGGCAGTCCCAGCCGAAGCGCCGCTCGACCCGGCGACCCTGCATGGTGCGGAACCTGGGCACCACATCTTTGACGTAGCCGGTGATCAGGTGGCCGTAGTGCGGCAGGCCGTTGGCGAACGGCGGGCCGTCGTAGAACACGAACTCGCGATCAGCGGGACGCTGCGCAATCGACCGCCGGAAGGTGTCGTTCGCGGCCCAGTACGCGAGCACGCCTTCCTCGAGCTCGGGAAAGCTCGGCTGCGCCGGCACCCCGTTGCCCGGCTGCCCGGCAGCCTTCGCGGTCTCGGCCCTGGGGTAAACGGGACTGCGATAAACGCTCATCTGGTAGTACGTCCTTGCGGCGGTCTGCTGGTCCTCGGTGGCGCTGGCCGTCGTGGTCAGGCGCTAGTGCGAGGACGACGCGCCCACTCCCGCGCGGGCGTACCGCGGTACCACCTCGCTTGTCCCGGGAGATCCCGCGACCGCTTGTTGGCTGGCTGTGACGGGCCAGACCCGTCCGGTTCTAGTCAGGCCCGCCCGGTCACCTTCTCGGGCGCTGAGCAGGCCCTTTCTTCCGGAGGCTCCCCGGTGATAGCCGGATCATCGCCGCGTCAGAACAAGTCTAGCCGGTCCCGGCAACCGGTATTCGGAGACGCACGCCCGCGGAGGAGTGCACGTTACAGTCGTGCGGTGCGGACGCTGGCGGTTCCCTACCATCTGGACGACCACCTGCCGGACCTGGACCTGCCGCTGGCCGCAGCCGCCGTGATCACGGCGGACCTGGGCACCGGGGATCCCTGGACTCGGATGGCCGTCCTGTACAGCCGGCTGGCCGAGGTGGTGGCCGGCGCGATCACGGACCGTGGCGTCCCGGTGGTGATTTCCGGCGACTGCACCACGGCCCTGGGCACGGTGGCCGGGCTGCAGCGCGCGGGACTCGATGCCGGGGTCGTATGGTTCGACGCGCACGGTGACCTGCACACGCCTGCCACCACGTCATCCGGCTACTTAGGCGGGATGCCGCTGCGGCTGCTCGTGGGTGCTTGCCCGGAGCTGATCGGCGCCAGCCTCGGCTTGCGCGCTGTGCCGGAAGACCAGGTACTGCTCGTCGGAGCCCGAGACCTGGACCCGCCCGAAGTCAGCTACCTAGCCGGAGCGGCGATCCGCACGTGCGATGTGGCCGCACTTGACCTGGCCGAACCGAACCTGGCAGCGCTGCCCAGCGGACCGCTCTACGTGCATCTCGACGTGGACGTCATCGACTGTGCCGAGATTCCGGGCCTCCGCTTCCCAGCACCCGGCGGGCCGGGCCGTGCTGTCGTCGCTGCTGCGCTGCGAACGCTGCTCCGGACCGGCCGGGTCGCGGCGGTAGGGCTAGCGTGCACGTGGCAGCCCGGCCATGGCGCATCGGCCACTATCCGCTCGCTGCTGGCGGTGCTGGCCTGACCCGGCCATCGCCACCCCGGTAGCCCGCCGCTACCCCCTTGGGAACGCACATCCGCCAGGCGTCGAGGACAAGCTCCTCCATCTCTGCATGGTCGAGCGCGCTCAGCCGCGCGTGCACCCAGTGATAGCGCATATCCGACGTGCTCGGCAGCGAGAACTTGTCGGGTTCGCCGGCGACCAAGGCCGCCCGCTCGTCCTTGGGGAAGCCGAACCCCATGATCGTCTCGTCGCGAGAGAAGGCCAGAAACACGATCCGCCCCACTCGGAACTTCACCCGGTCGTGGACTAGCACCTCGTATGCCCTAGGCAGCGTGCTGGCGAGGCCGCGCACCTCGTCGATTGTCACCACGCGGTTAGTCTGCCGTGGCGCACCGACAGTCCACTCGCGGGCTTGCCGGTTGATCGGCCGCCTCGCGGGCTGGCCGTCGGGGACCTAGTCTCGGAGGATGACCACGCGGCTGCCGCTGTTCCCGCTCGGGAGCGTCCTGTACCCAGGCCTGGTGCTGCCGCTGCACGTCTTCGAGGAGCGTTACCGCACGCTCGTCGCGGACCTGCTGGCCGGCCCGGAGCCTCGCCGGTTCGGCGTGATCGCGATCCAGCAGGGCCGAGAAACCGGTGCCGACGGAGTCTCGGCGCTGTATCAGACGGGCTGCACCGCCGTGCTACGCGACGTAGAGAAATACCCAGACGGCCGTTTCGAACTAGTCACGGTCGGAACGGACCGGTTCCGGCTGGTGCAGCTTGCTGACCCGGCGCCGTATTTCTCCGGCGAGGTCGAGCTGCTGCCCGAGGAGGTCGGCGACGCGGCCGCGGTGGCCGCGGCGGTGCCCGCCGTGCAGCGCCAGTTCCGGTCCTATCTTGAGTTGCTCACCGAGCGCGGCCGGGCGCAGATCACCATCTCCGACTTGCCGGACGAGCCGCTGCTGCTGTCGTACCTGATCGCGGCCGCCGTCGTGGTAGACCTCCCGGTGAAGCAGCAGCTGCTCGAGGAGCCGGACGGGCTGCGCCGGCTCGCGGCTGAGCGCTCGCTGCTCGCCGCCGAGATGCAGATGATTCGCTCGCTGACCCTGACCCCGGCGCCCGAACTGCGTTACACGCCGTACAACCAGAACTGAGCGCAGAGGTCAGGGGCGAGCGCAGCTCGCCGGTCAGCTCGACCCGGTCGGCGTCCGCAGTGCGACGGCGGCCTCGGCCGTGAGTAGCTGGAACGTGAACGTCTCCTGCAAGTACAAGGTGACGTCGGTGTCGGTGTGCGACAGGTAGCCGATGGCGAAGTCCTGGCCGAGGTGCAGGCCGAAGTCGCCGCCGCGTGCCGTCAGGACGACTGCGCCGGAGATCGCCGGCGCCCAGATGAGTTCGCCGTCCAGCACGTTGCGCAAGTGCCGAATGATGGGGTAGCCGTGGTCGCTGGCCTCGCTGACGGCTGTATAGGTCTCCGCCGACAGCACCGCGGTGTACGGACCATCCACGCCCGCCGCGCGCAGCTGCCCCGCAGCCCGCGCGAACGCCATCGGGTAGTCCGCCGGCTCGGCCGGGAGGATCAGCGGCGGGTTGCTCGCGCCGGGCACGATGCCGCCTATCCCCGCCGCCGCGTAGCCCGCGAAGATGGCCTGGTCTTCGGCGAAGGCGATCTGCCTGGCGGCGTCCCGCGCCGGCTGCCAGTCGGAATCCTCCGCGCCGCGAGCGACGTCGTCGATCTGGTCACGGCTGAGCACGAACGGCACGCGAAGCTCGACGAGTGGCAGGACCTGACGCTGTCTCGCCTGCACCCCCTGGCCGGGCGGGTCGATGCTGGCCTGGTGGCCGGTGCCGATCGCGGCGGTGTCCAGTCCGGCCGGCCCGTGCACGTCCACGATGCGCCGGCCGGCGAGATAGCGCTTCAGCGTCCGCGCCGTCTCCTGCTCGATCTCGGCCCATGCCTCGTCGGAAACAGGCGCGAGCTCGCGATGCAGGTTGTTCATGTCGATGTTTCTCCTCGGAGGCTGCCGATACTGAGTGAGCCATCGCCGTACGACGCAGTCTGGTCCGGTTCCGGCCGGGCGGACTGGCGGTCAGCGCTGAGCGTGTCAAAGTCATCGAGCAGTGATTGTGACGGCACGAAGAACAGGTTCCCGGTAACGGCCCGGCTGAAGTCCAGGATGCGGTCGTAGTTTCCCGGCGGAGCGCCGACGAACATGTTCTGCAGCATCTGCTCGGTCGTGCTCGGCGAGCGCGCGTACCCGATGAAGTAGGTGCCGAATTCCCGGCTGGCCAGGGCGCCGAACGGCATGTTGTCCCTGACGATCTTGATCTCCTCGCCGTCGACCTGGATCGTGGTCAGCGCGTTGTGCGCGAATGTCGGCTTGACGTCGTCGGCCAGCTCGATGTCCGCGAGCTTGGTCCGGCCGATGATCTTCTCCTGCTGCTCGGTCGGCAGCGTGTTCCAGGCGTCGAGATCGTGCAGGTACTTCTGCACGATGACGTAGCTGCCGCCCTTGTATGCGGGCTCCTCGTCGCCGATCACGGCGGCCAGTACCGCGGCTGTGCCGGTGGGATTCTCCGTTCCGTCCACGAAGCCCAGCAGGTCGCGTTCGTCGAAGTAATTGAAGCCATGCACCTCGTCAGCCACCGTCACGGCCCCGGAAAGCCTGTTCATGATCTGGCTGGCCAGCTCGAAGCAGAGGTCCATGCGCGTAGCCCGGATGTGGAACAGCAGGTTGCCTGGTGTGCACACGGCGTGCCGGCCGTCGGCGAAGATCTCGGTGAACGGGTGCAGGCCGGCCGGCCGCGGCAGGTCCGTCAGCCGGTCCCACGCCGCGGCGCCTATTCCGGTTACGCAGCTCAGTCGTCCGTTCAGGTCGCGGAATCCGACGGCCCTGACCAGCGCGGATACGTCGGCGCACAAACTCCGGACCGTCGTTGCGCTCGTGTCGGCACGGTTGACAACAACCACGAGGAAGATGGCGGCTTTGGTCAGCGGCGAGACTACCGCCTGCGGTTCTGCTGGCCGAGCGGGCCGGGACGGCTGGACCTGCTGGGCTGGGCCGGCGGGGATCGGCGCGGCCGGAGCATCGGTGCTCACCCGCCAATCCTGTCGCATGGCCGACCCGGCCGGTCGGCCACCCGCCGGAATGGGTCCGCGGACGGCTTGGTTGCTGCGGGTAAGGCGACCGCGGGAGGGCGCAATGAGCACGACAACGCATGCCGGGGGCGCTAGTCCCGTCGATTTTGTCGAGTTCGGGGATTACGGCGACTTCCGCCCGAAACAGCGGCCGGCCGGAACGCGGGATGGCGAGTTCATCCGGCCGGGCTACAGGTTCCAGGGCCGGATCACGGCCGACGGCTCAAGCGGCTACCCGGCGGAGCCCGGTCGCTACCACCTCTATATCTCCTGGGCCTGCCCGTGGGCCAACCGCACGGCCATCGTGCGCGCACTGCTCGGCCTGCAGGACGTGATTTCGATGTCCGCGGTCGATCCGGTCCGCGATGGCCGCGGCTGGGCGTTCCGGGCGGGCGACGGCTATGGCCTGGATCCGGTCAACGGCTTCGCATTCTTGCGCGAGGCGTACGAAGCGACCGAGCCGGGCTACGACGGTCATGTATCGGTGCCGGTGCTGTGGGACAAGCAGGCCGGGCGCATCGTCAGCAACAATTTTCCCGACATAACCCTCGACCTGGACACCCAGTTCGGGGCGTGGGCCGACCCGGCGTACGACCTGTACCCCGAGGCGCTGCGACCGCAGATTGACGAGCTGAACGAGCTCATCTATGCGACGGTGAACAACGGCGTGTACCGGTCCGGGTTCGCCACCACGCAGGACGCTTATCACCACGCCGTCACCCGGCTGTTCACGACCCTCGACGAGCTCGACGAGCGGCTGGCCGACCAGCGTTATCTGTTCGGCGACGCGATCACCGAAGCCGACGTGCGGTTGTATGTGACGCTCGCCCGGTTCGATGTGGTCTATTACTCGCACTTCAAGTGCAACCTGCGCCGGATCGCCGACTATCCGAGCTTGTGGGGGTATTCGCGCGACCTCTACGGGCTGCGAGCGTTCGGCGACAACACCAGGTTCGATCAGATCAAGCGGCACTACTACACGACTCACCCGCAGCTGAACCCGTCCCGCATTGTGCCCGATGGACCACTGCTCGACTGGAGCGCCCCCGCCGAGCGGGATCGGCTCACGAGCCGCTGACCAGCACTGCGGCTGCAGAGGTAGCGTGACGCTGTGGAGCAGTATGCAGACGCGGCCAGGCTGGTCGAGCGATCGGCGGTAGCGCTGGTCCGCGGCATTCCAGACCAGCCGTCAGACGACGGCTTCTTCGGCCCGGCAAGCGTCACGTGGCGGATCAGCGGCGACCTGTCCGCGCCGGTGGCCGGGCTACGCGCGCTGCTGATACAGGCGTTGCATCCGCTCGCGATGGCCGGCGTCGACCAGCACAGCGACTGGCGCGCCGACCCGGTCGGCCGGCTGGCCGCGACCTCTGGCTATCTGGCGGTCACGACCTTCGGGGAACGGGGCAGTGCTGAGCGCGCGGCCGCTCGCGTGCGGCGGATTCATGGGCATGTCCGGGGCGTCGACGCGGTTACCGGTCAGGAGTACTGCGCGAGCGACCCGGAGTTGCTGCTGTGGGTGCACGCGGCTCTGGTCGACTCGAACATCGTCGCCCGCAACCTGTTCGGCTCCCCGCTGACTGCCGACGATGCCGACAGCTACATCGAGGAGATGGTCGTCGCGGCCGAGTTGGTCGGCGTCCCGGCTGAGCTCGTGCCGGACAGCGCGGCGGCGCTGAGCCGCTATCTGGCCTTCGTGCGGCCGCAGCTTCAGTGCACCCCAGCAGCGAAGCAGTCGACGGCTTACCTGCTCGATCCGCCGGGCCTGGACGACGAGGTAGCAGAGATCTGGCAGGACATCCGCGAGGCGGTGCTCATCTCGCTGCCAGCGTGGGCCAAGGACAGCTATGGCTACCAGGCACCAGAGCTCACCGTCAGCCGCCGCGATGAGATCCGGCAGGCCCTCGGGGTGCTCGACGCGGTGTTCCTGGGCGAGCCCGGCGTGCTGGAGGCGAGGCAGCGGATCACCCTGCGCATGCGCGCACACGCCGGCGGAGGTCCCCCAGCGCAAGCAGCCGCGGCTGGCACAGGGGATCGTCCACCCGGGCAGACAGCAGCTCACGCATCAGCGCGCGCATGAGACGCTCGCTGCGGGTGCTCGCCGCTATCACGGTGGGTGCCGCGGCGACTGCGTCCGCTGTGGCCCTAGTCAAGAGGCGGGTTGGCACGCTCCGGTTCCAGCGCGGCGTGGCTGCCGCGCAGCTCGCGGTGCGCGGCGGGCTTCGTTACGCGGGCAGCGCGCCGCGGCTGTTCGCGGCCGCCGGCCAGCAGCGCCAGCAGCTGCGCACCGACCTGGCCATGCAGACGGCTGACGACATCGCCGCGACGCTCGGCACGATGAAGGGCGTGATGGTCAAGCTCGGTCAGATGGCCAGCTATGTCGATGAGGGCCTGGCCCCGTCGGTTCGGCGAACTCTCAGCAGGCTCCAGGACAGCGTCCCGCCCATGAGCTCTGAGCTGGCCGCTGGCGTCATCGCCGAGGAGCTGGGCGCGCTGCCAGACCAGCTCTTCGCCCGGTGGGACCCCGAGCCCATCGCGGCCGCCTCGATCGGGCAGGTGCACCGCGCGATCACCCCCGATGGCCTCGCCGTTGCGGTGAAGGTGCAGTATCCGGGCATCGCCGAGATGATGGCGGCGGACCTGGACAACGTGTCGCTGCTGCGCCGGATGCTGCGCGTCACCGCACCCAGCCAGGACGTCGACGGACTGGTAGCCGAGCTACGGGAGCGGGTGCTCGAGGAGCTCGACTACCGGCGTGAGGCGGCGAACCAGCAGCGACTGCACCGGTACTACGCCGGCCATCCGACGATCAGTGTGCCAGCCATCGTGCCGGAGCTGTCGACTCGCCGGGTCGTGACCAGCGAGCTGGTGACCGGGGCTCGGTTCGCCGAGATACTCGGCTGGCCGCAGCGCGAGCGCGATCTGGCGGGGGAGACGCTCTACCGATTTGTCTTCCGCAGCCTGTATGAGGTGCGCGCGTTCAACGGCGACCCGCACCCCGGCAACTACATCTTCCACGGCGACGGCAAGGTCACCTTCCTGGACTTCGGCATGGTCAAGCACTTCACTGACACCGACCTGCTGCCGCTCATGGAGATGGCGCGCACGTTGTGCGTGGATGACGACCCGCGCCGATTCCGGGCCAGCCTGGAGGAGGCCGGCTTCCTCGTGCCGGGGGCGCCGCTGAGCGACGCCGAGATCGTTGATCACCTGGCCGTCTTCTACCAGCTCATCCGCGAACCGGCGGCGGTGACGGTGACCGGCGAGTACGCCTCATCGGTGGTGCGGAGGTTCTTCGACGTGCGCAGCCCGGTAGCCCAGTACGCCCGCATACCCCGGTCATACGTCGTGCTCCAGCGCATCAATCTCGGGCTGTTCGCGCTGCTCGGCGAGATGAAGGCGACCGCGAACTGGCGCGCGGTTGCCGAGGAAATCTGGCCGTTCATGGACGTACCGCCGAGTACCCCGATGGGGATCGCGGAGCAGCCCTGGCTGGCCACCCGCCCGTCGCTCGACGCGCTCACCGCCTAGGCGCAATCCGCCGGCCCTCGCCGCGGGTTGGTAGTGTGCGTGCGGGCCCGGGCCGGTCCGAGCGTTAACTACGGTAAATCAGAAATATCCGATTAGTGGGTATGCAGTGGCATGGGAGCGGCGTGAAGGTCCTGATCACCGGTGGCGCCGGGTATATCGGCAGCACGGTCGCCTCGGCGTGCCTCGATGCCGGGCTCACTCCGGTGATCGTGGACGATCTGGTCACCGGGCGCCGGGAGTTCACCACCGGCCGCGAGTTCTATGAAGGCGATATCGCGGACGGCGCGCTGCTGGACAAGGTGTTCGCCGAGCACCCGGACATCGATGCGGTCGTGCACTGCGCGGCGCTCATCGTCGTGCCCGACTCGGTCTCTGACCCCATCCGCTACTACGAGTGGAACGTGGCCAAGAGCCTGGAGCTGCTCCGGCACCTGCTGCGGAACGGCTGCCACCGGCTGGTCTTCAGCTCGTCGGCCGCCATCTACCAGGCCAGCCAGAGCGGCAGCGTGGACGAAGACTCGCCGATCGTCCCGCTCAGCCCCTACGCGCGGACCAAGGCGGTCTGCGAGGAAATGTTTGCCGACATCGCCGCTAGCACCCCGCTTCGGGTGCTGTCGCTCCGCTACTTCAACCCGATCGGCGCCGACCCCAAACTCCGCACCGGCCTGCAGGTCAGGTCTCCGTCGCACGCGCTGGGCAAGCTGATCGAGGCCCACACGTCCGGTGCGCCATTTCGGATTACCGGAACGAACTATCCGACGAGGGATGGTTCTGGCATCAGGGATTACGTGCACGTGTGGGACCTCGCCGCCGCTCACATCGCTGCGCTGCGATCGTTCGACGCTGTGCTCGAGGACCGGACAGCCCTCGCCATCAACCTGGGCACCGGGTCGGGCACCACCGTGCGCGAGCTGGTGACCGCCTTCAATAGCGTCGTCTCGCCGCCGGTCGCGGTCGTTGAGGCGCCGCCCAGGCCGGGCGACACCGCCGGAGCGTTCACCCGGACCGACCTGGCACGCCGGCTGCTCGGCTGGGAGGCCGCGAAATCGCTGGCCGAGGGTATCGCCGACTCGCTGCGCTGGGCAGACGTCCGGGACACGGTCCTGACTGGGCCCGCCGGCTCGGATTGACGGCGAACCGATAGCGGGCCCTGCGGCGGGTATGTAAGCGTTGCCAGCAGTCAGCTCAGCACCCCCCAGCAGAGGCAGGTGGCCGACGCGTTGAGCGGTACGACCCAGCAGGTGCTGGCTGTGGTGCTCGCGCTCGGCGGCGCGCTGTGCTACGCGCTCGCGGCAGTGACGCAGCAGCGGTGCGCGGCTCGGCTGGCTTCCGACTCCGCCCTGGATCCCCGCCTCATCCTGCGGCTCGCGCGAAACCGGACCTGGCAGCTCAGCCTGCTCGCCGTGATGGCCGGATACGCGTTCCACGCAGCCGCACTGGCCATGGGCCGGCTGGTCCTTGTGGAGCCGGTGATCCCGCTGGGCCTGCTGATGGCGCTGCTGCTCGGCGCGCGAGCCGAGGGCCGCCGGTTGTGCTGGTCAGAGTGGACCGCGGCGCTGGCAGCGGTGGCGGGGCTCGCTGTCTTTCTGGTAGCGGCCCAGCCCTCCGGCGGACAGCAGATCGCTGCGGCTGGCCCGCTAGGCGTCGCCGCGGCGGTGGCGGTCGTTGTCGCCGCACTGTGCTGCCTCGTTAGTGGCAAGTCCGGCGCCGCGCACCGGGCTCTGCCGCTGGCCGTTGGCGGCGGGATCGCGGCCGGCGTCACGGATTCCCTGACCAAGACGGTCGTGCCGCTGGCTGGTGCGCACCAGTTCGCCCTGCTCGGCGACGCCCGCGTGTATCTGCTCGCGGTGGCCGGCCTGCTGGCGCTCACTCTCCAGCAAAACGCGTACCGGGCCGGCCGCCTGGGCGCCTCGCTGCCCGCCTTCGTGGTGCTCGAGCCGCTCGTCGGCTCGGCGCTCGGGCTGATGATCTATCACGAGCGGGTGGGTGCTAACCCGGTCCGGATCACTGTCGAGGTGCTCGCGGTACTGGCCGCCGTCTGGGGCATCGCAAGGCTCGCGAGGTCGGTCATCGCCGAGCTGGCCCGGCTTGCGGAGCTCGCAGCGCCGGTACCCGGAGCCACCGGCTGACCACCACGTCCAGCGCCTGGGCAACTACGCCGCGTAGCAGTTATCCGGCAAGGCTTCCGGCTACCGGCAACATGTGGGCGGATAGATAGCGAATTCGGGATGAGCGTGTCATCGTCGCCTTAATCTGTGCTGCCCGCATCGGCGGTCGGGCGGCTGGAAGGCGGGTGGCCCGTTCGTTGACCGGGGTTGATCGGCAGGCCCTAGCGATAGCGTTTGCGCTGGCAGGTGCTCTCAGCTATGCGATCGCCTCGGTCACGCAGCAGCGAGCCGCCGCGGCGATGACCTCCGGGCGGGCGTTCGACCTGGCGCTGGTGGCGCGGCTGATCCGGACTCGTCCCTGGCTCATCGGCCTGATCGCGGTCGTGGCCGGCTATGTGCTGCAGGCGGTGGCCCTGGATCTCGGCAGGCTTCTGGTCGTGGAACCGGTCTTCCCGGTGGGCCTCCTGCTGGCGCTGCTGCTCGCCGCGCGCGCCGACGGCAGGAGCCTGCGGCTACCGGAGTGGATGGCAGGCATCGCTGTGGTGGGCGGGCTCGTCGTGTTCCTGATAGCCGCAGAACCGTCGGGCGGCCACCGGACCGCTCCGGCCTCCTCGCTGGCCCTGACGGCGGCTGGGGCGATCGTGGTCGGCGTCCTGGGCTGGCTCGTGTCGCTGAAGGGCGCCCCATCGCGCCGGGCTCTTGCGCTGAGCGTCGGGGGCGGGGTAGGCGCGGGCGTCACCGACGCGCTTACCAAGTCCGTGGCCACGCTGGTTGGCTCGCTGAGATTCGCGATTTTCGGCGACGTTCGGCTGTACTTGCTCGCGGTCGTCGGCCTGCTTACGCTGACGGTGCAGCAGAATGCCTACCGCACCGCCGGGCTCGCCGCATCGCTACCGGCTTTCGTCGTCCTCGAGCCGGTCGTCGGTTCGCTGCTCGGGCTGTTCGTCTACCACGAAGGCGTCGGGGACAGCCCGGTGCAGATCGTGATTGAGGTGCTCGCGGTGCTGAGCGCGGTGTGGGGGATTGCGCGCCTGGCGAAGTCGGTGAACATGGAACTCGCCGCCGTGGGCGCTATGGCGACGACGCCGGCTGAGCCGGCCGCCTGAACCGCGCTCCCACTATCTGGGCCGTCGCGCCGCCGAGCTCAATCCTCGGCTAGCTCAGTCCTCGGCTAGCTCAATCGTCAGCGAGCTCAGTCCTCAGCTAGGTCAACCCCCCAGGAGGAAACAGTGCCGAACTACGTGCTGACCGGTACCCCCGGCGCGGGCAAAACCGCCATCGTGCGGCAGCTTGAACTGGACGGCTACCGGGTCGTCGAGGAGGCGGCAACCGACGTCATTGCCCTAGAGCAGGCGCTCGGTGATGAACAGCCGCATACGCACCCGGCGTTCATCGACACGATCGTCAGCTTGCAGCGGCAACGGCAGCAGGCAATGGAGACGGCAGCCGGAGCGGACGGGAGCATCGT
The DNA here is from genome assembly GCA_030041275.1 of Streptosporangiaceae bacterium. Classification (GTDB taxonomy): domain Bacteria; phylum Actinomycetota; class Actinomycetes; order Streptosporangiales; family Streptosporangiaceae; genus JAJYUU01. Next base: position 14,310 of record JASHOE010000130.1, read on the forward strand.
GTTCTTTGACCGGTCACCGGTGTGCACGCTGGCGCTCAGTCGCTGGCTGGGGCGCCCGGAATCGATGCTGCTGAGTGCGGAAGTGGGCCGGCTGCTGCACTGTGGTACCTATGCCAGCACTGTCTTCTTCGTGCGCAGCCGCGGATCCGTGACGCCAACCGCGGCCAGGCGGATCAGCCTGGCCGACAGCCTGCTCTTCGAGGAGGTGCACGAGCGGACCTACCGCGAGCTAGGCTTTCGGCTCATCGACGTGCCGCCTGGTCCGCTCGCCGACCGGGTCGCCATCGTACGGCGCGAGGTCATACGAAGGCGCCCAGGCCAGTGATGGCCCTGCCGACGATCAGGGTGTTGATCTCGCGGGTGCCCTCGTAGGAGTAGATGGCCTCAGCGTCGGCGACGAACCTGCCGACCTGGTTCTCCAGCAGGATGCCGTTGCCACCGAGCAGTTCACGGGCGTACCCGACGGTCTCGCGCATGCGCACTGTGCAGAACGCCTTGGCGAGGGCCGAGTGGTGATCCTTCGCCTGGCCCTGGCCCTGCAGCTGAGACAGCCGTACGCACAAGCACGCGGACGCGGTGACGTTCCCCAGCATCTTCACGAGCAAGTCCTGGACGAGCTGGAAGCCGCCAATAGGCCGACCGAACTGCTGTCGCTCGGTCGCGTAGCTGAGTGCGCGTTCATACGCACCGCGGGCACATCCGGTGGCCATCCAGGCCACGCCGGCTCTGGTCAGCCGCAGCACCTGCGCTGTGTCGCGGAAGCTCGTGGCCTGCTGCAGCCGGTTGGCTTCGAGCACGCGGACGTCATCGAGGGTGATCTCGGCGTTCTGCACGACGCGCAGCGCGATCTTGTCGCGCATCTTGGTCGCGGCGAAGCCTGGTGTGCCAGCTTCCACCACGAATCCCTTGACCTGGTTATCGGCTACGTCGCGGGCCCACACCACGACGAGGTCCGCGAAGGTGGCGTTGCCGATCCACTTCTTCTGGCCATTCAGCACCCAGACGTCACCATCGCGCTGCGCGGTGGTCGTCAGCCCGCCAGCCACGCCGGAGCCGACGTCGGGCTCGGTGAGCGCGAACGCGCCGATCTGCTCCATCCGCGCCATGGGCGGCAGCCAGCGCGCCTTCTGCTCGTCCGAGCCGCATAGGTAGATCGAGCCCATCGCCAGGCCGCCATGCACGCCCATGAACGTGGCGATAGAGCAGTCAGTCCTGGCTAGTTCCATGGCGATCATGCCGTCGAGCAGCGCGTCGCCGCCAGGACAGTCGTAACCCTCACAGGCGAGGCCGGCGATGCCCAGGGCTGCGAGCCCCGGGATTACCTGCATCGGGAACTCTTCCCTCGTCCAGTAGTGATTGATGACAGGCGCGACCTCTTTTTCCATGAACTCCCGGACCGCAAGCAGTCGCTCGCGACCAGCCGGGTGCAGCAGGTGCTCCAGTGCATAGAAGTCGGCGCCCACGAGCGGGTCCATGTCAGGCCGTCCCTTCTACGGTGGGCCGTCCCGTGCCGGGCAGCGGCGCGGTCAGGAAGTCGCTCACGACGGGGGCAAGCTCGCTGGCCTCGGTGACCAGGCCGAGGTGCCCGCCGTGAAAGACGTGCAGCCGCGAGTCGGGAATCAGGCGGTACATGAGTCGGGCGTTGGCCAGCGGGATGATCGGGTCGTCGTCGCCAGCCATGATGAGTGTCGGCTGCCGGATCAGCGGCAGGAAGGGCACGCTGGTCCAGCCCAGACCCGCGGCGAGCTGGTAGAGGTAGCCAGCTCTGGACCCGATCCGGTTGTCCGCGTTCATGGCCGCGGTCACCCCGCCGGGGTCGGTCCGCGCGCTCCCGCCGTACAGGTCGCCCGCCACGCTCGCCAGGTACTCGCGGTCGATGTACCGCCGGGGAGTGGCCATCCGGGCCAGCACTGATGGCCTGGCGGGCACCATGATCATTCCCGTAGCGGTGCTGACCAGGATCAGCCTGCGGCAGCGGGCCCGCTGGAGGGCCGCGAAGTGCTGGGCCACCGCGCCGCCCCACGAGATGCCGAGGACGTCGGCCCGCTCATGGCCCAGCTCGGTAAGCAGCTGGCCAATGAGACGGCACAGCCCGCTGAACCGGTACGGCGTGGCGGGCAGCGGCGAGCCGCCCACGCCCGGTACGTCGAAGCGGATGACCTCGAAAGACGGGTCGAGCTCGGCTACGAACGGCGCCAGCAGCTCGAGGCTGGCGCCGATGCCGTTGATCAGCAGGAGTGGCGGGCCAGCTGGCCTTGCGCGCCGCCTGCTGCGGCCGGGCCGGATTGCAACCCGCACCAGCTGGCTGCCGAGTGCCACAGTGCGCACGTCCATGGCCGAGCGCGCGTCAGCGGTCGTGAACATAGGTCCCCGGAGCCGGGCAGAGCACGGGGTACTCCTTGCCGCCAGCCTTCATCCGGCTCTTCTTCGTACCGCCGCTGCGCGCCGTCAGCCACGACGAGTAGTGCGGCCACCAGCTGCCGCTCACGGACGTCGCTTCAGCCAGCCACGCTGCCGGGTCAGCCGGATTCTCGACGCCGACCCGGAACGTGGCCTTCGGGTTGTCAGGCGGATTGACCATCGACGCAATGTGCCCGCTCGTGGACAGCACGAACGTCACCGGACCACCCAGCAGCTGGGTGGTGCGGTAGCACGACTGCCAGGGGCAGATGTGGTCGGCGATGCCCGCGACCACGTAGGCGTCCGAATCCACCTTGGACAAGTCGACCGGGGACCCGAGCATCGTCGCCGCATCGGGCGTGACGAGCGCGTTGCGGAGCGCCAGCTGGATGAAGTCGCGGTGCAGCGCGGCCGGAAGCCGCGTTGTGTCCGCGTTCCAGTACAGGATGTCGAAGGCTGGGGGCGGACGACCCTGGAGGTAGTTGTTGACCCAGTAGTTCCAGATCAGATCGTCAGGCCTGAGCCAGGCGAACACCTCGGCCAGCGTCCTGCCGTCGAGGTAACCGCGGGCTGCCGAGGCAGCCATTGCCGCGGCCGCGGTGGCCTCGTCGATCATCGCCCCGGCGGTGCCCGCGCGTGCCTGATCCAGCACCGTGACCCCGAGGCAGAGGCTGGCCAGCGTGTCGAGCTGAGCGAACGAGCTCAGGTGCGCCGCCACCATGGAGGACACGATGCCGCCCGAGCACAGCGCGCAGATGCTGGCTTTCGCCGCGCGGGTGATCGCCCGGACGGCATCGAGGGCCTCGACCACAGCTGCGCCGTAGCTATCCAGGTCCCAGTCCTTGTGCCGGTAGTCCGGATTGCGCCAGCTGATGGCGAATACCTGGTGGCCCTCCGCCACGAGGAACTCTGCCATGCTTCGGCCCGGTGCCAGGTCGACGATGTAGTACTTGTTGATCATCGGGGGCACGACGAGCAGCGGGTACCTGTTCACCTGTTCGGTCGTCGACGCGTACTGGATGAGCTCGAACATCTCGGTGCGGTAGACGACCGAGCCGGGGGTGACCGCGAGGTCCTTACCAACTTCGAACGCGCTGGGCTCGACCATCGTCGGCACGCGCGGCGCCGTGGCCAGGTCGCCGGCCAGCGCCCGCAGGCCGCGCGCCGCTGACAGCCCGCCGGTGTCTACCAGCGCCTTGACTAGCACGGGGCTGAGCAGCGGGTTGTTGCTCGGGGCCGCGGCCGCGATGAGGTTCATCAGGACGAAACGCAGCCGCTCGTTGTCGCGCCAGTCGAGATCAGCACCGGCCAGCAGCCGCTCGGCCGACTGACCCGCGGCCAGGTATGCCTGCATCGCGCGCCGCAGCAGCGGGTTCTGAGTCCAGGCCGGATCTGCGAAGCGCCGGTCCCGGCGGTCCGGCGCCACCGCCGACCGCCCGGCCGTGATCCGGGCAAGCTCGCAGCCGAGGCCGCCGAGCGTGCCGGCAACCCGCTGAGGTCGCCTGGCAAGGCCGACGGCGAGTCGCAGCGCCGCGCCGTCAGGGCGGAATCGGCGCAGCACGCCAAGCGCGCCGTCTGCCAGCAGCAAGTCCAGGGCACCCGCGAGCTCACCCGCGGCGTCGGGAAGCACCGACCCGGCGGCCGCCGTCGCAGCGGATGCGCGTCCGCCCGCAGCTGTGTCGCGGGCCTCCCGGCCCTTGCCCGCGGTCACGGCGCATCCTGAGGCGGCTGGACCTCGCGGCGCAAGATCTTGCCGGTCGGGCCCTTGGGCAGGCTGGCTACCAGCCAGACTCGACGCGGGTACTTGTAGGCCGCGACCCGCTCCTTCACGAACTTCTGCAGCTCGGCCGGCGTCGCCTCGGCACCGGGCTTGAGCGCGACCGCGGCGCCGACCTCCTCGCCCAGCTCGGCGTGCGCCATCCCGATCACCGCAACCTCCGCTACCGCGGGATGCTCGTGCAGCGCCTCCTCAATCTCCCTGGGGTACACGTTGTAGCCGCCGCGGATGATCATCTCTTTCTTACGGTCGACGATGTAGTAGTAGCCGTCCTCGTCAACTCGGGCGAGATCACCGGTTCGGAACCAGCCGTCCGGGATGGCCTCGGCCGTAGCCTCCGGCTTCCCCCAGTAGCCCTTCATGAGGTTGTGACCGCGAATTGCGATCTCGCCCACCTCGCCCGCGAGCACCGGGCTGCCTGTATCGGAGACCAGGCGCATCTCCACGCCCTCGACCGGCGTTCCGATCGAGCCTGGCTTACGCGTCCGGTTCGGGTGATTGAACGACGCCACCGGCGAGGTCTCGGACAGACCGTAGCCCTCGAGGATCATGCAGCCGAACTTCTGCTCGAAGCCGCGCAGGATCTCCACGGGCATCGCCGCTCCGCCGGAGACGCACAGCCGCAGCGATGTGGTGTCTGCCGTGTCGGCGGCGGGGTGATGCAGCATGCCCGCATACATGGTCGGCACGCCCTCGAAGATCGTGACGCGGTCGCGCGCGATGATGTCCAGGGCCTTGCCCGCGTCGAATCGCGGCAGCAAGGTCAGTGTGCCGCCAGCCATCACCGTCGCGTTCAGGCCGCAGGTCAGGCCGAACACGTGGAACAGCGGAAGGCAGCCCATCATCACGTCGTCCGGACCGTTCTGCAGCAGCGTTTCGGCCGTCAGCCCCGCATTCCTGGCCAGGCCGCCGTGGGTCAGCTGCGCGCCCTTGGGCTGCCCCGTCGTTCCCGAGGTGTACAGGATGACCGCGTCGTCGGTGTCGTCGGCGCCGGCTGTCGTGGCTGCCGCGCTACGGCCTGCGAGCAGCGAACTGAGGTCCACGTCGTCGACGCCGATGACCTCGGCACCGGCGTCGGCAGCGCCCTTGGCCGCCTCGCCGGCGAAGTCCCGCCAGGCGAGCAACACCCTGGCGCCTGAATCGCCGAGGTAGTAGGCGACTTCCCGGCCCTTGAGCAAGGGGTTCATCGGGACGACCACCGCGCCGGCCGCGAGGGCGCCGTAGAACGCGACCGGGAACGCCGGGATGTTGGGCATCATGAGGCCGACCCGATCGCCGCGGCCGACGCCGGCCGACGTGAGCAGGTCAGCCAGCCGCCGGGCGGCGTCGCTGAGCTGCCGGTAGCTCACGGCCAGATCATCCAGCCGGATCACGGTGCGGTCGGGCTGCTGCGCCGCAGACCTGTCCAGGATGGATGCCAGGTTCGTCATCTCGCCCTCCACGCCTCGGGCCGCCGAGATCACCAGTATCTGTTCGCGGGTCCGGGATGGCCAGTCCGGGGCTGTACCGGCCGGGGCAGGAGCGCCGGAAGTGAGCGGCCAGGAAATGCGTTAGCGGACGGGGGCCGGCCCGGCCATGCTGAGACGCGGTGACCGGCCGCTTGTCGACCTGGGATGGAGCACGTCGTGACTGCCTCGCTGGCTGCGCTGCGAGCGCGCCTGCCCGGGCTGACGTTGCGCGACGAGCACCGGCTGGCGCGGCGTGCCGAGCGCGCCCGGTCGCTGCGGGACGCCGACGCGCAGGCGAAGGCCGTCGCCACGCTCGCCGCCGAGGTAGCGGCAGCGGAGGAGCGGGTCGCCGCCCGGCGCGGCGCCGTGCCGGTGATCACGTATCCAGCCGAGCTGCCGGTCAGCCAGCGGAAGGCTGAGCTGGCCGCCGCGATTGCAGCGCACCAAGTAGTGATCGTCGCGGGGGAGACCGGCTCGGGGAAAACGACGCAGCTGCCGAAGATCTGCCTGGAACTCGGCCGGGGCGTCAGGGGCCAGATCGGCCACACCCAGCCGCGGCGGATCGCCGCACGCACGGTGGCTGCCAGGATCGCGGCGGAACTGCGAACCGAGCTCGGCGCGGCAGTCGGCTACAAGGTGAGGTTCGCGGACACCTCGAGCGACGACACGCTGATCACCGTGATGACCGACGGCATTTTGCTCACCGAGATGCAGCGCGATCGCCAGCTGCTCCGCTACGACACGCTCATCATCGACGAAGCGCACGAGCGCAGCCTGAACATCGACTTCATCCTCGGCTACCTCAAACGGCTGCTGCCGAGCCGCCCGGATCTGAAGGTCATCATCACGTCCGCCACCATCGACCCCGAGCGATTCAGCCAGCACTTCGCTGCGGACGGGCGCCCCAGCGGCGGCGCGGGACATGCGGCATCAGCCGAATCGACGGGCGTTCCGCCCATCATTGAAGTGTCTGGCCGAACGTACCCCGTTGAAGTGCGGTACCGGCCGCTCGCGGATCCGGACCAGCCCGGAGGTGAGGCGCGCGACCAGGTCCAGGGCATCCTTGATGCGCTCGCCGAACTGCGCCGGGCCGGGCCTGGTGACGCGCTGGTGTTTCTGTCCGGCGAGCGGGAGATCCGGGACACCGCCGACGCGCTGGCAGGCGAGCCCGGCCTGGAGGTGCTGCCGCTGTACGCGCGGTTGTCGGCCGCGGAGCAATATCGAGTGTTCGGCCCGCACCAGGGCAGCCGGGTGGTGCTGGCCACCAACGTCGCTGAGACGTCGCTGACCGTGCCGGGAATCAGGTATGTCGTGGACCCGGGGACCGCCAGGATCTCGCGGTACAGCCAGCGCACGAAGGTACAGCGGCTGCCGATAGAGCCGATCTCGCAGGCCTCCGCTAATCAGCGCAAGGGTCGCTGCGGACGGACGTCCGACGGGATCTGCATCCGGCTGTACAGCGAGCCAGACTTCGAGTCGAGGCCCGAGTTCACCGAGCCGGAGATCCTACGGACCAACCTGGCGTCGGTCATCCTGCGAATGGCCGCGCTCAATCTGGGTGCCATCGCCGACTTCCCGTTCGTCGACCCGCCGGACTCGCGGCAGGTTGCCGACGGCCTGCGCCTGCTCGAGGAGCTCGGCGCCATCACGTCCGGCAGTCACGGGGGCGTCGTGCGGCTCACCGAGACCGGACGTCGGCTGGCAGATCTGCCGGTCGACCCGAGGCTTGGTCGCATGATCCTGGCGGCCGGACCCAATGGCTGCGCTCGCGAGGTGCTGATCATCACCTCCGCCCTGGCTATCCAGGATCCGCGGGAGCGACCGTCGGACGCCAGGGAAGCAGCGGACGCGATGCACCGGCGGTTCGCCGAGCCCGGCTCGGATTTCCTGTCGCTCGTGACGCTCTGGGACTACGCGCGCGACCAGCAGCGCCAGCTGTCGTCGTCGGCGTTCCGCCGACTGTGCCGCCGCGAGTATCTGCACTTCCTGCGCGTCCGCGAGTGGCAGGACGTCTACAGCCAGCTGCAGCGGGCAGCGCGTGACGTGGGCGTCGTCATCGGCCGCGACCACGATCGGCGCCGCGGTGAGTCACCTGCGGACGTCGGCCGTGCTGACGGCTCGGGGTCTGGCCGGTACAGCGCTGACCTCGCGGTCAGAGTGCATCAGTCGCTGCTGGCTGGCCTGCTGTCACACATCGGCATGCGGGACACCGAGCCGGCCGCCGCGCGACGAGGCAGCGATCGGGGGTCACGTGACGCGGCCGGCGCCCGGCGCCGCCGCCTGGCAGAGTTCGCCGGGGCACGAGGCGCGCGGTTCACCATATTTCCTGACTCTCCGCAGGCGAGGAAGCCGCCGCCGTGGCTGATGGCGGCGGAGCTCGTCGAGACGTCCCGGCTGTGGGCACGCACCGTCGCTCGGATCGAGCCAGAGTGGGCCGAGTCGCTCGCAGGCGACCTGGTCCGGCGCAGCTACAGCGAGCCGCGCTGGGACGCTCGCCGCGGGGCCGTCATGGCGACCGAGAAGGTCAGCCTCTATGGCCTGCCGATCGTGGCCGCCCGGCCGGTGAACTACGGCAGGATCGACCAGGCTGCGGCCAGGGAGATCTTCATCCAGCACGCCCTGGTCGAGGGCGACTGGCAAACCCACCACAAGTTCTTCGCGCGCAATCAGCGGGCCCGCGAGGACGCTGCGGAGCTGGAGCGCAAGGCTCGACGGCGCGGCCTCGTCGCGGATGACGCGACGATCTATGACTTCTACGACCAGCGAATTCCCAAGACCGTCGTGTCGGGGCGGCACTTCGACTTCTGGTGGAAGCAGGCTCGCGACTCCGAACCGGGCCTGCTCGACCTCCGGCCCGAGGACCTGGCCGCACCCGCCGCGAGCGACATCCGCTCCGAGGACTACCCCGCGAGCTGGGGTGAGTTCCCGCTGTCGTATGAGTTCGCGCCGGGCGAGGCTGACGACGGCGTGACGGTCAGGGTTCCCCTGACGGATCTTTTCGACCGTAACGCGGCCGAATTTGGCTGGCAGGTGCCCGGGCTGCGGGTTGAGCTGGTGACTGAGCTGATCCGCGGACTACCGAAGGACCTTCGTCGCCACTTCATTCCGGCGCCGGACACGGCGAGGTCAGTCGTGGCAGCGCTCGGCGTGCCGGGCGGTAATCTCGCGGCGGCGCTTAGCGCCGAGCTCGGCCGGATGACCGGTGTCAGGGTGCCCGTGTCGGCCTGGAATTTTGCCGGGCTGCCGCCGCATCTGAGGATCAACTACGACGTCGTCGACGGCGACGTTGTGCTGGCCGAGGGCCGGGATCTAGGTGAGCTGCGGCGGCGGCTGCGGCCGCGACTGCAGGCCGCGCTCGCCGACGCGGCCGCCGGCCTGACCAGGTCGGGGTTGCGCAGCTGGGACTTCGGCACGCTGCCCAGGGTCTTCCCCGCCGATGCCACTGAGACGGCAGGCGCTCTGGACCCGGAGGCGCGAGCTGGTCCCGCTCAGCCGGCTCCACCTGGCTCGCCCGGGTCGACGACGCGACTGCGCGGTTACCCGGCGCTGGCAGACGCTGGCGACGCGGTGGACATCCGGATCTTCGACACCCCCGCTGAGGCCGACGCTGCGATGCGGCTCGGGACTCGCCGTCTGCTGCTGATCACGGTGCCGTCCGGAGTCCGGTCAATCGCGTCTCGGCTCCCGATGGCCGAGAAGATGGCGATGAGTCGTCATCCGTATCGCAGCGCTGCGGCGCTGCTCGACGACTGCTCGGCGGTGGCCGCGGACCAGGTCATCGGCGAGGCGGGTGGCCCCGCCTACGACGCAGCCGGTTTTGCCGCGCTCGTGGAGCTGGCACGTGACCGGCTGGCGCCGACGACCGCCTGGGTGGTCGAGTCGGCAGCCAGGGTGCTCGGCGAGGCGCACGAGGTCGAGATCAGGCTGGCCGATGCTCACCCCGTGCCCGTCCTCGAGCCGGCCCTCGCCGACATGCGCGCCCAGTTCGCCGGGCTGATCTATCCGGGCTTCATCGCGACAACGGGTGCCACCCGGCTCCCCGACCTGGTCCGCTACCTGCGTGCGATCGTGCGCCGCCTCGACAAGCTGGCGGGCGAGCAGGTCAGGGATGCCGAGCGGATGGCTTCGGTGCACCGGGCGGCGGGCGCCTACGCCGCGCGGCTGCGCGACCTGCCGGCCGAGGCGCGGTCCCGGCCCGCCGTGGAGGCGGTCCGCTGGCTGATCGAGGAGCTGCGAGTCAGCTTGTTCGCCCAGGTGCTGGGCACACCGGTGCCAGTGTCGGAGAAGCGAATCCTGACGGCGATCGCGGCGCTGCCGGGAGGCTGACCGCCGTTGCTGCGCCATGCCGCGCCTGCGAGCGCGGTGTGCGCGTTGGCCTGCAGCCGACAGCTTCGTCTGTAGGGAGCCTTGGTGCGAGACGGTGGCGGCAGGGTTCGGCGTCCAGGCCCGCGCGTGCGGTCAGTCAGCTGCCCGCGCGGTAGGCCGCGGCCAGCAGCGCGCCGCGCCGGAAGGCTGCCCTGATCTTGGCCGCGACGAGTTCGGGCATGGTCGTGATCTCCTCCCAGGTGAAGTGCACGACTTCGTAGCCCAGGGAGCGCAGCCAGGAGTCCCGCTCGAGCTGGCGTCGCGCCGCCAGCGGGTCGGTGTACTTGATCGCCCCGTCGACCTCGACGTCGTCCGGTACTTGTCCCAGTAGAAGTCCACCCTGGCGACGTCGTCAGCCGTTCCGACGAGCGCCTGCAGTTGCGGGGGCGGCAGGCCGCAATCGGCGAAGACGACTCGGGCGATGGATTCCAGTGGTGACTCACTGCGTTTGTCGGCGAAGGCGATGACCTTCGCGGCGGTGGCCGCGCCCGGCCATCGCGAACACGCCGTCAGCACGGCCTCCAGCTCGCCCGCGGTGGCGAGCCGCTTGTGCAGAGCGGAGTCGGTGGCGACCACCCCGGCTCGGAACGGGAGGGTCCGTGCCAGATCGACAGCGGTCCGGGCTGCGGTCGTGACCGCCAGACCCAAGGCGCTCGTCACGTGCTCACCTGGCAGGTCTGCCGAGTGCAGCCGGATGCCCGCGGGTGCGTGCCGGTCGGCGCCCGGCGGGCGGGTGAGATGCACGGTTAAGTCGCGGCGCCCGACGAGGTCAATCTTGTGGAGATACGCGGCCGACTGGTGGCTAACCACAGCGCCCAGGCCAGCTCCGGTCAGGGCCGCAGCCGCACCGATGGCGAGCAGTTCGCCGCCGCCCTTGAGACTCAGCAGCTTGCGCGCATGGATGCCATCCGCGTAAATGCCTCGCCGCAAGACCAGCAGGGCGCCGCGCCGGGTGTTATCGCGGATCTGGTCCTTCCGCCATCCCGCCTTGAGCAGCTCCGCGGTCGTCACAATCTCCGCGATTCGGTGCGTTCGTGGCAGCGATGCAGTGGTCATGCGCTCAGGATCGAGTAGGGCTCTGACACTGTGGTGGTTTCGGTGTTCATTGTGGTGCTTCCGACCCTTTTGATGCCCGGCTCATACCGTTTTGTTCCTCCGGAAACTCCATGAAGTCGGGTCCGGCGCCTTGTTAACGGTTCGCGATCACGCTCGCGGCACGTCACGATCTTTGGATGGACCAGCTACCGGAGCGGGTGTTGCAGAAGGTCGGCGGGCGCGCCGGCGTCACGCAGCTTGCGAATCTCAGCGCCAGTGACTTCACGAGCCTGATGCTGGAGGTTGCCAGGCAGCGCGCGGCGCGTGAGACGCCGGCCAGTCTGCTCCGTCGCTACCGCGCCGATCGGTTCGTTCAGCCTGCGGGCGCCGGCTGGCAGCTCATCCGGACGGTGGAGGACACGCTCGCCGCGAACCTGGCGCCGGAAACCGAGGTGGTGACCCTGCCGCCGCTGGTGCCGCTCGGTTGCCACGCGGTACTCGGGCCGATGAGCCAGGACAGAGTCGTCACTGCGATGCGCGCCGTCGAGGTCGCGGCAGATCCGACTAACGCACTGGCGCTCGAGGCGGCCGCGCGACGCCGGGCAAGGTCAGCCGCCGGCACGGTGCGGCTCGCCGCTTTCCAGCGGGTGGTCAGGGCGCAGCGGCCCTCGCCCGGCTACCTCCCGCACTTCAGCCTCCTGGGGCTGGCAACGGCCGGACGTGACGAAGGCAGCTTCCGGTTCGAGCGGACGGCCGTTGCGGAGCACGTGCGTGCGCTCGTAACCGGCCTGCGTGCGGCTGGCCTCGGTCCGACGCAGCTGGCGTTGACGCCGCTGTCGTCCGCCGGTGAAAACATCGCTGCGGCAATACCGCCCGAGCTCGCGGACGTATCGGTGGAGGTCGTGCTCGATCGGGATCGAGATTCCGGGCGCGGCTACTACCGGGAGTTGTGCTTCAAGATCAATGTGGCCGGTGGCGGGGGGTGGGCGGAAGTCGGTGACGGCGGCTTCACCGACTGGACCGCGCGGCTGACCGCGAGCGCAAAAGAACGGCTGCTGATCAGCGGCGTCGGCATCGACCGGGTGCTCGGGCTGGCGGCCGGAAACAGGGTGGTCAGCGGAGGTGCTCATCGATGAAGCGCAGCGCGGTCGGCATAGTGCGCAGCCAGAACGCGTCGTCATGGCAGCCGCCAGTAATCCCGCCGGGAACCGGGCGGCCCGTGACTTCAGCCAGGCGGGCACGGAACGATGCGGCTTCCGGCTGGAACGGGTCGTCCGTGCCGCAGGCAATCCAGGTCGGCACGTGCCGCAGTGAGCTGATTTCAGCGAACACGTCGTTCCTGGCGAAGTCCGCCTGACTGTCGAAGGCTTCCCTGTCGACCGAGTATGCGTCCGAGAATGTCGCAAAGATCGCGGGAGACAGCGCGGCCACAGCCGCGACGGTCGGATTGGCGCCGGATGTCACGCGCCCAGCTGCGGCAGACGTCGCGACGGGCAGCGTGGTCCCGCCCTCGGCGATGCGCTCGGCAAGCAGGAGCGCGCCGTAGCCGCCCATGGACTCACCAACGACGCCGATCTGGCTGGTTGCCAGCCCTGCAGCGGCGGCGCGCGGCAAGACCTCGTGCAAGATCATGCCGATCGGGTCGTCCCCGTCAGCCCGCCGGTGCCAGTAGGTGCCCCCGCCATCCACGCACACGACGGCGAACGAGGCGATCTTGGCCGCAGTCATAGCGATGACGACCTGGCTGGCCAGGCCTGCCGCGGTGCTTCCCGCGCCGTGCAGCCCGATCACGACGCCGAGGTCGGACCCGGCTGCGGCCTCAGGAGGAACCAGGGTGACGATCTGCACCCTGCGGTGCCGGTAGGCAGACTCGAACGTCACGACGTGCTGCGTGGGAGGACGGCCTGTCGGTGCCGGGGGAGCGGAGCCGCACGCGCCGTCCAGCCGCGCCAGGGCGTATTTGCCTGGCAGCGCACCATCCTGGACGAGTTCGTAACCGGCAGCCACAACGGCCGCGGCGGCCAGACCGAGGCCGCCGACGAGGACACTGCGACGCGAGGGGCCGGACACTGTCGCCTCCGCGTATCAGCCCGATCCGCTGACCAATTCGGCGAGTCGTTGCTGAATCGTATGCGCCCACTGGGCAGCTGCGCGCGAACGTCCATTCAGGGATGCTGCGTCGGCTGGTTCGGCAGCCGGGCCGACGGGCCGGGCCGCGCACCGAATATCGGCGCGCAGGCCCGGCCGGTCGGCCGCGGCCTCCTGGGGATTACAGGTTCTGGCTGGCGGCACGCAGGTCGCGCGCCAGGTCGCCCGCGATAGACCGTCCGGTGTCCGATGTCGGAATGAGCAGCCAGCAGGCGAGATACAGCGGGATGCCGGCGCCACCGAGGAAGGTGAGCACGACAAAGGCGAGGCGGACGACGATGACGTTGATTCCGAGGTACTCGGCCAGCCCGGATGCCACCCCCGCGAGCATCCGGTCTCCGGTCGGGCGAGTGAGTGTCGTGCGTGTGGTCCCGCTGCTCGACGCTGAGCCTGCGGCGGACTGGTCGGGTGCTGAACCCGTTATTTCGCTCATGGCACCCAGCGTGCCGTGCCGTGGCTGGCCTGCCTATCGGGAACCACCCTGATGAGACCCTGGTCACCCCGCCCCAGGTCCAGGGCTTTCCCGGATGGCGGCCACTCAGGTCTGCGGGCCATCATGGGCACATGGCCGATAACGCGGACACGTCGGCCGGGTGGCAGTCCAATGCCGGGCCCGGCAGGCCGCCGCCTGATCAGACGGCGTCCGACGCCCGGCCGTGGCTCACCCGGCTCGGCGCCCGGATGCGGCCCTACCGGCCGGGCGACACCCCGCTCCGCCGCCCGGTAGAAGGTCGCTTGCTTGGCGGCGTCGCGGCCGGCATCGCGCAGCGCACCGGGCTCGACCTCAGCCTGGTGCGGGCGGCTTTGGTTGTCCTGGCCCTTGTCACCTATGGATTCGGTGCGGCCGCCTACGTGGTTGCGTGGCTGCTGATCCCGGCGCAAGGCGCCGACAGCAACATCGCGACCAGGGCGCTGGCGGACAAGCGTGGCATTGGCCTGGCGGCGGCGCTCGCCTCGGTGCTGGCGGTGGGGCTGATCGTCGCATCGGCGCTTGACGCGACCTGGGTGGCCGGCCTGGCGGTGCCGGTGATCGTTTGCGGCGCGGGCCTGGCGCTGATCTCTCGAAACGCCGATGCCGAGGAGCGACAGCACCTGCGCGAGTTCGCCGATCCAGCTGGCCGCCCGAGCTCCTCCCGTCGACGTCGGCGGATACTGCGGGTCGCGCTGGCGCTGCTTCTGCTGCTGGGTGGCGCGGCTGCGCTGCTCAGTGACCACAAGATCAACGCGTATTTGCTGCTGCCGCTGGCCGGCATGGTGCTGCTCATCGGCGGCATCGCTCTCGCTTTCGGTCCGTGGTGGCTGCGCGTCGCCAGGGATCTCGTCGAGGAGCGCCAGGCCCGGGTCCGAGCTGAGGAGCGCGCCGACATCGCCGCTCGGGTGCATGACTCGGTGCTGCAGACGCTGGCCCTGATCCAGCGCCGCGCCGGTGATCCGCACCAGGTCGTCCAGATCGCGAGGGCCCAGGAGCGCGAGCTGCGCGCGTGGCTGTTCGACGGCCGGGCGCCCGGCTCGCTCGACGGCCAGGCTCTCACCGTGGCTGACGGCGTGCGGCTAATCCAGCAGGATGTTGAGGCGCAGCACGGTATCGCCGTCGAGGCCGTGACCGTCGGCGACTGTGCCCTGGACGAGGAACTCAGCGCGCTGATCGCGGCGGCGAAAGAGGCGACGGTGAACGCGGCGAAATGGTCGGGCGCGGACGTGGTGTCGGTGTTCGCTGAGGTAGAGCCCGGATCGGTGTCGTTGTACGTGCGTGACCGCGGTTGCGGGTTCGACCCCGACGCCATCCCGCCTGACCGCAAGGGGCTGGCGGAGTCGGTGCGTGGCAGGGTATCCCGGCGGGGCGGCTCGGTCACGATTCGGAGCGCGCCGGGCGAGGGCACCGAGGTATCGCTGGTCATGCCAAGGTCGGCAGCCGAATCGTCGGCGCGCAGCTCGTGACCGGGCCAGCCCATGCGTCCGACCCGATCGGCCCCAACGCATCGGGCAAGACGCGGGTGTTCATCGTCGACGATCACGGCATGTTCCGCTCGGGCGTGAAGTCAGAGCTATCCGGCGATGTCGACATCGTCGGCGAGGCAGCCGACGTGGCACCGGCCATCAGCGAGATTTCACAGTGTCTGCCTGACGTGGTGCTGCTGGACGTGCACCTGCCCGGCGGCGGCGGGCAGGAAGTCGTGGCGGCGGTCAAGGCTGCGCATCCCGAGGTGAAATTTCTCGCGCTGTCCGCGTCGGACGCGCCGGAGGACGTCATCGCGGTGATCCGGGCCGGCGCTCGTGGTTATGTCACCAAGACGATCTCGGGCACCGAACTGGTCGATGCGGTGCGGCGCGTCGCTGCCGGGGACGCTGTTTTCTCGCCGCGGCTCGCGGGGTTCGTGCTCGACGCGTTCGCGGCCGGAGCCGCGGCCGAGCTGGACCGCCCGTCCTTCGACCCCGAACTAGACCAGCTGACCGCCCGGGAACGGGAGGTGCTCCGCCTGATCGCCCGCGGCTACACCTACCGTGAAGTGGCGAGGGAGCTCTTCATCTCGGTCAAGACGGTCGAGAGCCACGTCTCGTCGGTGCTGCACAAGCTGCAATTGTCGAGTCGGCACCAGCTGACCCGGTGGGCAGCCGAGCGTCGGCTGACTTAGCGGGTTGGGGCGCCCCGCTGGTCGGCTCGCGGTCGGGCCACCCAGCGCCGGATGACCTAGCGGGTTGGGGCGCCGCGCTCGTTGGCTCTCGGCCGGGCCACCCAGCGCCGGATGACCTAGCGGGTTGGGGCGCCCCGCTCGTTGGCTCTCGGCCGGGCCAGCCGGGTCGGCCGCGCGGCGAGGTACCCCGTGCCGGCTGGACCGCAAGCCGCGGACAGCTCCTGTTCGACGGCTCTGCGCGCTGGCTGGCGCTGGCGGCGTCGCTCGCGGTCGGCATCGGCGTGGCGGCGTTCGCCACCCACCTGTCGGCGAAGTGGGGCGTGTTCTGACAGGTCGCCAGCCGGGGACCTGAGAACGGAACGGCTGGGCTTGCCGAGCGTGCCTTCGACACTGCCCAGCCGTAGGGGCAGCCTGTGCGGTCGACATATGATCGACACGATTCGGGTCAGAAGCCGCCATGGTCGGAGCCGCAGTGGAGACCGGTAAGCCGCCGTCGAGGCTGCCCAGCCTCGGCTTGGATGAGCTGCTCGCGGAGCTGCAGGCGCGGTTGCAGGCGGTGCTCGCGACGAGAGACCGAGTCAATGCGCTGTTCGACGCCGTCGTCGCGGTTGGCACGAACCTCGACATCGAAGTGGTCCTGCGCGGCATCGTCGAATCCGCGGTGTCGCTGGTGAACGCGCGCTACGGAGCCATGGGCGTCATCGGCGAGGGCGGTCGGCTGGCCGAATTCATCCCGGTCGGGCTGACCGAGGAGCAGATCAGCCGTATCCACCACTGGCCGGAGGGCCGAGGGCTGCTCGGCGCGCTGATCCGTGATCCGCAGCCGGTCCGGGTCGCCGATCTGAGCATGCACGAGCTGTCTTCGGGATTCCCGCCCGGCCACCCGCCGATGACCTCGTTCGTCGGCGTTCCGATCCGGATCAGGGATGAGGTGTACGGAAACCTCTACCTGACGGAGAAGGCCGACGGCGGCCAGTTTGATGAGGAAGATCAGGCGGTGCTGGTCGCTCTTGCCGCCGCGGCCGGCGTGGCGATCGAGAATGCCAGGCTCTACGACGAGGCGCGCCGACAGCAGCGGTGGCTGGCCGCGAGCGCTGAAGTGACCAGGGGGCTGCTGTCAGGCGCCGACGTCAGCGACGCGCTGGAGCTGATCACGACGCGTGCGCTGGAGATGTCGGGCGCGGATCTGGTGATGCTCGCCCTGCCGGTTGCTGACGGCAGCGAGCTGGAGATCGCGCACGCGGCCGGCGAGGCGGCGGAGGACGCGGTAGGCATGATGGTGCCGGCCACGCGGTCGGCGTCGGGGATGGTGCTCGCCAGCGGGCAGCTGCTGGCCGTCGCCGACTTCAGCCACGATGACCGCGTCGCCAGGGTGACGCGGGAGCGGCTGAACCTCGGCCCGGCGCTCCTCGTCCCGCTTGGCGCGGCGGGGAATGTGCACGGCGTACTGACCGCCGGGCGCCGGCCAGGCGCAATGCCGTTGCCTCCCGCCGCCGCGGACATGCTGGTCACCTTCGCCACTCAGGCGGGGATCGCGCTGGAGCTCGCCGAGCACCGCAGGCAGGCGGAGCGGGTGGCGGTGTTCGAGGATCGTGACCGGATCGCCCGGGATCTGCACGACCTGGTGATCCAACGGCTCTATGCCACCGGTATCTCGCTGCAGGGCACCGTCGGCATGATCGGCGCGCCGGAGGTAGCGGGCCGGGTCAGCCAGGCTGTCGACGCGCTCGACGAAACCATCAGGGATATCCGGACGTCCATCTTCGAGCTGCAAGCCAGGCCGCAGGCCACCCCGGCCGGTCTGCGGTCGCGGATCGTCGAGGTGGCCGGTGAGATGGCCAGCCTGCTCGGCTTCGCGCCCACACTGCGGCTCGACGGCCCGCTCGACAACGGGGTGCCCAAGGACGCCGCCGAACACCTAC
Organism: Streptosporangiaceae bacterium; assembly: GCA_030041275.1. Classification (GTDB taxonomy): domain Bacteria; phylum Actinomycetota; class Actinomycetes; order Streptosporangiales; family Streptosporangiaceae; genus JAJYUU01. The sequence continues at coordinate 32,038 of JASHOE010000130.1, forward strand.
TCGGCGTGCTCAGAGAGGCGCTTTCGAACGCCGCCAGGCACGCCGCGGCGAGCAGGGTAGAGGTGCAGGTACGCGCCGCCGAGAACCTGAGCCTGACGGTCACCGACAACGGCACCGGCATCAAGCCGGGCGGGCGCCGCAGCGGTCTCGCCAACGTGGCCGAGCGCGCCGCCGAATGCGGCGGCTCGCTGCGCGTGGAGAGTGCTCCTGACGGTGGCACGCGCCTCGAGTGGCTGGTGCCGCTGCCCCCAGGCCGCGCCGGGCGGCGCTGAAGGCCAGACCGCGCCGGGCGGCGCTGAAGGCCAGACCGCGCCGGGCGGCGCTGAAGGCCAGACCGCGGCGCTGCGTCGTGGCCGCCCGTTGCGAATGCGGCCGCGCTACCGCGGGAAAACGCGGGATGCATACACCGCGGCTTGCGTGCGACGCTCCACGCCGAGCTTGGCGAACAGCGCTGACACATAGTTCTTGACCGTCTTCTCGGCCAGATACATCCGCTCGCCGATCTGCCGGTTCGTCAGGCCGTCGCCGATCAGTTCGAGGATCTTGCGCTCCTGCGGCGTGAGGCCGGCCAGTGGGTCGTCCTTGGCGGCCTGATCGCGCATCCGGGCCAGCACCTTGCTGGCCGCCTCTGGGTCGAGCATGGACTCGCCGCTCGCAACCGTGCGCACCGCGCCGACCAGGTCATTGCCGCGGATCTGCTTGAGCACGTAGCCGGCGGCGCCCGCCATGATGGCGTCGAACAGCGCCTCGTCGTCGCCGAACGACGTGAGCATCAAGCAGGCAACCTCCGGCATCCGGGAGCGGATCTCACGGCATACGGTGACGCCGTCACCGTCCGGCAGCCGCACGTCCAGCACGGCGACATCGGGGCGCAGCGCAGGGATTCGAGCCAGCGCCGATGCGGCAGTGCCTGCCTCGCCGATTACCGTGATGTCCGGCTCGGCCTCGAGCATGTCCTTCACGCCACGTCGAACGATCTCGTGATCGTCGAGCAGGAAGACCCTGATAGCGCTCTGGGCGGCTGCGCTGGCTGTCATCTACTCACGATATCCAGGGCTGAGCTTTTGCGGCCGGGACCAAAGTCCCGTTCCGGCGGACCTATTGGCACCAACCGGCCTGCAGCAGAGACTCGGTGGTCGCTGGTCCGGAGCGTCGGCCCTCGGCCGTGACTTCTCGACGCTTCGGGGCAAGCGTTCCGGCCGGTCCGCTGCCAGTGACATGCGCTTATTCGGGTGGTGACAGGGCAAACGTGAACGCTCTGGCGGTTTCGCCCCGCGGGCCGGCCTCGATATCGGTGGCGCCACGCAGCCCGGCCAGGATGGGTGCCATGCCGCTGGTTGTGCAGGACAGCATCCCCGAGCTCGGCTGATCTGCCGTGCTTGCCCGTACTCACGTGGTCATCCTCGGCGCCGGCTTCGGCGGTCTCGAGCTGGCGTCACGGCTGTCAGCCCAGCTGGCCGACCTGGTCCACGTCACTTTGATCGATCAGAACGACTCGTTCATCTTCGGCTTCGCCAAGCTCGACGTCATGTTCGGCCGACGGACGATGGACGAGGTCAGGATCCCATACCGGAACATCGCCAGTCCGACGGTCACCTTCCGCCAGGAGAAGATCGTTTCCATCGACCCCAGCGACAAGCGCGTGGTCACGAACGCGGGCGAATACAGCGCCGACGTGCTCGTGGTCGCCCTCGGCGCCGATCTGGCTCCGGAGGCAACGCCGGGCCTGCCTGAGTGCGGTTACGAGTTCTACTCGCCCGCTGGTGCGGCACGCGTGCATGACCTGCTCGGCGGATTTTCGGGCGGGAACGTGGTCATCGCCGTGCTCGGCGGGTTTTTCAAGTGCCCGCCGGCGCCGTACGAAGCGGCGTTCATGCTCCACGACCAGCTGGTCAGGCGAGGCGTGCGCGACGCGACGACTATTCATCTCGTCACCCCGATGGGCAAGCCAATCCCGATCTCTGACGAGACGTCTGATGCCATCATCGGGCTGCTTGATGAGCGCGGCATTCGCCACTCGCACGGGTCGTTGATCACGGCGCTCGATCCGGCCAAGAGGATTGCGCACCTTAGGGACGGCCAGGAATTGCCATTCGACCTCTTCCTGGCGGTGCCGGTGCACCGGGCTCCGGCCGTGGTCGTCGAGTCAGGGCTGACCGAGGACGGCTGGGTTCCGGTTGACCCGGCGACGTTCGAGACCAGGTTCCCCGGCGTGTTTGCCGTGGGCGACGTCACCAGCGCGCCCGTGCCCCGCGCGGGCGTCGTCGCCGAGGGAGAGGCCGCGACCGTCGCCGACGTGCTGACCGCCCGGCTCGCCGGCGGGCCATCGCCTGCCCCGTACGCCGGCGAGGTGATCTGCTACGTGGAGATGGGTGACGACACGATCGGCAAGGTCGATGTCAACTTCCTGTCCGGGCCTGCGCCAGTGGCGGCCTTCACGCCGCCATCGCTGGCGCTGGCCGACGATAAGCGCGGCTTCGCCGCCACGCGCCGGGCTCGCTGGTTCGGCGTGCCCTCGGCCTGAGCACTCCTCGCCGGATTCCACGCTCAGCCGCGAGGACGAGTGGCCTCGCCCGTCGCGGCGTTCTGCTCGGCGTGACGGACCAGCGCTTTCGCAGGTTCGGCTGCAAAGACTGACGGCTTAAGAACTCTCCCACGGCGTAACGTCCAGCCGCTGTGCGTAAAGCTTCTCGTAGAACGGCCGGTGGTGATCGGCGATACGCGCGAGGTCGGGGGTGTTGTCGACGGTGTGCGGGTACACGTGCTCGTGCCGCTCGAAGCCGGAACTGGCGCTGGCGTCCACGTGCCAGCGTGCGTACGCGCGCCATTCGGGCCGTTCACCAGGCTCCCAGGTCAGCGCCCGCGAGAAGAAGGGCAGCCCGACGGCAGCGCAGTAGGCCGCCATCGTCGCGGCAGGTCGTCGCACGAGGTCATCGGAGTCGATGACAACTGAGGCATCCGCCCCGGCCTCGCGAACGGCGTCCTGCACCTGGCACAGCTTCTCCAGCCCGATGGAGTCGATGTTCATCTTGGGCGACAGCGCGTAGCTGGATGCCGCGATCGCCTCGGGTCGGCGGATGAGGAATGCGTGCCTGATCTCAGCGAGGAAGTGCCTGTCGGCGAGCACGTCCGGCAGGTAGTACGTCGGGGGGTGGTCTTTCAAGAACACGCGCATGTCATGCGTCCCATGAACGAGCCAGTCAAGGAGCGTCTGCGGCGAGTAGAAGGTCCGGGCTGCGGCGTCGGTCTCGCCAAAGTCCCTTATCTTGCAGAACGGCTCGTGGAGCGCGGTCATGTCGCCGCGCTCAACCATCGAGCGAAAGAACGCCGTCGAGCGTGTTCGTGGTGGGCTCCACAGTGCGAACACTGCCATGGACACACCGTATGCGCTCTCCGACTTGAGCTAGCAGCCCATGAGCCCGGTCCCGGCCGCCGCAGAGCGCGCGCGGCCAGGGACCGGATGATGCGCAGCCGCAGGCCGCGCTTGGATCGTATTCAGTTGTGCCAAAGGAAAGCCGCCCGCCAGGGACTCGTCCTGGGGGCGGCGCCTGCCGGTGGCCTGACCGGCTACATCGCGGGCACCGTCCGTCTGGCCGCAGGCGCGTTCAGCAGTTCGCGCTCGATCGCTGACGACCAGGCTTCCACCAGACATTTCCCTTCAGCGCCAATGCTTCGGTATTGACGGTACGAATAGATCCGACCAATTCAAACTTATTTCCGGTGGCAGCATGGGTACGGCCGTTCGAGAGCCTCGACGAGCGCGTGCCTGCCCCTAGAGCTCGATGGCATCAGTCACCAGGGCACGAGACGCCGCAGCCAGGGATGGGCTGTTGACAGTCCGCGGGGTGTGCGTCAGGGAAACAGGCCATGCAAGGGGAACGCCGCGTTGCGGGTCGCCATGATCGCCTGATCGACGGGATCGTCCGGGTCGTAGCCACGATCGATGCTGGGAAAATCGGTGCTGGCGCCCTCAGTCATCAGTTCTGGCGCGGACTCTGCCGAGACCCAGCCGACGTACTCCCGCCACGTCTGCGGCGTCGGCGTCACGGGGTCGATCGGGTTGCCTGACGCCTCGGCCAGCAGGTGGGTCCAGGAGCGCGGGACGACCTGGACGAGCTGGTAGCCGCCGCCGCCGGTCAGCAGCCACCGGCCGCCAGCCGTCTCGTGCGCGAGTTGGTGCAGCAGTGCGTGGGCGGCGCGTTGCGCGTCGATGGTGATCTCCAGATCGGCGAGCGGGTCGCTCCAGTGCGTGTCACAGCCGTGCTGGGTCACCAGAATCTGTGGCCGAAACGCCGTGAGCAGCGGCGGCACAACGGCATGGAGCGCCCGCAGCCAGCCCGCGTCCGTGGTGCCGGCCGGCAGCGGCAGGTTCACGGCGCCGCCTTCGGCGGCGGGGCCGCCGGTCTCGTTAGCCCGGCCGGTGCCAGGGAACAGCGTTGCGGGATGCTCGTGCATGCTGATCGTGAGGACGCGTGGGTCATCCCAGAACGCGGCCTGCACCCCGTCGCCGTGATGGACATCGATGTCGACATAGCCGATCCGCTCGACGCCCTGGGCGAGCAGCCACGAGATCGCGATCGCCGGGTCGTTGTAGATGCAGAACCCGCTGGCGTTCCCGCGCATCGCGTGGTGCAGCCCGCCCGCGATGCTCGCGGAGTGCTGCGTCGAGCCGGACCACAGCGCGCGCGCCGCGCCGAGCGTCGCGCCGGCCACGAGCGCGGACGCCGCGTGCATGCCGGGAAACACCGGATCGTCCGCGGTACCGAGGCCGTGTCGCAGCAGCGTGGCCGCGTCCGGCCGGGGCGTGCCTGGCG
>JASHOE010000004.1 GCA_030041275.1 Streptosporangiaceae bacterium
GGCCAGGCTGCCAGCGACGATTTCCAGCAGCACCGGGTCGACCGGGCCGCGCGGGCCAGTACCGAGCGTCGGTGGTCTCATCGGTCTCGTCCTGGGTGCCGCCGCTGCGGACCGACCAGCAGGTTGCCGAACCGGTCCACGCGCACCGCGAAGCCGGGATGCACCGGGATCGTCGCACCGTACTCCTCGATGACGGCGGGCCCCGTCACCTCGTCGCCTCCCAGCAGCAAAGGCCGCCAGTAGATCGTCGCATCGAGCGGTCCGGCGGCCCGCGCGAAGACGACCGGGCGGCGACCGGTCACAGCTCGGGACGGATCGCTGTTCCCGCTCGCGAGGGCGGCGAGCCGCGGCCGCTCGATCGGCCCGATCCCGGTGACGCGCAGGTTCACCCACTCGACCTGCTGGCGCGGGTCGTCGCGGAAGTCGTAGCCGTACAGCGCGCGATGTGCCGCGTGAAAGCTCGCGGCCGCCGCGTTCGCCAGTTCCGGATCCATCGGGCCGGCCGCGACCGGCACGCGTACCTCGAAGGCCTGCCCGTAGTAGCGCAGGTCAGCGCTCCGGACCAGCCGGCCGGCTTCGGCCGCGAAGCCCTGCGTGGTCAGCGCGTCGCGTGCGCGCGCGGCCAGCCCGGCGTACGCCGCTTCCATGGCCGCGTGGTCAAGCCCGGACTGGCGGGCCACGAACGTGCGAACATAGTCGGCGCGCACGTCCACAGTCAGCAGCCCGAACGCCGAGACGTTGCCGGGGTTGCACGGCACCAGCACACCGCGCACGCCGAGGATCTCGATCAAGGGGCAAACCAGCAGCGACCCCGATCCGCCGAACGTGACCAAGGTGAAATCCCTGACATCCAGGCCACGCTTCACGGTGATCTGGCGCACCGCGTTCGCCTGGTTCCAGGCCGAGACCTCGCAGATGCCGGCCGCGCAGCCGAGTTCGGTCAGGCTCAGCTTGGCCGCGAGGTGAGCCAGCCCGGATCGCGCTGCCTCGACATCCAGCGGGATCTCGCCGCCGAGCAGATGCGGCGGGATCCGGCCGAGCACGAGGTGAGCGTCGGTAACCGTGACGTCGCGCCCGCCCTTGCCGTAGCACAGCGGGCCCGGGTCAGCGCCCGCCGAGCGCGGCCCGACCTTGAGCGAGCCCTCGGGTGACACCCACGCCACCGAGCCGCCGCCGGCGCCGACGGTGACGACGTCCACCATCGGGATTTTCGACGGGTAGTCGCCGATGGCGCCCTCCGTCGTCAACGCGGGTTCGCCCCCGACGACGACGGCCACATCCGTGGAGGTGCCGCCGCCATCACAGGTCAGCACCGCGGTGATGCCCGCGTTTCCGGCGATCATCGCCGCGCCGACTGCGCCCGCCGCCGGGCCGCTCAGTACCGTCGCGATCGGCCGCCCGATGACGTCCGCCGCGGTGGCGACCCCGCCGTTCGACGTCATCACGTGCAACGGCACCTCATCCGCGCGAAGACCCGCCAGCTGGTCCGCGATGGCAGCCAGGTACCTGGACACGCGCGGCTTGACGGCGGCGTCTACCAGGGTGGTCATCGACCGTTCGTACTCCCGGTACTCGGGCAGCACGCGCGACGACAGCGAAACCACCGCGTCAGGATGCTCCCGAGCGAGCACCCTGGCCATCCGCTCTTCGTGCTCGGGGTTGGCGTAGGAGTGCAGGAAGCACACGCCGATTGTGTCGACGCCGCGGTCGCGAAACCAGCGGGCCACGTCGGTCGCCTGGGCCTCGTCGAACGGGCGCAGCTCCGCGCCGGTGTGATCGAGTCGGCCAGCCACCGCCTTGACCAGGTCGGGCGGCACGATCCGGTCCGGCTTAATCCAGAAGTAGGAGTTGCCATAACCGTCGGGGACCGACTGCCGGGCGATTTCCAGCATGAATTCGTAACCCTCGGTGGTCACGAAGCCGAGCTCTCCGATGTCGCCAGCCAGCAGCTGGTTGGTCGCGATCGTGGTCCCGTGACTGACGGAAGCGACCTCGGCCGGATCGGCCCCGAGCTGGCCGAGAAGCTTCGCCAGCCCGGTCATGAAGCCCCGCGCCGGATCCGCTGGGGTCGAGGGCGTCTTCGTCACCGTCAGCTCGCCGGTGACCTCGTCGAAGGCGACGACGTCGGTGAACGTACCGCCAGTATCGATACCGATGCGAAGGCGGGGCTTGCCCGCCGCGACCTCGTCAGCCGGCATTACGCGACCCATCAGGGAACGAGGCCGCCCGCTCGCCCGGCCTCACGTCGGCAGGCCGTCGCGTGGCCTGATCGTGGGCCAAACGAAGCTCGAACAGGTCCGAGGGCGAGAGCGGCATGGACCGGATCGCAATGCCCTCGGCGTCTTCGATCGCGGCGGCCAGCGCCGCAGCGCCGGGAATGACCCCTGCCTCGCCGGCACCCTTGACGCCGAGCGGGTTCAGCGGCGACGGCGTCTCGAGGTGGTCGATCTCGATGCCGTGTGGCACTTCGCTCACATACGGCATGAGGAAGTCCATGAAGGACGCGTTCACCAGCTGCCCGGTCTCGTCGTAGGCCATCCGCTCGTACAGCGCCCCGCCGACTCCCTGGGCCACGCCGCCGTGAATTTGTCCCTCCACGATCTGCGGATTGATCAGCGGGCCGCAGTCGTGCACGACGCAGTAGCGCAGGATCCTTACCTCGGCGGTGTCCGGGTCGGTCTCGACGATCGCAGCGTGAATGCCGCTCGCGAACGTCGAACGCACCGGCGAGAAGTAGGCTCGCCCCTCGATCCCCGGCTCGTCATCCGGCGCGACCGGCGGCTTGCTCGGGTCGCCACCGCCCGCGAACTGGGTCGCCGCCTTCGCAGCGTCATCGAAGGCGTACCGCAGCGGGTTGGACAGCACCGCCACGGTGCCGAGGCTGATGCCGCTGTCGGGGTCGCCCTTGACGGCCACCATGCCATCGGCGATCTCCAGGTCGGCGGGCGAGACCTCCAGCGCGGCGGCCGCGACGCGCAGCGCCTTCTGCTTCGCCTTCCGGGCCGCGAGGGTGACGGCCGACCCGCTCATGACGGCCGTCCTGGACGCGAACGTGCCGACCGCGTAGCCGAACCGCCGGGTGTCGCCGGTGACGACCTGGACGTCGGCCAGGGGCACGCCGAGTTCGTCGGCGACCAGTTGGGCCAGCATGGTCTGGTGGCCCTGCCCTTGACTGGTCAGTCCGGTGGCCACCTTGACCTTGCCGGACGTCTCCACGGCGACATGAGCACCCTCGTACGGACCGACGCCGGTACCCTCGACGTAGCAGGCCAGGCCGATGCCGACGCGCCGCCCTTCGGCGGCCGCCGCCTGTCTGACCGTGGCGAAGTTGTCCCAGCCGACCAGGTCCTTGGCCTTCGCGAGCAAGGCCGGGTAGTCGCCGGAGTCGTAGATGAGCGGGCGGCCGTCCTGGAATATCAGGCCCTGGTCGTAGGGCATCTCACCGGGCTGAATGAGGTTGCGCTCGCGTACCACAGTCCGGTCGAGCCGAAGCGCGGCCGCGATCGCGTCCATGGTGCGTTCCATCACGAAGCAGCCTTGCGGCCGCCCAGCGCCCCGGTACGGCGTGACCAGCACGGTGTTGGTGTAGAGCGAGTCAAACTCCACCCGGTAGGCGGCGGGCTTGTACGGCCCGAGGAGCTGGGTCGACGTCACGATCGGCACGATGAGCCCGTACGGCACGTAGGCGCCGTTGTCGTGCCAGAACCGCACGCTAAGACCGAGGATCCGGCCCTCGTCGTCGAAGCCGACCGTGACGTGATGCCGCTGC
>JASHOE010000131.1 GCA_030041275.1 Streptosporangiaceae bacterium
AGTCATATCCGGTATTAATTCCGGTTTCCCGGAGCTATCCCAAAGCTAAGGGCAGATTGCTCACGTGTTACTCACCCGTTCGCCGCTCGAGTACCCCGAAGGGCCTTTCCGCTCGACTTGCATGTGTTAAGCACGCCGCCAGCGTTCGTCCTGAGCCAGGATCAAACTCTCCGTTGAATGTCTATATGCAGAACCGCTGGCGTCTGCGGGTACAGGACCCGCAACCGGCGGAGTGCAGACTCGAAGAGATGCCTCGGCAGCCGTGGGCCGACGAGGCGATCTGGCAATACTTCCTCCAGGGACACGACAGGCTGGCCGGGCTTGCCCGGCTGGCCAAACGGTCCCCAATTGACGAGGATGTGCAAATGCACTGGCTTTTAGCACGCTGTTGAGTTCTCAAGGAGCGGACGCACACCATCAGAAGGCTTCACAGCCTCGTCCGGGGCAACCCTGCTAACTTACCCATCGAGCCCTAGGCTGTCAAGCGAGTTAGCTGGTCTGGACTTGGTTCGTTACTTACAGTGTACCCCGCGTACCCTCACCGGGACCGTCCCATGCCAGCTGCCCGGCATGAAACTGCCACAGTCGAGGGAGGGTACTTTGCCCAGAGAAGAGGCCACCTAGCGGGCGGCCCGCACTCTCGGGGCAGCACGAAACACTAGGCAGCAACGGCGCTCAAGTCAAATCAGGATCTGCCCAGCTACGCCCTATTCGCCCTTCCGGGTTCGATTTGCCGACCAGAGCTTAGACGAACTCGGATGGCGCCCACGGTGCGCTTCCCGCGCCGCAGCATGAGGAACTCGCCGTGCAGCAGATCTCCCGCCGACGGCACTGCATCCTCCTCGGCAACCCGCTCGTTGTTCAGGTACGCGCCGCCTTCGCGGATCGCCCGCCGGGCCTCCGACTTGCTCTTCACGATGCCGCACGCTGCCATCAGGTCAGCCACCGGCGGCAGCTGCCCGCCGACGCGATCGACGTCTGCGGTCGGCACTTCAGCGACCGCGGCCGCGAGCGTCGCGGCGTCCAGAGCGCGCAAGTCACCCTGGCCGAACAGTGCCTCGCTCGCGGCTTGCACGCGGCCGAGCTCAGTCGCCCCGTGCACGAGCGTCGTGATTTCTTCGGCCAGCAGCCGCTGCGCGCGCCGGGCCGCGGGCCGTTCGGCGATCTCGCGCTCCAGCTCCTCGATCTCCGCGCGCGACAGGAACGAGAACACCCGCAGCAGGCCTGGCATCTCTGCATCCGCGCGGTTCAGCCAGAACTGGTAGAAGGCGTACGAGGTCATCATGTCCTGGCTGAGCCAGACCGCCTCGCCCTCGGTCTTGCCGTACTTGGTCCCGTCCGGCTTGGTGATCAGCGGCGTCGCCAGGGCGTGCACCGTGTCGCCGGTCACCCGGCGGATCAGGTCAACGCCGGACACGAGGTTGCCCCACTGGTCGCTGCCGCCAGTCTGCAGCGTGCAGCCGTACCGGTTGTGCAGTTCCAGGAAGTCGTTGCCCTGCAGAACCTGGTAGCTGAACTCGGTGTAGCTGATCCCGCCCGCCTCCAAGCGGGCGCGTACTACCTCGCGTGACAGCATCTGGTTGACCGGGAAGTGCTTGCCGATGTCGCGCAGGAACTCGATCGCGGACATCGGCCCGGTCCAGTCCAGGTTGCTGACCACCGTTGCGGCCGTCGCCCCCGAGCTGAAGTCGAGGAACCTGCTGACCTCGGCCCTAATCTTGTCGACCCAGTCAGCGACGACCTCACGTTCGTTGAGTACGCGCTCGGCGGACTTGCCGCTGGGATCACCGATCAGCCCGGTCGCACCACCGACGATCGCGATCGGCCGATGCCCTGCTAGCTGCAGCCGCCGCATCGTGAGCAACTGAACCAGGTTGCCGATGTGCAGACCGGGCGCCGTGGGGTCAAAACCGCAGTAGAACGTGACAATCCCGGTGTCGAGCGCCTTGCGGAGGTCCTCCAGGTCTGTGTGCACAGCGAGCAGCCCGCGCCAGCTGAGCTCGTCAAGGATGTCGTTCACCCGGACATCGTCCCACCCTCGGCGGGGCGGTCGGAAACTGGTTTCGGCGCCGGCACCCGCGGTTTCAAGGACTTATAAGCCGAAACGTGGCCGTCGTCGGCGAGCCAGAATCGCCACGGACGGTCTACCGCCTTACTAATGCCTACCCTGGGGCCGGTCAGAACGGCCGGGGCGGCGTCCGCATCGGCTCGGTGCAGGCTGTGTCGCGGGCTGATCCCGAGTGGGCCGCCAGAGGCGCACGCGTCGGCGCCGTCCAGCGACCGGTCGATGCCGAGCGCCTGACACAGCCGACCGGGGCCGCGGGCCAGGTCGCGCTCCCGCTGACGGGCGCCCTTGCCAGCACTTGCCGTGGCGCTGCCATCAGCATCGGGCAGACCGTAACGGCGCCGCCTGGCCAGATCAGCGCCATCGACGACGGCGCCGGCCCGGATCAGCACTGCTTCTGCCAGGCCCGCTGGCTGGCAGACCAGGTTCATGCAGTAGTGCATCCCGTAGCTGAAGTAGACGTACGCAAAGCCAGGCGGCCCGAACATGACGGCGTTGCGTGCAGTCTCGCCGCGGTAGGAGTGCGAGGCCGGGTCGATCGACCCTCGGTACGCCTCAACCTCGACGAGCCGAGCTGCCACCAGGCCAGCTGGACTGTCGTGCCAGAGCACGCAGCCCAGCAGGTCCGGGGCCACGTCGGTCGCCGGCCGGTCGAAGAACTCGCGCGGCAGCAGCTCCATCCCGTCGTCCGTGCGCACGGTCAGAGCGTAACCAGCTGCCCGAACCGCTACGCCGAACCGATCTTGATGAATAGCTCTGCGCCGGGGTCAGGGGGCCCGTCGCGTGGCCGATTCCCGAGCGGCGGGTAGCGGGGCTTGATGGAACTGGCTCGGCGAGATCCTGCGCGGTCGCGTGTGACGCGCGCGTCACCCTGCCGGGTCACCGGGCCATCGCGTGGCCGATCCCCGGTGGGTGGCCCGTTGCTATCGCTCCAGCAGTAGTAACGGGCCACCCATAGGAGCGAGCGGCGAGGGTCATCAGGGTCTCAACCGGCTAGTAGTGTCCATAGCGGGACGAAATCGCTCGCAGTGTTGTCGGCGCCGTGCCGGAGCTCGTTTCGTCGGCCGACGGCGGGCACTAGCGTGGAGCGCGTGCCTGTAGGAGCCAGCTCGCCCGTGGAGATGTTCGGTGCGGCAGGCGGGCCTGGTCCCGCGGCGGCTGAGCCACGCCGCGTCCCGCTTGCAGTGCAGCGGTCCGGCGCGCCGGTGCCCGCAACGCTGTGGCTGCCGGTGAATGGCACCGGTCCCTGGCCGGCGGTTCTGGTCGGTCACGGGGCGGGCGGCCACAAGGAAGCCCCGATCGTGGTGCGCGCCGCGCGCGAGCTGACCGCGCTGGGCTGCGCGGTGGTGTCGATCGACCTGCCCTTCCACGGCGACCGGACCCCGCCTGACGAGGTCGGCTTGTCAGCGGCCGAGCGCCGCACCCGGCTCGGGCTTGACGGCTGGCGGGCACGCAACGCCCTGGCGACCACCGAGGCCGTCGCGGACTGGCGCGCAGCACTTGACGCTGCCCAGGCCAGCCCCGAAGTAAGCAACGGGCCGGCCGGTTACTTCGGCCTCTCGCTTGGCACCCGATCCGGTCTGCCCCTGACCGCTGCCGACGACCGGATCCGCGCCGCCGCGCTGGGGCTATTCGGCTACTCGGCCGAGACCGGTCCGGAGGGTGTACCCGAGGCGGCGCGCGGCGTCACGGTTCCCGTGCTGTTCCTGGTTCAGTGGGATGACGAGCTCTATCCGCGGGACGGCGGGCTCAGAATGTTCGACCTGCTAGCGTCGCCGCGCAAGACACTCCACGCCAATCCGGGCAGGCACCTGGACATACCTGCCGCGGAAATCAGCAGTGCGCTGCAGTTCGTCGCCCAGCAACTCCGCGGCGGTGGCAGCGACGAGCCCGGATGATGCCTCAAGGCTCGCTGGTCGCGGGTCCCTGGAAGGTATACGTGTAGGCGACGTCAGCGTCAATCCAGGCCAGGAGCTGACCGTTGGCCGGGTTGATCACAAGTGTCTCGACACCGAGATTGAGGGCGGTTCCGGTCCGCCCAAGCGAGTCGGTGTAGGCGCCGTTGACCGCGACACTGGGGATGTTCGCCGCGACGTCGTAGAGCGCCTCACGCAGCGCGGGAGATGCTATTCCGGCCAGGCTCAAGCTCTCAGCGACTCGAGCGGAGCGTCTACTCGCCAGCTGCCCAGGCCGCCTGCTTGTGCACGTCCTGGCGGAGCCTGCCAAGCTGCTCGGCCACGCGCGCCGGCGCCGTCCCGCCGCGTCCGGCCCGCGCTGCGATCGCACCAGGCACCGTGAGCACCTCGCGCACGTCCGGAGTCAGCAGGGTGGACACCTTCGCGAGGTCGTCCTCGCTGACGTCAGCCAGCTCGCAGTCGTGCACCTGGCACCAGACCACCAGGTGCCCGACAACCTCGTGCGCTTCACGGAACGGAACGCCGCGCCGCACGAGCAGCTCGGCGAGGTCGGTGGCCAGAGCGTGCCCGGCCGCCGCGGTGGCGCTGAGCCGGTCCGCATGGAACCGCAGCGTTCCGACCATCCCCGCCATCGCCGGCAGCACGGTCAGCAGCGTGTCCACCGCGTCGAAGACAGGCTCCTTGTCTTCCTGCAGATCCCGGTCGTAGGCGAGCGGCAGGCCCTTGAGCGTCGCGAGCAGCCCGGTGAGGTTGCCGATCAGCCGGCCGGCCTTGCCGCGGGCCAGCTCGGCGACGTCGGGGTTCTTCTTCTGCGGCATGATCGAAGACCCCGTGGCGTAGGCGTCGTCCACCTCGACCCAGCCGAACTCGTGGGTCGACCACAGCACGATCTCTTCGCCGAGCCGGGACAGGTGCACGCCGAGCAGCGCCGCAGCGAAGCAGAACTCGGCCGCGAAGTCCCGGTCGCTCACCGCGTCCACGGAGTTGTCAGCAGCGGAGGCGAAACCCAGCTCGGCGGCGACGGCCTCCGGGTCAAGCGGCAGCGACGAGCCGGCCAGCGCTCCCATGCCGAGCGGGCTGACTGCGGCTCTGGCGTCCCAGTCGCGGAACCGGCTCGCGTCCCTCGCGAAAGCCTGAACGTGCGCGAGCAGCTGGTGAGCCAGCAGGATCGGCTGGGCGTGCTGCATATGTGTCATGCCAGGGGCAGCCGTATGGGAGTGCCGTTCGGCCTGGCCGATCAGCGCGAGCTCAAGCTCGGTCAGTCGCGCGGTGATGATCCGCACATGATCGCGCAGATACAGCCGCAGGTCGGTGGCGATCTGGTCGTTCCGGCTGCGGCCCGCTCGCAGCTTGCCGCCGAGCTGGCCCAGGCTCTCGAGCAGGCCCCGCTCGAGCGCGGTGTGCACGTCCTCGTCGGCGGCGGTCGGCCGGAACGCACCAGCGCGACAAGCCCGGTCGAGGTCTTCGATCGCTGCGAGCATCCGGGTCAGCTCGATGTCGGTCAGTAGACCTGCCATGTGCAGCACGCGCGCGTGCGCACGCGAGGCGAGCAGGTCGTAGGGCGCCAGCCGCCAGTCGAACTGGACGCTGACCGACAACCTGGCGAGAGCATCCGCAGGCCCGGACTCAAACCGGCTGCCCCACAGCCGCACGGGCTGACCGGCTCCCCGGTCCTCGTCAGCTGCCATCACACGCTCCCTGGTCCGCCGGCACGGTTGTGACAATATCCGCTGTATCTACGCAACCCGCCAGAGTGGAGGTCGGCACGTGCCTGGAGATGCCGCTGATCGTGACGCCGTTCCCATCATCGCCGTGGCGAGCGGCAAGGGCGGGGTGGGCAAGACCACCGTGGCGGTGAACCTCGCGCTTGCGCTCGCCGCGGTCGGCTGGCGCGTTGGCCTCGTGGACGCCGACCTTTATGGCCCGGACGTGCCGCGGATGCTTGGTCTGCGGCGCCAGCAAGCCGCCCGCGAGCTGACCCTGTTCAGCACCAAGGGCGGCCCGCAAGAACGGCTGGAGGTGATCGAGCGGTACGGCCTCCAGGTTGCGTCGGCGGCATTCCTCATCGGTGCAAGCCAGGGCATCGGGCTGCAGGCAAGCCTCGCGCAGCTGCTTGTGCGCCGGCTCATCCACGACACTGCCTGGCAGGACCCCGATTGCCTCCTCGTTGATCTGCCGCCGGGTACCGCTGACATCCAGCAGTTCGTGTTCACACTGGGGCACCGGCCCGTCTACGTGCTCGTGGTGGTCACGCCGCAGGTCATGGCGCACCAGGACGTGCGGCGGCTGCTCGCAGACCTGCGTCGCCGCGACGCGGTGGCGCTGGGCGGCGTGGCCAACTTCAGCGGCCTGATCTGCGCGCATTGCGGCCAGATCACGCCCATGTTTCCCGAAGCCCCGGCGGACGAGAGCATCTGGGGCCTGGTGGACCGGCTGGTCAGCGTGCCGTTCAGCCCGGCTGCCGCAGCCGACGCCGACCAGGGCCGCCCGGTCATGCTCACTCGAGCCGTACCCGCGCAGGTTGCTGCGTTCGAGTCGCTTGCAGCGGCAGTGGCTGCGAAGTTGGGAAATCGTGGCGACTAGCCGCCGACCGTGCGGCCACCTGGCCGAGGATGCCCGCTGCTTGCCGATCGGTGCACGCGGGGCCCGGCTACCAGAGCGCACCAACCTACCGGCGGCCGGCCGTCTGGCCGGGCCGGGAAGCCAGCCGGAGCAGCTCGGCCGCGAGGTCGGCTCCGCCGGTCGGTGCGCGGGAGATGACCAGGACGGTATCGTCTCCGCCCACGGTGCCGAGCACCGTCGGCCAGCCGGCGTGATCAATCGCTGACGCCAGTAGCTGTGCCGCGCCCGCGGGCGTGCGAAGCACGACCAGGTTGGCGCTCGCCTCCGCGGAGACGAGGAGCTCGGCGGCCAGCCTGGCGAGCCGGGTGGCCGGGTCTGCCGCGGATGGCGCGAACGGCCCTCCGGCGAGCGCGCCCGATACCCCGTGGACGCCACCTGGACCGGGCTCTCCTGGCAGCGCGTACACCAGCACACCGTCCGCCCGGCGCAGTCGGACAGCGCCGATTTCCTCCAGGTCACGCGACAGCGTGGCCTGTGTGACGCGCACGCCGCGCTCGCCCAGCAGGTCCGCCAGATCCTCCTGCGAACGAACGGGCTGCTGGCCGAGGATCGCGGCGATCTGTGCGTGCCTCGCGGCCTTGGTCACCGGGCTGGTCATCATGTGCCGGCCTGTTCGAGCAGGAAGCACAGCAGCGCCTTTTGCGCGTGCAGCCGGTTCTCGGCCTGCTCGAACACCAGGCTAGCCGGACCGTCGATGACCTCGGCCGCGATCTCCTCACCTCGGTGGGCGGGAAGGCAGTGCAGGACCCGACAACCCTCGCTCGCCACCGCTAGCTTCCCGGCATCCAGCGAGTACTGGAGCATGACCTCGGACCGAGCGCCTTCCTGTCCCTCGTGTCCCATCGACGTCCACACGTCGGTAGCGAGCACGTCCGCGTCCGTGCATCCCATTTTGACGTCCGCGGTCACGTGAACCGAGCCGCCGGTGCGGCCCGCGATGCTCACGGCCGTGGCCACCACATCGGTCGACGGCCAGTACGCCTCCGGCGCGCAGATCCGGACGTGCAGCCCCGCGGTCGCACCGCCGAGCAGGTATGAGTGCGCCATGTTCGACGAGCCGTCGCCGAGGAAGGTGAGCGTGAGGCCCGCCAGCCTGCCGTAGGCCTGCTTGATGGTCAGCAAGTCGGCCAGCACCTGGCACGGATGGAACTGGTCGGTCAGCGCGTTCACCACCGGAACGCGGCTCGCCGCCGCCATTGCAGCGACCCGGTCCTGGCCGAACGTGCGCCAGGCGATGGCGACGACCTGCCGGGACACCACCCTGGCTACGTCCTCGACGGGCTCACCGCGCCCGGCGTGCGTCCCGCCCGCGTCGATCACGAGCGGGTACCCGCCTAGCTCAGCGACGCCGACGGAAAAAGAGACCCTGGTTCGCAGCGACGGCTTGTCGAACAGCACGGCGACCGACTGCGGGCCTGCCAGTGGCTGCCTCGCGAACCGGTCCGTCGCCAGTTCCGCCGCGAGATCCAGGACCTGCGCCTGCTCGGCCGGGGACAGATCGTCGTCCCGCAGGAAGTGGCGAACCGGCCGGCCGGAGCTCATCCGCCGTCCTGCCCGGCCAGGACCACGCTCGCGGCATCCAGGATGCCGGGCAGCGCGCTCGTAAAGGAGTCCGCTTCCGTCGTCGACAAGATGAGCGGCGGCGCCAGCCTGACCGCGTCGGGCTGGACGGCGTTGATCAAAAAGCCGTGTCGCTGCGCCGTGGCCGCGACCGCGGTGCCCGCGGTGCCGGTCAGGGCGATCGCCAGCCACAGCCCGCTGCCGCGCACGCTAGCGATCAGCGGGTGCCCGGTTCCCTCGATCCCCGTCCTGAGGTGCTCACCGACTGACTTGACGTGCCCCAGCAGATCTTCTTTCTCGATGGTGTCCAGCACTGCCAGGGCCGCCGCGCAGGCGACAGGGTTGCCACCGAAGGTGCTGCCATGGTCACCCTTACTGAGCGCTGAGCCGCACCGGCCGAACCCGATGCAGGCGCCGATCGGCAACCCGCCACCAAGGCCCTTGGCCAGTGTGAGCACGTCCGGCCGGACGCCTTCCTTCTGGTGGGCGAACCACTCCCCGGTACGGCCGATGCCGCTCTGGATCTCGTCGAGCACGAGTAGCGCGCCGGCCTTGTCGCACGCCTCCCTGGCCGCCTTGAGGTAACCGGGCGGAGCCGGCACGACGCCGCCCTCGCCGAGCGTCGGCTCGAGGAAGACCGCCGCGGTGTCGGTGCCGACGGCTGCCTGAAGGGCGGCCGTGTCCCCGTACGGCACGAACATGGCCTGCACGCCGAACGGCCCGAATGGTTCCCTGATCGAGGCCTTGCCCGTCACGCTCAGCGCGCCCATAGTCCGGCCGTGGAAGCTGTTCTCAGCCGCGACAATGACCGGCCGGTCTGGGCCTTGCGCCTTGCGGACCAGCTTGACCGCTGCTTCGTTGGCTTCTGCGCCGGAATTAGCCAGGAAAATCCGGCCGTCAGTCCCGAGCAGCCCGATGAGCCGCTCGGC
The DNA here is from genome assembly GCA_030041275.1 of Streptosporangiaceae bacterium. Classification (GTDB taxonomy): domain Bacteria; phylum Actinomycetota; class Actinomycetes; order Streptosporangiales; family Streptosporangiaceae; genus JAJYUU01. The sequence continues at coordinate 9,093 of JASHOE010000131.1, forward strand.
CAGCTCCACCTGCCGCTCGTGCAGGAACAGGTTCGACACGTGGGCTAGCGTGCCGACCTGCCGGCTGACAGCCTCGACGATGGCCGGGTGCGCGTGCCCGAGCGCGCTGACCGCGATGCCCGCGATGAGGTCGAGATAGCTGTTGCCGTCGACGTCCCAGACCGTGCAGCCCTGGCCGCGGGCCAGTGCCACTGGCGGCATCCCGTACGTCAGCATCATGCTGGCGCCGTAGCGGTCCTGTAGTAGCTCAGTGGCTGACATGATCGGCTCCTTCTCCGGGCGGGGTGTCCGGGATGACCATCGTTCCGATCCCGGAGTCGGTGAAGATCTCAAGCAGGATTGCGTGCGGCAGCCGTCCGTCCAGCACGTGTGCCCGCGGCACGCCGCCGCGCACGGCCGTCATGCAGGCGGCCATCTTGGGGATCATGCCGTCCGACAAGCCGGGCATGAGCGCAGCCAGCTCGGCGACGGTGAGCCGGCTGACCGGCCGAGCGTGCAGCGCACTCATCGCGTCAGTGCCTTCCCATCGCGGGTACAGCCCAGCCACGTCGGTGAGCAGCACCAGCTTCGCGGACCGGAGCGCGACCGCGATGGCCGCGGCGGCGGTGTCGGCATTCACGTTCAGCACGCCGCCGCCGCTCCCGCGCGCCACGCTGGAGATGACCGGGATGCGGCCGTCGGCGAGCAGAGCGCTCACCGCACCCGGGTCCACCTCGGTCACCTCGCCGACCTCGCCGATGTCGATCAGCTCGCCGCCGACCTCGGCCTGCACGCGGCGAGCAGTGAGCAGGTTGGCGTCCTCGCCTGATATCCCCACCGCGAACGGTCCGTGCTCATTGATCAGCCCGACGATTTCGCGGTTGACCTGCCCGGTCAGGACCATGCGGACCACATCCATGGTCTCCGGCGTGGTCACCCGCAAGCCCGCCCGGAACGTCGACGGCATGCCCAGCCGGTCGAGCTGGGCACTGATCTGCGGGCCGCCGCCGTGCACTACCACGGGCCGCAGCCCGGCGTAGCGCAGGAAGACGACGTCCTGAGCGAACGATCGACGCAGCGCGTCGTTCGTCATCGCGTTGCCGCCGTACTTCAGGACGACCGTCCGTCCGTGGAACCGTTCCAGCCACGGCAGGGCCTCGATGAGAACGGCGGCCTTTTGTTCGGCCCCGTTCCGATCCTTAACGTCTGTCATGTCGAATACGCCGAGTTCAAGTGCACATACTCAGCCGTCAGGTCGGTTGTCCTGATCGTCGCGGCGTGCCCCCCGGCCGCGAGATCGACGGTGATGCTCACCTGCCTGGGCCGCAGGTCGACGGCCGACCGGTGCTCCCCCGGCGCGCCCGCCTTGCACACCCAGGCGCCGTTGATGGCGACACTGAGCTGGTCGGGCTCGAACACCGCGCTGGTCGTGCCCACGGCGGCCAGCACCCTGCCCCAGTTCGGGTCCTCGCCGCCGATCGCGCACTTGAGCAGGTTGCACCGGGCGATGGCCCGGCCGACGGCCACGGCGTCGTCCTCGGTCGCCGCGCTGGTCACCTCGATCGTGATCAGCTTGCTGGCGCCCTCGGCGTCGGCCTGCATCTGGGCGGCGAGGTCGGCGCAGGCGTCGGCCAGCAGCGCGGCGAACTCCGCGGGATCCGGCACCGTGCCGCTGGCGCCACTGGCCAGCACCAGGACGGTGTCATTGGTGGACATGCAGCCGTCAGTGTCGAGCCGGTCGAAGCTGGTGCGCACGGCGCGGCGCAAGGCGCGGTCCAGGTCGTCCGACGGCAGGTCAGCATCGGTGGTGAGCACCACGAGCATCGTGGCGAGCGCGGGTGCCAGCATGGCGGCGCCCTTGGCCATCCCGCCAATCTGGTACCCGGTGCCGTGCAGCACGCACGTCTTCGGCACGGTGTCTGTTGTCCGGATCGCCTCAGCGGCGGCCAGGCCGCCCTCCGCCGAGGCCTGACTGACCGCCGCGGAGGCACCCGCAAGCAGGAGGTCGAGCGGCAGCCGTTCGCCGATGAGCCCGGTCGAGCAGACCGCGACCTCGCCGGCACCGATGTCGAGCAGGTCCGCCACGTGCTCCGCGGTTCGATGCGTGTCCGCAAAGCCCGCCGGGCCGGTGCAGGCGTTGGCGCCGCCCGAGTTCAGCACGACCGCGCGGACCGTGTGTCCCGCGAGCACTTGCTGGCTCCACAGCACGGGCGCGGCCTTCACCCGGTTCGAGGTGAACACACCGGCCGCCGCGGCGCTGGGCCCGTCGTTGATCACGACGGCCACATCCGGGGCGCCCGACACCTTGATGCCGGCGGCGACGCCGGCGGCCCGGAAGCCTTGCGGGCTGGTCACCGTCATGGTGCGACTCCGATCGCGGTCAGCCCGGCGGTCTCGGGCAGTCCGAGCATGAGGTTGGCGTCCTGGATCGCCTGCCCGGCGGCGCCTTTGCCGAGGTTGTCGATGGCGGCGACCGCCACCGCGCGGCCTGCGCGTGGATCCGCCGCCACCTGCACGTGCACGCCGTTCGAGCCGCCGACGGATCCGGTAGCCGGCCACCGCCCCGCGGGCAGCACCGTCACGAAGGGCTCGGCGTCATAGCAATCGGCGAGAGCCGCGCGCAGGTCGGCCGTGCTGGTGTCCGCGTTGGACAGCCGGGCCGTGCAGGTCGCGAGGATTCCCCGTGGCATCGGCGCGAGCACCGGGGTGAAGCTGACCTGGGCAGGCCGGCCGCACGCATCGCTGATGGCCTGCTCGATCTCCGGGGTATGCCGGTGCGCGCCCGCCACCGCGTAGGCGGACGCCGACCCCATTACCTCGGTCGCCAGCAGATCGGCCCGAAGTGACCGACCGGCTCCGGAGGTGCCCGAGGCCGCGACGATTACCACGTCGGCCGGGTCGGCGAGACCAGCCGCCGCCAGTGGGACGAGCGCGAGCATCGCCGCCGTGGCATAACAGCCAGGCGCCGCGACGCGGTCCGCGTCCTGGATCTGAAGACGCGCGCCGGGCAGTTCGGGCGTGCCGGTGACCCAGCGCCCAGCGTGCGGCCCGCCGTAGTGCCTCGCCCAGGCGGCGCCGTCGGTAAGCCGGAAGTCCGGCCCCAGGTCGACGACCTTGACGCCGTCGGGGAGCTGTGCAGCGAGCGGCGCGGACTGTCCGGCCGGCAGCGCCAGGAAGATCAGGTCACAACCTGTCAGCGCCTCGGCGTCGTGGGGCTGGAACCGCCGCTCAGCTAGGCCTGGCAAGCCGGCCAGGTGCGGGTGCACGTCGGCCACAGACTGGCCGGCACTGCTGCCCGCCGTCACCGCGGCGAGCTCGAGGTCAGGATGTCCGGTCAGGAGGCGCAGCAGCTCACCGCCCGCGTAGCCGCTGGCGCCGGCGACCGCCACGCGCGCGCCCATCGACTTCCTCCCGTGTGGGCGAGCGATCGGCTCGCCGCTCCGTCCGATCTGGACGGCACCGGAATCGTCGTCCCGGCGCTCACGAATGATTATGCATAGCTATGACTGAATATGCAATCCGCTGGCCGGCGCTCTGACAGGTAACAGGTGGCTTCCAGATCCGTCATGTAGCTGGGCCGCTAACCGTCCGGACGGCATGATAGGTGGTGAAAGGAGACAAACGCTCATGCCGGTCCGGCGCCGCCTCTCGCTCGTCGCGCTGGCCTGCGCCCTGGCGTCCACCGTGACGCTTGCGGGCTGCGGAGCGGGAGCTAAGCCGGCTGCCACCATCCAGGACTGCGGCACCAGCCACACTGCCGCGAACGTGCCGGTGGAGGTCGAGGTTGACCGCGGCGAGGTGGCCTGCTCGGCCGCGCTGCAGGTTGAGGCCGGTTACGCCAAGGCGATCGTCGAGGGCCTTGCGCCGGGCAACGGCGGGGGTGGACCGATCAAGGTCGACGGCTGGACCTGCCAGGGTCTGGACACACCGCAGTTGCTGAAGACAGGCGAGACATCCAAGTGCACTAAGGATGGTCACGAGATCGTCGCCATCCTCAAGTCACCCAGCTAGCAGTGCCGCGGGCTAGGGCTTGACCACCGACGATGTCACGTTGGAGGTCGGGCTGTAGATGATGCAGCTGATGGTGCGGTGACCGGCCTTCCATGAGGACTGCAGCGGGAACAGCAGGCGTACCGTCATCGCCTTCGTGACCAGCGCGGTGTTGACGGCCGTCTTCTCCCGTGCATTGCAGCCGGTCGTGGCGATGCTGGTCAGCTGCGCGGTCCCCGGGTAGCTGGCCGACGAACCGGTGACGGTGAACGTCGCGAAGACCTCGGCGTTATGCGGCTTCGTGCAGGACGTCTGCACGACCGACGAGACGTTGGTTACACCGGTCGCAGCCACGGCCGGATTGTCGAAGCAGTCCCCCGCGGCAAGCGAGAACGGATCCACGCCCTGGCTACTCGCGCCAGTCGAGCCGGACGCAGCCGACTGCCCCGGCGTTGTCGTGCCGAAAATAGTTCCCGTCGCGTAGAGCGCCACGATGACCACCAGCCAGACGCTCCCGAGTACGATCCCGGCGATCGCCAGGCCTCTGCCCTGCTGGAGGGTGCCGCGCATGCGCCGGAGCGCCGCGATACCGAGCCCGATGCCGAGGATCGCGCTGATCCCCACGATGCCGAGCAGGCCAAGCACGAAGGAGGTGACGGCCATCCTGTCGGTACCGGACGGCGGCTCCTCCTGCTCTGCCCAGGTCGACGCGGCCCCCGGACGATACTCGGGGGCGGACAGCGGCCCGCTGGCCGCCGAATGCATCGCCCGCGTCCGCGGCGTTGCGTAGGTTTCCTGGTCACCCGCCATCCGGCCAGCCGGCGCCGCCCACTCATCTGGCGCCCACTCATCTGGCGCCCAGTCATCGGACGGCCAGTCGTCTGGTACCCAGAACTGCCAGCCACGAGGAGGCGGCGGCCAGCTCGGGTCGGGCTGCCAGCTGGGCCCTGGAGAGAAGCCCGGCGGCGGAGTCGGCCAGCCTGGCGGGGGATTGAAGCGCATCGCCATGACCCTTCGAACCTAGCAGTGACCAGGGGCGATCCGCTCAGTATCACGTGAACCGGGGCGTAGTGACGCCAGCCCATAAGATGCGGGCACCAGACTCAAGCGAAGGGAACAGAGTGGTGTCAGCGAGCTCCAGCGAGGCAGCAGCCCAGTCGTCCGGCGACCTGTTCTCGGTGTCCGGCAAGGTCGCCGTCGTCACCGGCGGGTCCCGTGGCATCGGCGCGATGATCGCCACCGGGCTGGTGCGAGCCGGCTGCCGCGTCTACATCACGGCGCGGAAGAAGGCCGCCTGCGACGCCAAAGCGGCAGAGCTGTCCGCGCTCGGCGAGTGCGTCTCGATACCGCTGGATCTCGCCGCGGCGGGCGGCGTGGATGACCTGGTGCGGGCGGTCGGTGAGCGCGAGGACCGGCTGCACATCCTGGTCAATAACGCGGGGGCGACCTGGGGCGCGCCGCTGGCTGATTACCCACTCGACGCGTTCGACAAGCTGTGGAACGTCAATGTCAAGGCGCTATTCGCGCTGACCGTGAGCAGCCTGCCGCTGCTGCGCGCCGCGGCGACCGCTGACGACCCGGCCCGGGTGATCAACATCGGGTCTATCGACGGCCTCGGCGTCCCGGCCATGGAGAGCTACGCCTACAGCACCACCAAGGCCGGCGTGCACATGCTGACCAGGCACCTCGCCAGCAGGCTGGCGGCTGAGTCGATTACGGTCAACGCGATCGCGCCAGGCCCGTTCGACAGCAAGATGATGGCGTTCGCGCTGGACGATCCGCAGACCAGGACGGCCATCGCCGCGAGCGTTCCGCTGCACCGGATCGGCGAACCCGACGACATGGCTGGAGCCGCGATCTTCCTGGCTTCCCGGGCAGGCCGCTACCTGACCGGAGCGGTGATCCCGGTGGACGGCGGGCTGTCAACGATCCGCCGCTGACCGCCGCGGCCGGCTCCCGTGCCTAATCGCTCGCGCGCCGATCACGCCGCTGCTAGCTTCACAAGGCATGGCTGCAGCGGCACTGACGGTGGCCAGGATTCGGCCGGCACTGACGTGGCGCGCCCTCGACGGCGGTCTGGTCGCGGGCGAGGTGAGCGCGCGGCTGCGGCCCGATGCTCGCTGGTTCGTCTTCTTTGACACCTGGCGCGCCGACGCCTACCCGCCGCTAGCCGACGCCGTCGCTCGAGACGTCGGCCGTGATCTCTACATCACCCTGGAAGACGCCGAGTTCGACGCCCTGGACGCCTGCGCCGCCGCTGGGTTCGTGGAGCACCGCCGGGAGAGTTACTACCGGATCCCGACCGATCCCGCAGTGACCGGGCTGGCCAACGCGCAGCTGCCAGCCGGGCTCGACATCCTTTCGGCGGCCGACGCTGATATCGGCCGGCTGCGGCTGCTGGACGACGCACTCCGGCAGGACGTTCCAGGAACGCAGGGCTGGCGCTGGGATCCCGATGAATTTCGCGCCGAGACCTTCGGTCCGTTCTTCGATCCCGCCACCTACCTAGTCGCGGTCGACCAGACCAACGGGGAGTACGCGGGGCTCGTGCGGGTCTGGCGCACCCGCGCTGGCCCGCGCCTTGGCCTGATCGCGATGCTCGCCCCCTACCGGCGACGCGGCGCCGCCAGGGCGCTGCTTCGCCGGGTGTTCGGCGCGGTCGCCGCCCGTGGCGCCACGAGCGTGGTCGCCGAAGTCGACGACACCAACGAGGCGTCTGTCGCCCTGCTGACTGGGCTCGGTGCCCGCCGGTACGGCGGCAACGTGGAGCTGATCAGGCGGCACGCGCCCGCCTGACCGCCACGCGTGGTCAGGCACCGATGGACACGGTCAGCCTGCCGCCAGGGCTGCGCCAATGCGGCGCAGCTGTGCGGTCGCGCCGCCTAGGGCGAACTCATGGTGCATCGCGGCGACGTAGTACCGGTGCACGTCGCCGTCGGTGTCGATGCCGACCCCGCCATGAACGTGCACGGCCGTGTGCGCCACCCGATGACCGCCTTCGGCGGCCCAGAACTTGGCGGTCGCCACCTCGGTCTCGGCGTTCAGGCCCGCAGCCAGCCGCCAGGCAGCCTGCCACAGCGTGAGCCGCATGCTCTCGACGTCGATGTATCCGTCGGCCAGCCGCTGCGAGACCGCCTGGAAGCTGCCGATGGGCTTGCCAAACTGCTCCCGGCTGCGTGCGTAGGCCGCGGTCAGTTCCAGCGCCCGCTCCGCGACGCCGAGCTGCAGCGCGCACAAGCCGATCGTGGCGCGGTCAGCAAGCCAGGAAGCCACGCCTGACCCGATGTCGCCGAGCAGCCGGTCCGCGGGTGCGACGGCGCCTGCGAGCGTCACCAGGACAGTGCCGTCGCCGCCGGTGACCTGCTGTGGCTCGATCGTCACGCCCTCGTCGGCTGGAGCCACGGCGAAAACGCCGACGCCGGACAGCGTGCTAGCGGGCACGAGCAGCACGTCGGCTTCGGCGCCCGCCATCACGGCCGTCTTAGTGCCGGTCAGCAGCCAGTCGCCGTCAGCCTCACGCGCAGCGGTGGCAGGTGCCCCCGGATCGTCTGCTTCGTCCTCGGCCAGCGCGGCAGCGATGACAACCTCACCCCGGCTGGCCGGGAGCGCCCAGCGCCGCTGCTGTTCCGCGGTGCCGAACGCGGCCACCGCCGACGCGCCGAGCGCGATCGAGGCCAGGTACGGAGCGGGCGCGACGGTACGCCCGACCTCGATCAGCACGCTGCACTGCTCGAGCAGCCCGAGCCCATCGCCGCCGGCTTGCTCGGGCAGCGCGGCGGCCAGTACGCCTGCTCTCGCCAGCTCGGCCCACAGCGCGCGGTCGAAGCGGGTGTCGCTGTTGTCGAACTCGCGCAGCCGCTCCGGCGTAAGGTGACCGGTCAGGATTTGCCGGGCGAGCGCGCCGAGTTCCTGCTGGGCAGTCGTCAGGGTGAAGTCCATCGATACTCCTTACCGGCGCCGGAACGGCAGCCCGAGCGCGGCCGCGCCAATGATGTCCCGCTGGAACTCGTTGGTGCCGCCGCCGAAGGTAAGGATCAGCGCGGACCGCTGCATGCGCTCGATGCGTCCGGCCAGGAGCGCGCCGGGCGACCCGGCACGCACCTCGGCGCTCGCGCCGAGGATTTCGAGCATCAGCCGGCAGGCCTCGATCGTGAGCTCGGTTCCGTACACCTTGGTGGCCGAGGCGGCCGCGGGCCCCGGCGACCCGGCCGCCGAGGCGATCTGCCAGTTCATCAGCTTGAGCACTTCGGCCTTGGCGTGCACCCTGGCGAGGCTGAGCTGCACCCACTCGGCGTCAATGACACGCCTGCCGTCGGCCTGCTTAACCGACCTGGCCCAGTCGGTCACTGCCGCGAGCGCGGATAGCAGCGGCGCGGCCGAGGTGAGCGCGACGCGCTCGTGGTTGAGCTGATTGGTGATCAGCGGCCAGCCGTTGTGCTCCTCGCCCACACGGTTCCCGGCCGGCACCACAACGTCGGCGTAATACGTCGCGCTGGTTGTCAGCCCGGCGACGGTGCGCACCGGTGTCCAGGAGAAGCCGGTCGTGTCGGTTGGCACGATGATGATGGACAGCCCCTTGTGCCGCAGCGCGTCGGGATCGGTCCGGCAGGCCAGCCAGACGTAATCGGCGTACTGGACGAGGCTGGTCCACATCTTCAGGCCATTGATGACGTAGGTGTCCCCGTCGCGGACCGCCTGGGTCCGCAGGGAGGCCAGGTCCGTGCCGGCGCCGGGCTCGGAGTACCCGATGGAGAAGTGCAGCTCCCCTGCCGCGATGGCAGGCAGGAACCGCTCCTTTTGCTCCGGCGTGCCGAAGCGCATGATCGTCGGACCCACCGTGTTGATGGTCAGGAACGGAACGGGGACGCCCGCGATCGCCGCCTCGTCCGTGAATATGAGCTGGTCCAGTACGGACCCGTTCTGGCCTCCGTATTCTGTCGGCCAGCCGAGCGCCAGCCAGCCGTCATGGCCGAGCTGGCGCACGACCTCTTTGTACGCGGCGCCATCGCCGTAGTCTCCGCCCGACCGGGCCAGCCCGGCGCGTCGCTCCGGCGTCATCAGCCCGGCGAAGTACTCGCGCAGCCGGTGCCGAAGCTGCTCCTGCTCAGGCGTGTAGGCGATCTGCATCCGCGCCCCTGACCCTCAACTAGAACGTGTTCTAGAGATCGTAACGGAGCGTGCCACCGGTGCCCAGGCCATACCGAGCAGCGGTGTGCGTTTGCACGCTAGCTGGCCACTTCGCAACGACCGTGGCCACATTCGCTCACAAGGGCCCGCGGGTGGCCACCTCGGTCACGGAATGTGAGTGCTGAGTGCGCTGCGGCCGGCGCCCGATACGTCTACTCTGGGCGCTTGACGGCCGCTCGCCCACCACCGGCCGGGCACTCCGTCCATGTCGATCTGTGCACCGAGTCGACAGCCTCTGCCGAAAGCAGGACGCCTAGATTTCAACCCGCACGCCGTCTTCGGGAAACCCAGCTCATGGTTTTCAAGAGCGTCCGCGGCGCGCGCAAGAAGCTGGCGAAGCCGGCCGAGATCCTGGTGTCGAGGTGATCATCACCGAGGACGCGGCGGCGGCGGGCCAGGGTGTCGGGGTGGTCGTCGCCCAGGACCCGGCGGCGGCGTGCCAGGGTGTCCTGGTCTAGCCGCACCTGGGCCATGCCGTCGTCACCAGCCATGCCCGCATTGTTGCCCCGGCGGCGCGGTGCTCAGGCTGGCGATCTTGTCGAGATGTGGATGACCGCTGACCGGTAAACGCGCCATGACACCAGGGTCGGAATGCCAGCCGTGTCAGGTCAGGGCAGCTGGGTCGCGATCCGGGTCAGTGCCGCGTTGATGCTTCCTGGTGCCTCGTGCCACAGCTGGTGCCCGGCGCCCGGCACGATGGCCAGCTGCCCGTTCCGAAATATCGTGGCGGTTGTCTCGGCCGCCTGTCGCGGAAGCGGACTGCGCTCGCCGCTGAGTACCTCGACTGGACCGGTGAACCCGCCCAGACGCCCTGGCAGATCGCCTTGAGCCGACGCTTCGGCCTGCGATGCAGTGGTCTGCTCATGAGCCTCCGCGCTCACCGCCACCGTGTCCGGGACCCGCGGAGCCTGGGCCGGGTCCGCGAAATAGCCGGGCCATCCCAGCCGGAAGGCTTCCAGTGCCAGGGCATCCTTCTCCTGTTTGCTGACAGGCTTGAGCTCGTCCAGTTCCGCGAATCTGGCGAGGGTTTCGGGTGTCAGCCTGGCCTCTATTTCGGCATCGAATCCGGCCATGCCTCCGTCGCCTACGGCCCCAAGGGTCTCGGCAAGTACCAGGGCGTTGACCCGGCTGGGTGCCCGCGCGGCGAGCTGCATCGCCAAGTAGCCGCCCCAGCTGTGGCCCAGCACCGTGGCGGACGTCACGCCATGCTGGTCGAGCACGGCAATCGCGTCGGACACATGCTGCGCGACGGTGAACGGTCCTTCGGCCACCGAGGGTGCCACGCCGCGCTGGGTGTAGCGGAACGCATCCCATCCAGCCAGCTCTGCGGCAAACCAGTCACTGTAGTCATTCACCCCCGGCCCGCCATGCAAGACCAGCAGCGGGTGGCCCGACCCGCTGCGCACACCGATCAGCTCGCCGCCGGGGACACTGACAGCCAGAACTCGCTCGGCACAGGCTCTCTCGTTCACAGGCATGAACAGTAGGGCAGGAGGCAAGCGACCCGCCTGTCTCGTGCCACACGCTGCCACAGGATTCTCCGGTCAGCTCCCAGGCCCGGTCAGTTCGAGCTCGCAGCTCCTGCGTACCGATTTCACCCGGAACCCGAGCAGCTCGTTAATGGCGATCATGTGCTGGTTCGGCCCGGCGTTCCCGGTAACGATGCTGTGCAGGCCAGGCTCCTGGCTGAGAACAAGCTCGAGGTTCGCTACTTTCAGCAGCAGCCCCAGCCGGTGCCCGCGGTGCTCGGCCAGCACCGCCGTGATCGCCTGGAAGCCCCAGCCGGGCACGCCGGGATCGACGCCAATCTGAGTCAGTGCAACCAGCGCGCCGCTGTGGTCATGCCGCGCCGCGACCGAGTAGGTCCGTCGCCCGAACGCGAGGGCTTGCTGCTCGACCTTCCTGATCCGGTCAGCATCCCAGGTGTCTGGCTCCACGCCGGGATCGCGCGGGGCGTCTTGCATCGCCAGCTCGATCGCGGCTGTCTGGTGAATGAGTTCCTCCGGGGTCGCGCCCTGCCACGAGACCAGCGAGTAGCCGTCGGCCGCCGCCTCGGCCTGGGCGCGGAGGGTGGCAAGCCGGGCGCTCAGCCCCTCCTCGATAGCAAGCACCCTGATGACCTCGGAAATGCCGATGCTCGCGCCGACCGACACGGCGAACGAGGCCCCCGGCCCGTCCTCGGTGACCTCGGCTCGCAGCCGGGTCCGGCCGGCCAGCCGCGCCTGTTCGGCGCAGTGGGCGAGCAGCCTGCGGCCGTGCCCCGATCTGCGGCTGCCTGGCGCGATGAACAGCAAGCACGACCCGGTCGTCAGGTTGGCCTTGTCCGGCAGCAGCAGCAGGTAGCAGCCAACTGGCTCACCGGC
>JASHOE010000132.1 GCA_030041275.1 Streptosporangiaceae bacterium
AGGGCGCCGTGCAGCCACCGCCCGGGTCGGGGACGCACACGGTCGGCACGCCGTCTTTCATGGGGATCCCGTCGGCACCGGGGAAGGTGCCGAAGTAGCTATCGAACGACCGGTTCTCCTGCATGATGATGATCACGTGCTTGATCTTGTGAATCCCCTGTGGCACCATGTAGGTGCCCTTCGCACCGCCTGCTACCCGCTCTGCCGAGCTGTCGGCCGCCTTGTTCCCCAGCGGTTGCTCGCTCTGCCCACCGGAGTGCGGGCTGTCGCCGCCGATCGTGCACGCAGCGACCAGGACGGCGATCGCGACAGCCGCCCCTCCAGCACGCAACGTAGTCAAGCCGGCGCTCCTCCCCCGTCGGCTCAACGGATCCTCCTCGTAGCCCCCGGCGAACTGGTGGTACCCAACTCGCTGATCTTGGCCTGACTGTTGCCAGGTTTTTTGACCGCGCCTGGCACCAGCCAGGGGTCGACACTGGTCGGGTGCAGCGCAGCCGTATGTGATTCAGAACAGCCTGCACGCAGGCCAACCGGAGAGGACGACGTCAGGCGACGCAGAAGGCCGCACGATTGGTTATTGGCCAACGCCGATTCGGCTGCTGGCCATTGCCCCGCTAACGTGCTGCCACCTGCGCAAACCGGAACATAGCATGTCTAGGCGCAGCTTGGCAGCCGGTAACGGGGCAACGGTGCGTCGGCGGCAGCTGACAACCCGCCCGGTAGGGTGGCGGGGGTGATCACCGGTGCCTATCGCGACCTGTTCGCGGCGACGGCAGGTGCGGCGGGCGCGCTCACGGGGCTGCTGTTCGTGGCCATGTCGGTGACGTCGCGGCGCGCGCTATTCCGCGGTCCGGCGGTCATCCGCGAGATCCGCGGCTCGGCCGCGCTGCTGGCCTTCACCAGCACCCTGGCAATTGCCCTGTTCGGTCTCGTGCCTGGCACCAACATCGGCTATCCCGCGCTGGTCGTCGCCATCATCGGCATCACGTTCACCGCCGCCGCGATTCGCTCGATCCTGGCCAGCCAGGCTAGCCGGGCCCTGGTCCGGAGTCAGACCTGGCTGATCATGATCCTGCTGCTCATCTGCTTCACCGAGCTCATCGCCGGGATCGTCGTGATCGGCAACGCCGCGAGCACCACCTCGGTGCAAGTCATCGGTTACGCGGTCGTCACCTCGTTGCTCGTCGGCATCGGCCGAGCCTGGGAGTTCATCGGCGTGCGGGACACTGGCCTGCTCGCATCGCTCGGAATTCTCGCTGGTCACAGCGATCCGCGTACGGCCGCCGAAGCGGATGACGCCGGGTCTGCGGACCCTCATGCCGCGGGCAGCCGACCGACAGACGGGCGCGGTGACTCACCAGCGAACCCCGACCGGCCGGGGGGTCAGAATGGAGCGGCGAGCGGCGACCAGCCAGCGAGCTGACTGTGCCCGCCGCAAGCCGCGACTGGGACGGCTCGCTTACAGAACGCCCTTGGTGCTGGGAATCGTGCCGCCCGCGCGCGGATCGGGTGCGGCGGCCGCGCGCAGCGCTCGCGCGAACGCCTTGAACTGCGCCTCCACGATGTGGTGCGGATTGCGGCCGCGTAGCACGTCCAGGTGCACGCAGATCTCCGCCGCGTGCGTGAGCGACTCGAAGAAGTGCCTTGTCAGCGTCGTGTCGTAGGTACCGATCAGGGGCGCCATGGGCTCCGGCTCGGTGTGCACCAGGTACGCCCGCCCGGACAGGTCGACGGCAGCGCGCACCAGCGTCTCATCAAGCGGCACGAGCGCATCGCCGAAGCGGCAGATGCCCAGCTTCTCGCCGAGCGCCTCGCGCAGCGCCTGCCCGAGCGCGATCGCGGTGTCCTCCACCGTGTGATGACTGTCCACCTCGAGGTCCCCGCGCGCCTGCACGGTGAGGTCGAGCATGCCGTGCTTGCCGAGCTGCGCCAGCATGTGGTCGAAGAACGGGACGCCGGTTTCGGTCCGGCTCACGCCCGCGCCGTCGAGGCTGAGCTCGACGAGGACCTGCGTCTCACCCGTGACGCGACCGATGCGCGCCGTCCGTGTCACGGCAGCACCACATCCGGCTGGCCAGCGACCAGAGACGTTAGTTCAGAACGGAACGAGGCCGTTTCGGCTGCCGTCCCGACGGTGACTCGCAGCCAGCTTGGCAGCGCCGGCTCCCTGATCAGCACGCCGCGGTCCAGCAGAGCCTCCCAGATCGCCCGCCGGTCGGCGAACCGGCCGAACAACACGAAGTTGGTGTCCGACTCCGCCGCCTGCAGGCCGATCGCGCGCAGATCGGTCACCAGGCGATCGCGCTCGGCCCGGATCGCCTCGACCGACGACAACAGCTCGCCGGCATGTCGCAGGGCCGCCAGCGCGACCGCCTGCGAGACGGCCGACAAGTGGTAAGGAAGCCGCACGAGCTGCAGGGACTGAACGACAGGCGGAGCCGCGGCGAGATAGCCGATCCGGGCCCCGGCCAGCGCAAACGCCTTAGACATGGTGCGGATCACGACCAGCCTCGGATACCGAGGCAGCAGCGTCAGGGCGGTCGCTTTCTGATCCCTGGCGAATTCGGCATACGCCTCGTCCACGGCCACCATGCCGGGCGCGACCTCGCACACGGCCTCGACCACGTCCAGCGGCGTGGCCGTTCCCGTCGGATTGTTCGGCGAGGTCAGGAACACCACGTCCGGCTGGTGCTGCCGCACGACGGTTCGCGCGTAGTCCGCGTCGAGGCGGAAGTCGCCCGACCGCTCCGCCGGGATCCACTGCGTCGCAGTGGTCTGCGCGATCATCGGGTGCATCGAGTAGGACGGCTCGAAGCCGAGCGCCCGGCGGCCGGGGCCACCGAACACCTGCATCAGCTGGAGGATGATCTCGTTGGAGCCGTTGGCCGCCCAGGTGTGCGCGCTGGTCAGCCCGTGACCGAGGTAGCCCGCCAGCGCCGTCCTGAGTGCGATCACGTCCCGGTCGGGATAGCGGTTGAGCCCCGCGGCAGCGGCAGCGACGGCGCGCGCGATGTCGTCGACCAGCGCAGCCGACGGCGGGTACGGGTTCTCGTTGGTGTTCAGCCGAACCGCCACCTCGAGCTGCGGCGCGCCGTAGGGGCGCCGCCCGGCGAGGTCGGGCCGAATCGGCAGGTCTGTCCAGGCGGCCACTTGCTCGGGGGCAGTCACGAGCCCTCCCCCGGCACCCGCACGCGCACGGCTTGCACGTGCGCCGCGAGGTCCTCCGCGCCACCGAGTGCGTCGATGTGCGGCGCGACGGCGGCCAGCGCAGCCTGGTCGCACTCCACTACGTGCACGCAGCGCAGGAAGGTCCCGACCGACAGCCCGCCGGTGTACCTGGCCGTGCCGCCGGTGGGCAACACGTGATTGGAGCCGGCCAGGTAGTCGCCGAGCGACACCGGCGCCCAGGGACCGACGAAGACCGCACCGGCGTTGCGGACCCGGCGGGCCAGGATCGCGGCGTCGGCGGCCTGGATCTCCAGGTGCTCCGGAGCCCAGGCGTCGGCCACGGCGAGCGCGGCATCGGCGTCGTCAACGATCACGCACGCCGACTGCCCGGCCAGCGCGGCCCGCACCCGTTCGGCGTGCCTGGCCCGCGGCACCTCCTTGGCCAGCTCGATGTCCACCCGGTCCGCCAGCGCCGCGCTGGTGGTGATCAGCAAGCAAGCCGCCAGCGGGTCGTGCTCGGCCTGCGCGATCAGGTCGGCCGCGACGAAGCTCGCCTCCGCGCCGTCGTCGGCGACGATAGCGATCTCCGTCGGTCCGGCCTCGGCGTCGATGCCGACCCGCTCGCGCAGCACCCGCTTCGCCGCCGCCACGTAGACGTTGCCAGGACCAGAGATGACGTCGGCTGGCGGGCAGTCCGCCGTGCCGTAACCGAGCATGGCGATCGCCTGCGCGCCGCCGACGGCATGCACCTCGGTGATGCCCAGCAGCGCACAGGCGGCCAGCACCGCCGGATGCGGCAGGCCGCCGTGCTCGGGCCGTGGCGGCGAGGCGACGGCGATCTCGGCGACGCCGGCGACCTGGGCGGGAATGACGTTCATGAGCACCGACGACGGGTACGCCACGAGGCCGCCCGGCACGTAGACGCCGGCCCGCCGCACGGGCACGTAGCGCTCGGTCACGGTAGACCCCGGCGCGACAGCGGTCCAGGTTTCGGCGGGCAGCTGCGCGCGGTGGACCAGCCTGGCCCGCCGCGCCGCCTCGGTCAGCGCCGTGCGCACGTCCGGGTCGAGAGCCGCGAGCGCGTCAGCCAGCGCCGCGTCAGAAACCCTCGTGCCGACTGCCAGGTCCACGCCATCGAACCTCGCGGTGTAGTCGCGAACCGCCGCGTCACCGCGGAGCCTGACGTCTTCGCACACGGGCCGCACCTGGTCGACGGCCGCGGCGATATCCAGCGCGGCCCGGGGCAAGAGCCGCGCCAGCTCGGCTGCGGGCATCCTGCCGGGCGCCTTGCCCCGCAAGTCGATTCGATCGAGCACGGCGGCCTACTCGACGATCTTGCTGATCGGGATCTCCAGGATGTCTCGGCCGCCCGCCGCCTTGAGCGCAGGGATGAGCGTGTTGACGCCGCGCTTGGGAACCACGGCCTCGACGGCGTGCATCCCGCCAAGAGCCAGCGACGTGATCGTCGGCGAGGACATCGCGGGCAGAATCCCCGTCACCGCGGCGAGCTCCGCCGCGCCGACGTTGAGCTTGAGCAGGACGTTGCCGCGCGCGCTGATGGCACCGCGCAGCAGCAGCGCGATGTCCTCCATGGCGTCCCGCTTGACTGGATCGGCGAACGCGTCGTGGTTGGCGATCAGCTCGGTGTAACTCGTCAGCAGCGTGTCCAGGATCCGCAGTCCGTTGCGGACCAGCGAGGCGCCTGTCTCGGTGAGATCGACAATCGCGTCCACGATGTCGGGCACCTTGGCCTCGGTTGCGCCGTAGCTCGGAATCACGACCGCCTTGACGCCGTGCTCCTCCAGATAACTGCGAGTGAGCGACGGGAACTCGGTGGAAATCCGGACGCCGTCGGGCAGATCCTCGGCCGTCTGCCAGGGCTTGGCAGCAGGCACTGCGAGCACTACCCGCACCGGGTCGGAGGTGGCCTTGGAGTACTGCAGCTCGCCGAGCGAAGCGACATCCGCGCCGGTCTCGGTGATCCAGTCCCGGCCGGTGATACCGAAGTCGAACAGCCCCTGCTCGACATACGACGGAATCTCCTGCGGCCGCAGGAACCGGACCCGGTCGATCCGCGGGTCGTCGATAATCGCGTGGTAGTCGCGGTCAGATGACCGGCGGACAGTGAGGTCGGCGGCGTCAAACAGGTCAACAGTGGCTCGCTCGAGCGAGCCCTTCGGTATGACAAGCGACAGCACGAGCGCCCCTTCAACCCCGGATCCCCGGCCAAGACTACCGTGGCCTGGTCGGGTGGCCCGGTGGCGGCCGACACGAGGGGACAAGCATGACCAAGACGGCAGCGATCCGGCAGTCCGGGCAAGCAAGGCTTGCTGCGCAGATGGAGCAGAACCTGGCCGAGCACGCCTGTCACCTGCACCGCGGCACGCCGGGAATGACCGTGCGCCAGACTGGCGACCTGCTGATCGCCGACAGCGGGCTCGACGACGACACCTTCAACTTCGTCGGACTGGCGAGCTTCAGCAACACGAGCGCGGCAGCGCGAATTGCCGAGACGCTGCGTGAGCTGTCCGCGACCGGGCGGCACTTTGCCTGGCGAGTCGGGCCCGCATCAACCCCCGCCGATCTCGCTGAACTGCTGACGAGTGCCGGGCGGCCGCCGGCCCAGCCCGAGCCCGGCATGTTGCTCTCACTCTCGACCTGGCGGCCGCCGGGTCTCGCGCCTGCCCTCGACGTGCGCGTGGTTCGCACGGTCGCCGAGCTCACCGACTGGGCCTGGGTTCTGGCGGCGAACTGGGAACCTCCAGCGATGAGCGTGATTCGCTTTTTCGCTGCCACGGCCGGGCTGGTTCTGGGCCCGGGCTGCCCTGCCCGGTTCCTCGTCGGGTACTCGGGCGGCCGTCCGGTGTGCACAGCCGAGGTCATGATGCACGGCGGGGTGGCCGGCCTGTACGACATATCCACTCTGGCCAGCCACCGAGGACGCGGCTTCGGTACCGCGGTCACTGCCGCCGCGCTGCAGACGGCCAGGGAAGCGGGCGCACCAGTGGCCGTGCTGCAGGCGTCTGAGCAGGGCGAGCCGGTCTACCGGCGGCTCGGCTTCCGCGTCTTTGGCCAGTTCACCGAGCACCCACTGCCACCCTGAGCGCAGTCACCCAGCGAGGCCGGCTGACCGCACGACACGCAGCCGCGCCGACGAAGCTCGCGGCGAGCCAGCTAACGACGGCCAAACCGCCGCCCCGCGCCGTCGGCCGCCAGGACCGGACCTAGTCTGCTGCGCACCGAACTCACCAGGCTGCGGGAGGCAAGAGATGGCGGAAGGTGCGGATGTCCTCGTCGTCGGAGCAGGGCTCGCTGGTCTCACCGCGGCGCGCGATCTCGTGGCGGCTGGCCGGTCCGTACTGGTGCTTGAGGCCAGGGACCGGGTCGGCGGGCGGATCGTCAACGAGGACATCGGCGACGGGAAGATCGTCGAGATGGGGGGCCAGTGGGCAGGCCCGACCCAGGACAGGCTCCTCGCGCTGGCCGCCGACCTCGACGTCGCCACGTTCCCGACCTACGACACCGGCAAGAATGTGCTGCACTTCAACGGCAAGCGCGGCACATATTCCGGCGCGATCCCGCGGATCAGCCCGCTCGTGCTCGCCGACGTGGGACAGGCCCAGGCCCGGCTGGAGGCGCTAGCCCGCAAGATCCCGACCGACGCCCCCTGGACGGCCCCGAATGCGGGCCGGCTCGACGCCCAGACCTTCGAGACCTGGATCCGCCATCACACCGCCACCAAGAGCGCGCGGACGCTGCTCACACTAGGCGCCGAGGCCGTTTTCGCCGCGGAGCCTGGCGACCTGTCGATGCTGCACGTGCTCTTTTACTCCCGTTCTGGCGACTCGTTCCAGCGACTGATCGACACCACCGGCGGCGCGCAGCAGGACCGGTTTGTCGGCGGGTCCGCCCTGATCGCCGAGCGGCTCGGGACGCTGCTCGGCGACATCATCCGGCTCGATGCGCCGGTCAGCCGGATCGCGGTGGCGGGCGACAAGGTCACCGCCACCACGACCGCCGGGCAGTTCGAGTGCCGCCAGATCATCGTGACCGCGCCGCCGCTGCTGGCTGGCCGGATCGACTACGAGCCAGCCCTGCCGCACTGGCGCGAGCAACTGACCCAGCGCACGCCGATGGGCTCGGTCATCAAGTGCCAGGTGATCTACGACGAGCCGTTCTGGCGCGCGGACGGGCTGTCAGGCCAGGCAACCGGAGACGGCGAAGGATCGCGGGTTGTGTTCGACAACTCGCCGCGAGACGGCTCACCGGGCATCCTTTTGGCGTTCCTCGAGGGTGACGAGGCGCGTCGGCTCGGTCGTGAGCCGCTCGAGGTGAGGCGGGGCGCTGTGCTCGACTCGCTGGTGCGCTACTTCGGGCCGCGCGCGGCCCAGCCCGAGCGTTATCTGGAGCGGGACTGGCAGCAGGAGAAGTGGAGCGGCGGTTGTTACGGCACGCTGTTCGGCCCGAACGTGTGGACGCGCTACGGCCACGCGCTGCGCGAGCCGGTCGGCCCGATCCACTGGGCGGGCACCGAGACCGCCTCCCGCTGGTGCGGCTACATGGACGGCGCGGTTCGCTCTGGCGGGCGAACCGCGGCCGAGGTGCTCGCCCGCCTGCCGTGACCGGACCCGAGTTAGGATCACGCGCGGGGGTAGGTGCCGGCCATGGCCGCAGGTAAGAGTCCCGTCCAAGAGGTCAGTCGGCTGGTTCGGGCCGTCGATCGGGCCCAGCAAAGCCATTCGTGGCTGGCCGTCGGGGTGGCTACGTGGAAGAAGTTCAGCGATGACCAGGCAGGCAACCTGGCAGCGCTGGTGGCCTACTACGCCTTCGCGTCGATCTTCCCACTGCTGCTGGTCGCCTACACCGTTCTCGATCTCGTAGCCAAGGCCAGTCCCAGCGTCGCCAGTCGGCTCACCGACGCGCTGGGGAAGTACCCGTTCGTCAAGGACCTCGGCGTCACCCACGGCATCAGCAAGGCCGGCATTGCACTCGTCGTCGGACTCCTGCTGACGCTCTATGCCTCTCTAGGCGTCGCCAGGGCCATCCAGAACGCCATGAACTCGGCCTGGAACGTGCCGAAGTACGAGCGGCCCGGCTTTGGTAAGAATCAGCTGCGCAGCCTCGGACTGATCGCCGTGCTAGGCCCGGGCGAGATCCTGACGATCGCGCTATCAACCATCGCTGGCGGCGCCGGTCACCTGGGCGGCGCTGCCGGGGAAGCCGCCGCCGTCGTGGTAGCGCTGCTGCTGAACATCGGCCTGTTCTACCTCATCTTCCGGATGGCGACCTCAAGGGTCGTCCGCAGCCGCGACCTGCGGCTGGGTGCGATTCTCGCCGCGGTCTCCTGGCAGATCCTGCAGCTCGCCGTCTCGCTGAGCATCTTGCATTTCCACAGCAATTCGGCCTACGGGCAGTTCGCGGTCGTGCTAACCCTGCTCGCGTGGTTCTACCTGCAGGCCCAGATCACGCTGTACATGGTGGAGCTGGACGTCGTGCGCGCTCGGAAGCTGTGGCCCCGCTCTCTCGCACCGCCGCCGCTGACCAGTGCCGACCTGCGCGCCTACCGGGCCTATGCGGAAGCCAGCCAGCTTCGGCCCGACCTTCGGGTCACGGTGGATCAGGTGCCGCAGCAGCGCGGCGAGACGGCCGGGCCGGACGGGTCCGCTCACTCGGCCACCGCCGTGGACACCGCTGCGCAGCGACCAGAGGACCGGCCAGGGACGTAGCGGTGCGGAGTCCGACCGGCCCAGGTCGCGGGCGTTACTGGCTCGACTGCTCGACGCGGGACGCTGGCTGCAGCTGCGGTGCACCGATCGGGCAAGCCCGGGAGGCTTCCGGCAGCGCGTGAGACCGCAGCACGTTGTTGTCGACCAGCGCCGCGGTCAGCGCAGCCGCGATCAGCAGGAGCAGCGCGCAGGCGATCGCGGCGCGATCGAAGCCCTGGGAGAACCGCGCCGGGTCGTGATAGGCGGCGCTCGTCAGCCCTACTGCTACCGGAAGCGCGGCGACGGAGACGAGCCCGGCGGCCCTAGCCACCGCGTTATTGACGCCGCTGGCCACGCCCGCGTGCCGAACGTCCGCGCTCGCCAGTACCGTCGCGGTCAATGGGGCAACCGTGAGGCACAGGCCGAGGCCGTAGACGATCACGCCAGGCAGCACGTCGGCCACGTAGCTCGCGTGCACGCCGATCCGGCTAAGCAGCGCCATGCCAACCGCGAGCCCGGTGATGCCGCCGGTCATCAGCCAGCGGGGCCCGACGCGCTGCGCCAGGCTGCCAGCGCGCGCGGACAGGCCCAGCATGAGCAGTGTCACGGGCAGCAGCGCCGCGCCGGCTTCCACAGGCGAGAACCCAGAGACCACCTGCAGCTGGAGCACCAGCAGGAAGAGAAGTCCGCCAAACGCGCCGTAGACGAGAAACGTGATCACGTTGATGACACTGAACTGGCGGGAGGAGAAAATGTCGAGCGGCAGCATCGGCGGCGTCGGATCCGGCCTGCGCGTGCGGCGACGTTCTACCTCGACGAATGCGATCGCCGCGGCTACCCCGATGACGATGGCCACGACCACAGCGATCGTTCCCGCGGACCCGGTGGCCCCGATCAGCGCGTAGGTGATCCCGGCCAGCGCCAGCGCCGCCAGCCCGGCGCCGGCTATATCGAAGCCGCCATGCGAAGACGGGTCGCGCGTCTCTGGCACATGCCGCATCGTTACCGCGATGACCGCCGCGGCCAGCGGCAGGTTCAGCAGGAACACCCAGCGCCACCCGGCCGCCTGCACCAGCCAACCGCCCACTACCGGGCCTATCGCTGCTGCCACGCCGCCGAGCCCTGACCACGCACCCACGGCCCGGGCTCGCTGGTCGGGAGCGAAGCTTGCCTGGATGATGGCGAGCGACCCGGGCGTGAGCAGCGCGCCGCCCACGCCCTGCAGCACTCGCGCACCGATGAGAACACCGATGCTGGGCGCCGCACCACACAGGGCGGAAGCAAGCGCAAACCAGACGACGCCGATGAGGAAAATGCGGCGGCGTCCAGCCCGGTCGCCGAGCGAGCCGCCCAGCAAGACCAAGCCCGCCAGGCTGAGCGTGTATCCGGTAACGACCCATTGCAGCTCGGCCAGCGAGGCGTTCAGGTTCCGACCGATGGTGGGAAGCGCGACGTTGACGACCGTCGAGTCCAGCAGCGCCATGCTCGATCCGAGCACCGTGGCGAGCAGCACCCACCGGCCGACCGCGCTGCTTACCTGCAACTGCGGACCCGCAGCCGGAGCCGGCGCGGCCGCGCCGCCGAGATCGGTCATCCTGGCTCACGCTATCGGTTCGTCTCACTTGTGCCTACGAGCCAGGCGGATCGGGCCGGGACGAGCAGCCGCTCGGCGCGGGTGTGCGTTCCGGCTCGCCGCGTGGTAGACAGCCGTCGCTGCCGGCGCTAGTCGCCCGGCGGCTCGCCCTAGTCGCCCGGCGGCTCGGCCGATCCAGTGGGTTCATCCGGGCCAGTCGGCGCGGTGCCTGACTCGGTACTGGCGGACTGCCCAGGGCCGGACTTCCCGGCGGTCGAACTCGCAGCGCCAGAACCCGCAGCGCCAGAACCCGCAGCGCCAGAGCCCGTAGCGGCAGAGCCCGTAGCGGCAGAGCCCGTAGCGGCAGAACCCGTAGCGGCAGAACCCGCAGTGCCAGAATTCGCGACGGCAGAATCCGCGGCGCCGCCGGGCGGGGCGGCGGCCGCATCCGAACCGGCGGCCGACCGGGTCGTCCCGCGGCTGCCGACCGCGCCAGCGCTGACCGCGTCGTCTCCGATCCGGTGGAACAGCAGGTACACGGCGACCGCGAGGACGGCGCCGACGAGTGGCGCAAGAAGAAACACCCAGAGCTGGCTGAGCGCGAGACCGCCCACGACGATCGCGGGCCCGAAGCTGCGAGCGGGATTCACCGACGCGCCATCGATCGGGATGCCGGTGATGTTGACGAGCGCCAGCGCGAGGCCGACGACAACGCCGGCTACCGGCGCACTGGCATCCTTGCGGGTGGCAGCGAGCACCACCAGCACGAAGACCGCCGTCAGGATCACCTCGGAGAGAAACGCGCCGCCGCCCGATGAGTGCAGCAGAGACAGCTGCCCGTAGCCGTTGGCGCCGAGGCCGATCTTGGCCTTGGAGTAGAGCGGCGAGCTGTGCATGACCCACAACAGCAACAGCGCGCCAAGCAGCCCGCCCAGTAGCTGGGCCAGCCAGTATCCGATCAGGTCGACGGGCGGGATCCGCCTCGCCAGGAAAGCGCCCAGCGTGACCGCGGGATTGACGTGGCAGCTGGATATCGGGCCGATGACCGCGACCAGGCCCAGCAGGATCAGTCCGAACACCAGGCCGGTCAGCAGGATGCCCGCCGAGGCACTGCTGCCGAACGCCTGGAATCCAAAGCTGACCGTCGCCGCACCTGCCCCGAAGAACACCAGCAGGCCGGTGCCGATCAGCTCTGCGAGGTACCTGCGCGCGGTCGCCTGGTCGATGAGGACGGTCCGCAGCTGCAGCCCGCTGGGTGACTGTGGCTCGGTCGACTGCGTCGCCGAGGTCACGCCTGCAGCTGGCGGCTGAGCCGAAGACCTGACCGGCCTGTCCGTCATGGCGCCACCCCCATACCAGCGTCCGGGCAGTTGCCTGGCTGGTATGCCCACCGGTCGCGGTGGTAAAGCTACGGTGCGTGATTGCTAAAAGCGACAAAAGGGAAGTAACGCAGCCGAGCGGCCTGCGGACCTCGCTACAGCCCAGGCCAGGCGTGCGCCGGCTCGTTGGAACTCATCCGCTCGATGTAGCCCTGGGTCATTCGGCGGAGCGCCTCGTCCCGGCCCAGCGTGCGCTCCAGCTTGTGCACCGTCTGGGTCTGCCAGGTCGCGCCCGTGCGCCCGGTAAGGCAGCGCTGCTCGATGATGCCGAGCAGCCGGTCCGCGTCGTCGGTCTTGACACCCCACCGCGCCAGGCCCTCGAAGGCGAGGGGCAGGAGGCGCCGCAGGGTTACCTCGGTGACCGGCGCATCCCCGATGCCTGGCCAGTACACCCGCGCGCCGATGCCGTGCCGGGAGCCCTCGACGAGGTTCTCGGCCGCAGCCGTGAACGACATCTGCGTCCAGACGGGGCGCTCCGCCTCAGCCAGCGCACGGACGATGCCGCAGTAGAACGCCACGTTGGCGGCCACGTCGGTGACCGTCGGCCCCGCGGGCAGCACCCGGTTCTCGACCCGGAGGTGCGGCCGGCCGTCACCGACCGCATACACCGGGCGGTTCCATCGGTAGACCGTCCCGTTGTGCAGCGTCAGCTCGGCGAGGGTCGGCGCCTCCCCGTTGGCGAGGGCCGCACCAGGGTCTTCGTCCTCCCGCAGCGGCAGCAGCGCGGGAAAGTAGCGCAGGTTCTCCTCGAATAGATCGAAAACCGAGCCGATCCACCGCTCGCCGAACCACACCCTGGGCCGCACGCCCTGCTGCTGAAGCTCCTCTGGCCTGGTGTCGGTCACCTGCTCGAACAGGGGGATCCGGGTTTCTCGCCAGAGCTCGCGCCCGAACAGGAACGGCGAGTTGGCAGCCAGGGCCACCTGGATGCCCGCCACCGCCTGCGCCGCGTTCCAATAGCTGCCGAACGCCTCCGGGCTCACCTGCAGATGCACCTGCACGCTGGTGCAGGCGGCCTCGGGCATGATCGTGCCGACATGGGTGAGCAACTGCTCCGGACCGTCGATGCTGATCCTCATGTCTTCGCCGCGGGCGGCGATCATCTGCTCGTTGAGGAGCCGGTAACGCGGATTGGCCGACATCGCGTCGTCGGTGACGTCGTCCTGCCGCAGCGTCGGCAGGATGCCGATCATGACCAGCCGGGTGCTAGTCGCCTGCGCCCGGCTCGTCGCGTGCGCGAGCTTGCCGCGGACGTCGTCCTCCAGCGCGCCGAGCGCCTCGCCCTCTAGCGGCCGCGGCGGCAGGTTGATCTCGAGGTTAAAGCGGCCGAGCTCGCTGACCCAGCTGGGGTCGGCGATGGCGGCGAGGACCGACGTGTTGGTCATCGCCGGCATCCCGTCCGCGTCGACGAGGTTGAGTTCCATTTCGATGCCCACGTGCCTGGGCTCGGTATCGAACCGGGACTCGCGCAGCATCAAGGCAAGCACGTCAAGGCATCGGCGGACCTTTTCGCGGTATGCGCGGCGATCATGCTGGGAAACAGTGATGGACGGGACATCCCTGCCCATATTCGACCCTCCAGCTGCCACCTGGGCGGGGGACTCGGTTCAACATTCGCACGTAACAGCCCGCCTGACCAGGTTTGACTGTGCTGCAGGCGAGCTGGAGCTGGGAAAGGGCGACCCGTCGGCCGGTTAGCGAGCGGCGCCCGGGGCCACGACGTCGGGCCCGAAACCGGGCAGGACCTGCTCGTTGGGCCGCGGTCTGGTCCGCACGCCGGCGACGAGGCCGCGGCGCAGGCACTCTCGCAGTGCGCGCCGGTCCGAGGCGGCCGCGTAGGTGCGCAGCCACCGCCGCAGCGTCGCGCCCGTGTAGAGGACCCGCTCGGCCGGCCCGAGCGAGCTGGCGCGCAGTGTCCAGATCTTGTTCCGGACCTCGTAGAAGAACCGCTCGCCCGGATCCACGTTCGTGCTGCCGAATGTCTTGGTCTTGTGCACCACGACGCTGTCCCCGCTGAGCAAGCCGATGTTGCCGCGCAGCAGCCTGGTGGTGAACTCGAAGTCATCGTTCCAGAGGAAAAAATCCGCCTGTGGCAGTCCCCGCCGCCGGCACTCGGCCGCGTCCACGAGCACGGATACAAAAGAGGCCGACCGGATGGGAACGCACCCGCACGTGGCAGCCGCCGTCCGCTCGGCCGCCGACGCCAGCGGCTTGGCTCGCGGCGTGTTCATCGGGTGCGGCCGGCCGTCAGTCCACCGCACGGCGCTCGCAATGATCGCCGGGGCGCGGCCGCGGTAGGCCTGGCGCGCCGCGAGCAGCGCCGCGAGTGCACCGGGCTCCGGGATGGTGTCGTCATCCATGGCCCAGATCAGGTCCGCTCCGTCGGCGAGGGCATGCGCCATCCCGTAGGCGAACCCGCCCGCACCGCCGTAGTTCGTATCGAGCTCGACGAGCCGCACCGCCCCGAACTTGTCGCGAACGGCCGCCGCGGTGCCGTCCGCCGAGGCGTTGTCGATGACGATCACCGCATCCGGCGAGCGCTGCTGGGCCCGCACCGCGGCCAGGGCCTCGAGCAGCAGCTCCCGCCGGTTGTAAGTGACGATCACCGCGATCACCCGCGGGGGGTTCTGGGTGATCGTGGGCCCGGGTGTTTCCCGGCTGCGCTGTGAGTCCGTGGGCTCCAGCGGCGGCTCGCCCGCCCGCATGGCTACGGCGTGCTCCGCGACCGGGAGCGCTCAAGCACCCGCCAGGCCAGTACCCGCAGCCAGCGCACGGACGAATGCCGGCTACTGAGCTCGCGGAGCGTCCGCTTGATCCGCGGCGAGGCGTTGACCCGAGCGGTCACCCGGTCTGCCAGCGCGCCACTCGAGGCCTCGGGCTGGGCTGCGGGATATTCCTTCCGGTACTGGTTCAGGACGAGCGCGGCGGTGGCCTGGATCGCCGCGTCGAGGACCTGCTCGGCGGACTGATCGGCCGGACTCACCGGGACCTCGGCGGGGTCCGGGGGCTGGAGCTCGGCGACGTCACCCACCAGGTCATAGCCAGCCTCGCGCAGCCCGGCGGTGAGGGTCTCGGCATACTCGCAGGCCCAGGACCACCGCTCCTTCGGCAGCACGAGCCGCTCGCCTGGCGGCCGCGCGGCCAGGGCCGCGTGCGCGAGGCCCTCCTTGACCGTCCACATGTAGAACCAGTCCGGAATCTCTCCGGACAGCTCGGCGTTCAGCCGCCGCAGGAACTCCACCTCGGTCAGCCCGAGCGAGGCGTTAGCCCTGGCGCGGCTGATGTCCACGCTCGTCGGGTCTACCTCGAGCAATCCGGCGAACCGCTGCCAGAGCAGGCCGGGATCCGCGCCTCTCGGCGGGGTCGTCAGCACGTGGATCCGGTCGGCGGGCACGTAGCGCGACCAGATCCGCAGGATCGCCAGGGTGTCGTGGACGCGCCAGAACCACCACTGCCGCCGGTCTTGATCCAGCGACTCGCGGTCGATCACGTCCTCGAGCCAGTCCTCCCAGCCGCGTGCGTTGCGGTGCTTGACGCTCTCCTGCCACTCAGCAGGCAGCAGGGCCGCCATGTCCCGCACGTTGAGCACGACGTGCACCTCCGCCGGCCGGAGCGAGGCCACCGCCTGGCTGGCCTGCTCGGCGTCCGCGGCGGAGAAGAGCTCGTGCGAAATCACCGCGGCCCGGTGGGCTTGTTTCGACTGCCTGGCCAGGATGTCCCACTCGCCGGTCCACGAGCCCGCAGGGTCGCTGGGCAGCTTCTTCAGGCCGCGCAGGTCCTGGCTGGCGCGGAAGTGATCCTGCGGGTGATGACCAGGCAGCACCACGCCCTGCGCGGCCAGGGAGGCGCGGTTCCGCCAGATGACCTGCTGCAGGAAGGTACTGCCGGTTTTGGGCTCGCCGATGTGCAGAAAGACCTTCGGCTGGTGCCTGGCCGCCGCCGACCGCCCCTCGGCCCTGGCGGGCACGTCGCCAGGCAGGCTCTGATCTGTGACGGCGCTCACAATCCAGCTCCCTTGGACGCACTCGACGATTGCCTTGACACTAGCCACTGCCCGCCACCGGCGGGCACGCCGGAGCGGAAATTGGCCGTGCCAGCGTGCCCGTCCCGACCGCTCCTGCAATCCGGGCGAACCGCCGAGCGTGCACTACACTGAACTGCCGTCGGCCGACCATGGCCTCGCATGGCACCATATTCAGGGCCGCACCGAAGTCAGGGTATGGCAGTTGGAGGTTCCTCCCGGTGCATGAGCCGTTTTCGCTGCTCGTCTCCGTGTACGACGGCGACCGGCCCGATTATCTGCGGCGAGCGCTCCGCAGCGCGGTCGACGATCAAACGGTCCGGCCCGACCAGGTGGTCATCGTCACGGACGGACCCGTCCGGGCCGAACTAACCGGGTACCTGGAGGCCTTCAAGGCGACCAGCCCGGTGCCGGTGACGCTCGTGCCGCTCGCCAGCCACGCAGGCCTCGGTCCCGCACTGAACGCGGGACTGGCGGCCAGCTGGTTCGACGTGATCGCCCGGATGGACGCGGATGACGTGGCCCTGCCGAACCGCTTCGCGGTCCAGATGCCGCTGATCGCCGACGCGGACATCGTCGGCTCGGGACTGCTGGAGTTCGTCACCGACACCGACAACGTCGTGGGGCAGCGGATCCCGCCTACTGATCCCGGTGAGATCATCCGTTATGCCCGTGTGCACGACCCGTTCAACCATCCCACGGTCGTGTACCGCCGGCAGGCCGTCCTCGACGCGGGCGGGTACCGTCACGTTCCGCTCATGGAAGATTACGCATTGTTCGTGCGGATGCTCCAGACGGGTGCCCGGGCGGTCAATGTGGCGGAGCCGCTGGTCTATTACCGGGTCGGCGCCAGCGCCTTCAAGCGCCGTGGCGGAACCAGCCTCCTGTTGTCCGAGCTGCGGCTCCAACGCGAGTTCCGGCGCAGCGGGTTCATCTCAGCGGCGGAGTACGGGCGCAACGTGCTGGTCCGCGGCAGTTACCGGCTGATCCCCTGGTGGCTGCGGCGGGCGATCTACCGGCCCCTGGTTGGCGTCGTGTCGCGGCGCGCCGCGGCGCACCCGGTGCGGCCGACGCAGGCCGGCGAGCCCGACTGGGAGTACTCAGAGGAATGGCGCAACCCGGATCTGTTCGCGGCCGGGATGTGGCAGGGACCCGATAGCGTGAACCGATGAACATCGACCTCGTCGTCGTCGGGTCCGGCTTCTTCGGGCTGACGGTCGCCGAGCGCTGCGCCCGCGACCTCGGGCTGCGGGTGCTGGTCATCGAGCGCCGTTCGCATCTCGGCGGCAACGCCTACAGCGAGCCGGAACCGACGACCGGGATCGAGGTGCACCGCTACGGTGCTCACCTGTTCCACACGTCGAACGAGCGGGTCTGGGACTACGCCAACCGGTTCACGGCCTTCACCGGCTATCAGCACCGGGTGTTCTCGGTGTACAAGGGCCGCGTCTACCCGCTCCCCATCAATCTGGGCACCATCTGCGAGTACTTCGGCGCGGCAATGTCGCCGGACGAAGCCAGGGAGCTCATCGCGGGTCAGGCCGCCGAGGTGCCGCCGGGCACGGCTGCGAACCTCGAGCAGAAGGCCATCTCGATGATCGGCCGGCCGCTCTATGACGCCTTTATCCGGGGCTACACGGCCAAGCAGTGGCAGACCGATCCTGTCGACCTGCCGCCAGAGATCATCACGCGCCTCCCCGTTCGGTACACGTTCGACAACCGGTACTTCAGCGACACGTTCGAGGGCCTTCCGGCTGATGGCTACACTGCCTGGCTGGAGCGCATGGCCGACCATCCGAGGATCGAGGTGCAGGTGAACACCGAGTTCGCTGACCTGCGCTCCGGCATGATCGGGCACGTGCCCGTCGTCTACACCGGCCCGCTCGATGGCTACTTCGACTACGCCGCCGGCGACCTCGGCTGGCGCACCCTCGACTTCGACCTCGAGGTGCTGCAGACCGGTGATTTCCAGGGCACACCCGTGATGAACTACGCGGACGAGGACGTCCCTTACACCCGGATCCACGAGTTCCGGCACTTCCATCCCGAGCGCGACTGGTACCCGGCGGACGCCACCGTGATCATGCGCGAGTACTCGCGCTTCGCCGTCCGCGGTGACGAGCCGTACTACCCCATCAACACCGCGGCGGACCGGGACCGGCTGCGCGCCTACCGGGAGCTCGCCGAGCAGGAGCGCGGCGTGCTGTTCGGCGGCCGCCTCGGTACCTATAAATACCTGGATATGCACATGGCGATTGCCTCCGCGCTGAGCATGTACGACAACCGGCTGCGCCCGCACTTCTCCGATGGCGAGGCACTGAACCGGCCGGAGGCCGACCAGTGACCGGGGCCAGCGCTCCGCAAGATCTTCGGGTCCTGCAGCGAGTCGTATTCCCCGGTGAGGACCTCGACGTCGTCCCGCTGTACGTCGAGACCAACCTCGAGCGCGGGGCCGGCGAGCTGGCCTCTGAGCAGGCGATTGAGGAGCAAACCGGGAGAAAAGCCACCGCGGCGCCCGCGCAGGCGGCCAGCGCCCCGACTGGCGAGACGCAGACCAGCATCGCCTTCGGCACCGATGTGCCCGCTGCCCTGATCGAGGAGGCCGGCGCGCGGCGCAGCGCCGTGATCACTCCGGGACGGCGAGTCTCCTTCGCCACCTACTTCAACGCCTTCCCGGCAAGTTACTGGCGCCGGTGGACCACGGTGAGTGCGGTCACGCTGCGCATCCGGCTCGCAGGCGAGTCCAAGATCATCCTGTATCGGTCTACCGCCAGGGGATTCAGCCATCCGGTAGAGACGATCAGCGTCGAGTCGGACGAGCCGACGACCGTCCAGCGCACGCTCACGCTGGACCCGTTCATCGACGGCGGCTGGTACTGGTTCGACATCGTGGCCGGGCCCCGCGGCACGACGCTGATAGAGGCCGACTGGCTCGGCCTCGCCGACCGCGCGCCGGCCGGGCGCGTGAGCCTCGGCATCACCACGTTCAATGAGCCCGACTTCATGCTGGAGCAGCTGCGCACGCTGGGCGAGATGACGGAGATCCACGACGTGATCGACCGGATCTACGTGATTGACCAGGGCAGTGACAAGGTGGTGCAGCGGCCCACCTTCACGGATGCGACCAAGAAGCTCGGCGACCGCGTAGAGGTGATCGAGCAGGGCAACCTCGGTGGCTCTGGCGGCTTCGCCCGGGCCATGGATGAGACGGTCCGAGCCGGCCGGGCTAGCTACGTGCTGCTCATGGACGACGACGTGAAGCTGGATCCGGAGGGCATCCTGCGCGCCGCCACCTTCGCGGACCTCACCCGGCGACCCACCATCGTCGGCGGCCACATGTTCAGCCTCTACGACCGGTCCCTGCTGCACGCCTACGCTGAATCCATCGAGTCGTGGACCTGGTGGTGGGGATTCGCCCCTAACACCAAGCCCAAGCACGACTTCGGGCGGCGGAACCTGCAAAACACCCCGTGGCTGCACCGGCGGGCTGACAGCGATTACAACGGCACCTGGATGTGCCTGATCCCGGTCAGTGTCATCGCCGAGATCGGCTTGATCGCGCCCATGTTCATCAAGTGGGACGACGCCGAGTACGGCGTGCGGGCCCGTGACCACGGCGTCCCGACGGTGTCGCTGCCGGGCGTGGGCTGCTGGCAGGTCACCTGGGACGACAAGGACGACTCCAGGGACTGGCAGGCCTACTACCATCTCCGCAACCGGCTCGTGTCCGCGCTGCTGCACTCGCCCCACAAGGGTGGTGGCGCCCTCATCACCGAGAGCCGCGAGCGGCAACTGCAGGCACTGCTGTCGATGCAGTACTCGACTGCGGTGCTACAGCAGCGAGCTGTCGAGGACGTGCTCACCGGACCAGATCACTTGCACCGCGAGCTCGCCGCCACGATCGGGCAGCTCAGACGGCTGCGAGCCGAGTATCCGGATGCCGCCTTCGAGGCTGACCTGGAGAGTTTCCCGCCGCCGCGGCGCAGGGCCCCGGACTCGCTCAAGCACAACACCACACCGACCAACAAGATCAACCTGCTGACCACGGCAGCCCGTGGCACTCTGCGCCAGTTCCGGGCGCCCCGGCCTGGGGCCGCGATCCGGCCGCAAATGGAGCTGCCGTACCAAGACGCATCCTGGTGGGTGCTGGCCAAGCTCGACAGCGCGCTGGTCTCCTCCGCCGATGGCACGAGCGCGACCTGGCTGCGGCGCGATCGGCGCCAGTTCCGGGCGCTGGCCTGGCGCAGTCTCCTGCTGCATCGTCGGCTGCACAAGAGCTGGGCCCGGCTTGCTGCCGATTACCGCGCAGCAGCGGCAACCGTCAACTCGCCGGAGCAGTGGCGCCTGACGTTCGCCGCTTCGGTCGGCCAGCCGCCGGCCAACCCCCAGCCGCCGGACACCCAGCCGCCGGACACCCAGCCGCCGGACACGCTGACCTCAGGCCCACAGTGAGCTCGGCGCTGGCTGGCGGGAACGACGCGGCCGCAACCCGCGCGGCCGCCGGCCAGACGACGCCACCGCAAGCGGTCCCGCAGGTCCATCTGCAGGGTCCCCGCTCCTGGCCCGGCCGGCTGGCCTGGCTTGCTCCGGTGCTGGTACCGGCCGTGGCCATGCTCGTGGCCGGCTTGTGGGGACTGACCCGCGACAACGCCATGGGCAACGACGAGGTGGCCACGCGGTGGGCCGCCCTGCTGAGTCTGCGCGAGCTGGCTCACCTGCTGTCCAACGTCGACGCCGTGCACGGGCTGTACTACCTGATCATGCACGCCTGGGTGGTGCTCGGCAGCAGCCCCACGACGCTGCGCATCCCCTCGGTGATCGCCATGACCGTCGCCGCGGCGCTCATCGCGGTCTTGGCCCGGCGGCTGACCGGGTCAGCCTGGCCGGCGCTATTCGCGGGACTGTTTATGGCGCTGACGCCGACCATCACCTACTACGCCCAGACGGCCCGCTCGTACGCCATGGTGCTGGCGTGCGTCGTGGCAACGACGATCGTCCTCGTCCGCGCCTTTGAGGTCGAGGCCGCCGGCGATGATCCTCGGCGGATCCGGCGCTGGTGGATCGGCTACGCCGCGCTGGTGGCGCTCAGCAGCTACCTCAACGAGATGGCTCTGCTCGTCCTGGCCGCGCACGCGGTCACCGTGCTGGTCGCCCGCCCCGGCAAGCGGGTCTTCGTGCACTGGTTCACGTCCGGCGCGGTCGGCGCCGCGCTCGTGCTCCCGCTGCTCGCTCTCAGCGTCAAGGAGCACGCGGCGATCGGCTGGATCCCGCGGCCAGGGCTGCGCGCCCTGAAGATCCTCTTCCACGACTACTTCGGGGCGACCACGATCGTCGCGCTGTTGCTGTTGGCCTGCGCGGTGCTGGCGGTGCTGCCCGAGTGGTCCGGGGGCCCCAAGGCGCCAGCGGCTGACGGGCCGAACGTCGGCCAGGCAGCAGCGCCGTGGTGGCGGGGCGGCGTGTCGCTGCCGTCGGTGGCCGCGCCACTGCTGGTGATTCCCGCCTTCCTGCTGGTCGCCGAGTCACGCGTGCTGCATCCGCTCTACGTCGACCGGTACGTGCTGTACGGCGAGGCTGGTGCCGCGCTGCTGGCCGGTGCTGGGGTCTACCGGGCCGGTCAATGGGCCGGGCAGCTGCTCGCCCAGCCGCGGGCCCGCCGGGTGCTGATCTGGCTGCCCGGCGTCGTGCTGTGCGTCCTGGCCCTCGTCTTGCAGCTCGGGCCTGACCAGCGGGTCCGGACCCCGCAGAGCCGGGCCTACGACTTCGGCAGTCCGTCGCTCTACATAGCCGCGCACGCACACCGGCGCGACGGGGTGCTGTACTTCGATACCTTCTTCCGCAAGGCCGAGCTCGGCTACCCGTGGGACTACACGAAGGTCACTGACTTCGCCGAGGCGCAGACACCCATGCAGGCCGGCGACTTCCGCGGCGTCGACAAGACGTTCGCGCAGACCCGCCCGCTCATGCTCGGCTACCAGCGCATCTGGGTGGTCGGCGACCAGCCGTCCGTCCACTTGCCTACCGCGCTGCTGCGCAGCGAGAGCGCGACGCTGGCCACGCAGTTCAGGCTGGTCGACATCCAGCACTTCCGCGGCATCACCCTGACGCTCTGGGTGCGACGTTAACCACGCGTTCTAGCCCGTTCGCCGGTACCGCGGCGCAGCGCGTCAGCCCCAAGCCGCCGCGACCAGCCCGGTCGTCAGCTCCTTCGGCGTAGCGCCGCCCTGCGACACGTACAGGTCGTTGCCAGCCAGATAGAGCAGCCACTGCCCGTCGGAGCTGACGTCCAGGCTGGTGTGGTCCAGGTTCGGGTACCCGATCGCCACCTGATGCACCAGCACGCCGTTGGTGCCGACCTCCCACATCAACCGTGAGGTGTTCACCACTGGATCGCCGCCGCAGCAGGCGCGGCTGACAAACAGGTCACCGTTCGGCATGTACACACCCTCCCGCAGATAGCTCTGCTGCGGAGTCGGACTGCCGGTCACCGGCACGTACGTGACGCCCGGACCGGAAAAGAAGTAATGGGCCTGCGCAGTGTTCACCAGGTTCACGCCATAGCCCTCGTTGTCCTGAATGCCCTCGACGGTGACGGCGAGGTCCACGTTGTCCGGCGACCAGGACAGGTGGAAGAGCGGGTAAGGCAGGCTGCCCTGGCCGGCCGGCACCATGGGCAGGCTCACGGTTGCCCCGGTACTCAGCGTCCGGATCTCGACCTTGTAGTTCTGCAGTACCTGGGCCATGGTCGACCCCGACTCGGAAGTCGCGCAGGCCGTGCTCAGGATCGGCTGGCTGGCATAGGCCAGCTTGGTCCCGTCCGGGCTGACGGCCGGCAAGCTGCCGGGCGCGATCACAGCGACGCTGCCGCCGCCCACCGGCACGTCCTCGACGGTCGTGGCGCAGCCGTTCTGCACCGCGAAGTACACCAGCCCGCTCGGGGACACCGAAACCTCGTCCCCGATCACGCCCGACTGGACGAGGGTCTGGGCCACGGCACCGGTGGACGGATTGAGCGTGACCAGTGCGCCGCCGGTAGTCACAGCCACCATCGCGGAGGGCGCCCCGGCCGCCGGATTGGTCGCCGCCGACGCCGACGCGGACGAACTCGGGCCCGCTGTGCCGGTCGCGGTCGACGCGGGCTTCGCGCCGCCGCCGCACGCGGCCACGGCGACCGCGACGGCGACCGCGGCGATCACCGCGCCAACGGATCTGAGCACACTGACAACCGGCGTTCGCGACACGGCGTCTCCCCACGCTCAGCGCCGGCGCGGCAGCAGCGGGGTCAAGCCTCCGGCGGTCTGCTAGTGATCAGGCGGACCGATCGTGACAGACCGGACGCACTCCGGCAACCCGAAACGCCGGACCTGGTACCGGCGCATCCCGCGGCCAGCTAGCCCCACGCGGCCGCGATCAGACCGGTGGTTATCTCCTTCGGGGTGGCGCCGCCCTGCGACACGTACAGGTCGTTGCCGGCCAGGTAAAGCAGCCACTGCCCGTCGGAACTGACGTCCAGGCTGGTGTGGTCCAGGTTCGGGTACCCGATCGCCACCTGATGCACCAGCACGCCGTTGGTGCCGACCTCCCACATCAGCCGCGAGGTGTTCTGCGGCGGGTACCCCGCGCAGCAAGCGCGGCTGACAAACAGGTCACCGTTCGGCATGTACACACCCTCGCGCAGGTAGCTCTGCTGCGGAGTCGGACTGCCGGTGACCGGTACCGACACCACGCCGACGCCGGTGCGGAAGTAATGCGCCTGCGCGATGTTCACCAGCGCGAGCTCCCAGCCCTCGTTGTCTTCAGCCTGCGCGATGGACACAGCGAGGTCCTGGTTGTCCGCCGCCCACGACAAGTGCGAGATGGGCACCGGCAACCCGGTATCCTGCGACGCCGGATTCGCGGGCAGGCTGATAGTCGCACCACCACTCAGCGTGCGGATTTTGACCTGATACAGCGCGGTCATGTCCGTGGTGCTCGGCACGCAGCCGACAGTGAGGCTCGGCTGGCTGGCGTAGGCCAGCTTCGTCCCATCCGGGCTGATCGCGGGCAGACTGCCGGCGACCACGACGCTGACGCTGCCGCCGCTCACCGGCATGTCCTCGATCGTGCTCGTGCAACCGTTCTGGACCGCGAAGTAGACGACTCCGCTCGGGGAGACGGTTACCTCGTCGCCAAGCACGCCGGAGGACACCAGCGTCTGCTGCACGACGCCGGTCGAGGGGTTGAGCGTGACCAGCGCACCGCCGGTAGTCACGCCGACCATCGCCGGCGACGTCGCGCCGGCGGCGTTAGCCGCCGTCGACGCCGAAGCCGAGGCACTCGCTGACTGCGTCACAGTGACGGCAGGCGCGGGCTTCCCGTTACCGCACGCGGCCACGGCCACCGCGGCGGACACCGCCACGCCCACGATGGCGGCCGATCGGAGCACGCTGGCAACCGGCGATCTCGACACGGCTTCTCCCCACAGCTCAGCGCCGGTACGGGATCTGCGGGGTCGAGCGTCCGGCGTTACTACTGAAGTTCGGGCGGGACCGATCGTGACAGGACCGGACGGACCACGGCAACCCGAATCGCCGGAAGATCCGGCCGACGGCGCCGCTGACCCGGACGCGGCCGCGATCAGCCCGTTCGTCAGTTCCCTCGGGGTCGCGCTCACTGTCATCGCGTGGCGCTGGCCATTCTCCGCACGGCTTCGGCGATGAGTTCGGGCGACGTGCCGATGTTCAGCCGTGCGAAGCCGCGGCCCTGGCTGCCGAAATCAGGGCCCGGACTGAGCGCCACCTTGCCGCGAGCGAGAAACGCCGCGGCCGGGTCGTCACCGAGATCCAGCGCCCGGCAGTCGATCCAGGCAAGGAAGCTCGCCTGTGGCTCGCGATAGCGCGCTCCTGGCAGTTGCTCCGCCAGCAGGCCGGTCAGCAGCCGGGTATTGGCAGCGATCTGCGCGACTACCGCGTCCAGCCACGACCGGGCGCTGCGGAGCGCGGCGATGGTGGCGCGCACACCCAGGTGAGCGGCAAGCAGCGCCTCCCACCGCCGCGCCAGGATGGCCGCGCCGATGGAGTCGGCTGCGACCGCGATGCCACATTTCAGCCCGGGGATATTCCAGCCCTTGGAGGCCGAGGTGAACACGACGGCCTGGCGCGCGGCCGGGTGGTCCAGGGTGTGGAACGGCACGTGCCGGCTTCCCGGCAGCACCAGCGGCGCGTGGATCTCGTCCACCAGGATCGGCACGCCGCGCCTGGCGCACGTTTCCGCTACCCCGATCAGCTGCTCGCGCGACCAGACCCGGCCGAGCGGATTGTGGGGGTTACACAGCAGGTAGGCGCCGACGCCGGGCTGCGCGAGCGCGTGGTCGAGTGTGTCGAGGTCCAGGTCATACCCACCGTCCGCTGCAGCGGCCAGCGGTGCCTCGGCGATGCGCCGACCCGCGAGTTCGATCCGGAAGAAGAACGGCGCGTACACCGGCGGGTTGATGACGATGGCGGCGCCCGGCTCGGTGATCGACTGCAGGACCTCGGCTATCCCGGTCATCACGTCTGGAATCGCGAAGACCAGGTCCGGGTCGGGGGACCAGCCGCCGAGCCGCTCGGCGGCAAACTCCGCGAACGCCTCGCCCATCTCGCCCTTGTGCGGGTAGCCCGTGTCGCCTGCGTCCAGCGCGGCGCGCACCGCGTCCTTGATCTCCCCGGCCGCATCGAAGTCCATCTCGGCCACGAACGCGGGCAGCACGTCCGGCGGATACATGCGCCACTTGTAGCTGGTGCGCCGGCGCAGGGTGTCGAGCGAGCAGTCGCCGAGGATCGCGTCCATTCCGGCGATGCTAGCCGCCTGCTGAACCCCATTCCCAGGTCTCCAGATCCGGGCCAGCAATGCAGCGGCCGGCCGGCGCGCTGCATGGATGCCGGTTCAGTGTCGCTCCAGCGACACCAGAGCGGCATTCATGGCTCGTCCCGACCCCGCCGCCGCCCAGCGCGGGCGGCGCCCGTAACTATGCGTGATGGAAAGATGAACTCATGGTGGTAACGCGGCACGCGGGGCGCTGGACGTTAACGCACCGGTTCGCCTCAGCGTGGCAGTACTTGCCGTTCGAGGTCCCGCCCGGTGCGTGCGCGCTGCGGGCAGAGCTCGAATACGACAGATCGGGCGCGGTGCTCGATCTGGGCTGCCTGGGATCAGACGGATTCCGCGGCTGGTCGGGCGCGGCGCGCCGGTCCTTCGTCATCACCACAGACTCGGCGACACCGGGGTACCTGGCCGGCGAGCTCGAGCCAGGTACCTGGCAGCTCATGATCGGTTTGCACCGGCTGCCAGCGCGTGGCACCGACTACCGCGCTGCCATCGAGATTTCCACGACGCCGGGCGAGCTCCATCCAGCCGAGGCACCGGAGCAGCTACCGCCGCTCACCGATCGGCCGCCGCCCCGGTTGCTGCCCGCCACGCCCGGCCGCCGCTGGCTAGCCGGCGACCTGCACACGCACACGGTCCACTCCGACGGCGTGATGACCGTGCCCGAGCTGGCCAGGTTCGCCGCCGGACGCGGCCTTGATTTCATCGCGGTGACCGACCACAACACGGTCAGCCATCACGCCGAGCTCGCCACGACCGCCGCGGTGCATGGCATCACGCTCCTGCCCGGCCAGGAGGTCACGACTGCGGGCGGCCACGCAGGCGCGCTCGGTGACGTCGGCTGGATCGACTTCCGGGAGCCGCCAGACGACTGGCTGCAAAGCTGCGAGCAGGCAGGCGGGCTGATGTCTGTCAATCACCCGTACGGCGGGCAGGTCAGCTGGATGACACCGATCAAGCGACGACCGCCGCTGCTCGAAGTCTGGCACTGGAGCTGGCTCGACACCAGGTGGACGACTCCCCTGGCCTGGTGGCAGGCGTGGGACCCGACAGCCATTCCGGTCGGCGGCAGCGACTGGCACCGGCCCGGCTCCGACGCACCGCCAGGCACGCCCACCACCTGGGTGGAGGCGGAGGAGGCTGACCCAGCAGCCGTGCTCGCCGCGCTCGCCGCTGGTCGTACCGCGATCTCCGCGGGCCGCGATGGCCCAGTCCTGCTGCGAGTCGGGGATGAGCTAGTCGCCAGCCAGGCGGACGGGGCAATATTGGCCGGCCCGGACGGACCGCTGGCGCGCGTCCGCGGTTCGCTCGCCAAGTTCCCGGCCGCCGACGGCTGTCACCGCCTCGTCGACGAGACGGATGCGACGCTGGCGCTGACCGGCTAGGGCTCTGGCCGAGGCCGTGGTCGGACCCGGCCAAGGTCGGCTGGGGCCGGCCGAGGCGAGACCCGACCGACTAAGGCCGGCGGGCACGAGACCCGGCGGGTGCGAGACCCGGCCAACACCAGACCCGGCCGGCGACATCGTTTTGGACTTGCGAGCACCGGGAACCGCCTTAGCCACCGCGTCTGCGGCAAAGCCTGACCTGATTCAGCTCAACCTGGCACCTAGAGCTCGGGGGACGTCCATGGCAACGCAGGAAGATGTCTTCGATGTCATCGTCGTGGGCGCTGGACCCGTGGGCGAGACCGCCGCCGCTCGCGCCGTCCGGAACGGCCTGACGGCGGTTGTGGTAGAACGCCGTCTCGCCGGCGGCGAGTGCCAGCACTACGGGTGCGTCCCCAGCAAGGCGCTGCTGTGGCCGATGGAACTGGCGGCCGAGGTCAGCCGGATGCCCGGGCTCGACCTTCGCGGCCCGATCGATCCGGCTCCTGTACTGTCGCGGCGCGACGAGTTCGTGGACCATCAGGACGACGCGCAGGAAGTGCGCCAGATCGAGACCATGCCTGCCACATTTGTCCGCGGCCAAGGCCGCCTGGCCGGGCCAAGGCGCGTAGAGGTGAGTGGCCCCGATGGTGCCGTCCGGGCGCTGACGGCCCGGCAGGCCGTCGTTCTCGCCACCGGCAGTGATCCCTTCATCCCGGACGTGCCGGGACTGCGCGAGGCCGGCCCGTGGACGAACCGGGAAGCGACCGACGTCCACGAGGTACCGAAGCGCCTGGTCGTGCTCGGCGGCGGTCCCGTCGGCTGCGAGATGTCCCAGGCTCTGCACGCGCTCGGCGCAGCAGAGACGACCATGCTCGTCGCCGGCGACCGCCTGCTCGACCGGCACGAGCCCTTCGCCGGTGAGCTGGTCGCACAGTCATTCCGCGAGTCGGGGCTTGACGTGCGCCTGGGCCGGTCAGCTGCCGGCGTGGAGCGCCCCGTCGCCGGGGGGCCGGTCACCGTGCGTGCCGATGACGGCTCGCTCATCGAGGCTGACGAGATCCTGGTGGCCACCGGCCGCCGGGCGAACGTGACTGATCTTGGGCTGGAGACGGTCGGGCTGACGCCTGACGGTCCGATCCAGGTCGACGCCGCCTTGCGAGCGACCGCCGTGGCCGATGGCTGGCTCTACGCCGTGGGTGACGTCAACGGGCGCAACATGCTCACCCACATGGGCAAGTATCAGGCCAGGGTGTGCGCTGACGTGATCGCCGCCACGGCCCAGGGCCTGCCAGAGGATCGGCCTGCGCTGCGCGACACCTCCGACGCTCGGGGCGCTCCGCAGGCCATCTTCACCGACCCACAGGTCTGTTCCGCCGGGCGCACCGAGGCCATCGCGCGCGACGAGGGCTTCCGGATCCGCACCGTCGAGTACGACATGGCGGGCGTCGAAGGCGCCGCGCTGCAGGCCGACGGCTACACCGGCCGGGTCAAGGCAGTCGTCGACGAAGACAGGCACGCACTGCTCGGATTCACGGTCGTCGGCCCCGTCGTCGTCGATCACCTGCACGCGGCGACTATCGCGGTTACCGCCCAGGTCCCGCTCGACACCCTGTGGCACGCCGTGCCGGCGTTCCCCACCGTCAGCGAGTTCTGGCTCAGGCTGCTGGAGGAATACGGCCTGTAACCCTGCCGATCCCCACCCTCAGGACAGACAACAAGGGGCGTGGCGGACTGTTTTGGCGGTAGCACGCATCGGGCATCTGTCGCATGCTTTACTCACGCAGATCAGACTGCCGCAGACCGGGCTGCCGTCACGTCAGTCGCATTGCCAGGTGCGGCCCATAAGGGGGGATCATGACCGACATCCAGGCTTCGGCGGGCATCGCCGCAGCGCAGGTGCATGCTGATCCAGTTGGGCCGCCGCCGCGGCCACCGGTCGTCCCGCTGCGCGGGCTGCCGGTCGTGGCGGTCATCGTCGCCTTCGTGATCGCGGCGATCGCCGGCAACTGGCTGTGGGCGCTGATGTTCTGCCACGTGGCGGGCGGTGCGCTGTGGACCGGCATCGATCTGTTCGTCGGCCTCGTTGTAGGACCGATCCTGGGGCGCCTGCCGGTGCCTGCGAGGGCGCAGTTCAGCGCACGGTTCATGCCGATGATGGTGCTGATCATGCCGACACTGGTGCTGATGACGCTGGCGGCCGGCTTCCAGCTCGCCTTGCAGCTGGGAAACCTCGCGCCGTCCAGCCCGAATCACTCCTGGCTGATTGCGTCGTACTGCGTCGTCGGCGTGATGGCGGTGATCGCGCTCGGAGTGCTCGAGCCCGCTAACATCACGGTGCTGTTCGAGATGCGCAAGCCGATGCCCAACCCGGCGGTGATCGACAAGCTGATGAAGCGGTTCATCTACACCGCCGGAGTCACCGGACTCATGCAGGTAGCGACCTTGATCATCATGACCAGGGTGGCGACGCAGTGACCGCGGTACCCGGCGCGCTGCCCGCCGAGCCCGGCGAGCCGCCCGCAGGCCAGGCAGCGGAGGCCGGCGCCGATCGTCAGCTCCCGCCGGTGGCGGGTCTAGCCCTGGTCTCGCTTGGCCTGGTGGTAATCGGTGGCATCCTGATGGCTTCGGCCCTGCCGCGGCGACCGTCGTTGATAGCACCGGTCGTGCTCGCGGTGGTCAGCGGGCTGCTCCTGGCGACCGCGGCGGTGCTGCTCACCCGGCTGCGGGACTTCGCCTGGGACCGGTTCAGGCTGGTGTTCCGGTGGGCCATCCTCGCGTATGTGATCTCGGCTGGGATGATCGCGTTCGCGTTCATCCGCGACCATACGCGCGGCGCTCCGCTGGCCGTGGCGCTGGTCATGCTGGCATTCTTCGCCCTCGACGTACCAGTGATCATCGCGTTCACGGTGGCCCGCTACTCCTCGCCGCCGCACGGCCGCTGACGGCCTGCCGCGGCGATGGCCCGACTCGGCGCTGAGCGGCTGGCCACGGCTGGTGGGGCACTGTGACGCCAGACGAACGCTGGCTCGCGGAGCTGTGGCCGCTGGTGCGTGCCTTGCTGCCGGCCGGGCCGGGCGCGGTGGTGGAGATCGGGTGCGGGCCGCTCGGCGGGTTTGTCCCGATGCTGCGCGGCGCGGGGTACGACGCTGCCGGCATCGATCCCAGGGCGCCCGAGGGTCCGTCGTACCAGCGGATCGAGTTCGAGGCCTGCGAGCCGCCTGAGCCGGCCGTTGCCGTCGTGGCGTGCACGTCGCTGCATCACATGGCGGACGTCGGCGCGGTGCTGGACCTGGCGAACGAAGCGCTGGCGGCCGGCGGCTCGATCGTGGTGGTGGAGTGGGCTAGGGAGCGGTTCGACG
Source organism: Streptosporangiaceae bacterium (assembly GCA_030041275.1). Lineage (GTDB taxonomy): Bacteria > Actinomycetota > Actinomycetes > Streptosporangiales > Streptosporangiaceae > JAJYUU01. The sequence continues at coordinate 30,413 of JASHOE010000132.1, forward strand.
AAGCCACTGCCCGGTGGTGTTTCGACCGGCTGCCGCCGCCGACGGCCGAACGCGGCTGGCTCGGCGCGCTCGGCGATGAGTGGCGTACCTCGGGACAAGCCTGGGAGGCTTTCTGCGACGACTGGGCGCGCGCAGAAGACATGCACACCGGTGTGGACATCATTCGCGAGCTCGACGCGCGGTTCGGCCGCCAGCTGCTGGCCTACGGACCCTATTTCTTCGCCGAACTGGCCGACGTTAGCCAAGCTAATGAGCAGGCCGCGATCGACGCAGGCGAGATTCAGGCCAATCGGATCATTTACGCCGGGCGCCGGTAGCGCGGCGGTCAAGGGCTAGCCGCCCTTCGCCGACTGCTGGCCCGGACTGACCGTGCGAGCGAGATTCCACCTGCAACGGAACGAATGCGACGCTCATGCCGCACTCGTGGGCGTACATCTGCAGGAGAGCCAGCTTCCCGACAAGATCACCGTCGTCGAGGCCCTTGACCTGTCCGCCTCGTTCTATCCGCGGCCAGCCGATCCCGGTGAGCTGCTCGGCCGCATCGGGCTGACCGAGCAGTGCCGCACTCGCTGCCGTCGGGTCTCCGGCGGGCAGAAGCAGCGGCTCTCGATCGCCGTCGCGCCCATCGGCAACCGCGCCTCGTGATCCTCGACGAGCTCACGACTGGCCTCGAGCCCGCCGCGCGGAACTCGGCGATCGCCTTCTCTAGGTACGCGTCGCCGTCTCGCCGGGCCGTGGACCCCGCAGGCCACCATGTCTCCTGCACTGCGCCACGTCGGCGACTACACGCCACTCGGCGCGGCCGTTTCGGCCGTGCAGCACAGCATGGCCGGGCAGTGGCCGTGGCCCGCCGGCCTCGGTGTGCTGGCCGGGTACGCCGTCGCGTTCGGGGTGCTCGCCAGGCGGTTCTTCCGCTCGGCCTAAGTGCCCGCACGCTTTCGGCGGATAGCTATCCCTGGTCGCCACGCGAGTGCGCCGGCGGCCATGGCTAGCGGCGCGACCTGGCGAGCTGACCGGCGCACGCACAAGTCAGCGACCCGCCCGGCCGACCCAGGACGGCCGGTTCCTGCGCAGGTATCCGCCGTACCCAATCACGGCGATGAGCACGACAGATAGCCCAAGCCCGATCTGCAGTCCGCGAGTCAGGCCAGGCGGGTAGATCACCTGGATCAGGTAATGCGAGATGAACCCGCCGCGATATCCGGCCTGCCCGCCGCGGCGGAGCAGATAGTTCTGCAGCGCCGTCAGCGGGCAGGCGAACCCGGCAAACTCCACGAGAGCGCCGTACACCATCGCCGGCAGCTGCACCCAGATGAGCCGCGGCCACCGCCAGGTCAGGAAGGAGCCGACGACCACGAAGCCGATGAACAGCATGTGGACGACGAGCACGAGGTCAGCGGCAATCAGGTACCACATCAGTTCCGCCAGACAATCCTGGTTTCAGGATAGATGGCTACCCTCGAAAGCGTGATCACTGGCGTGCACGCGATCGTCTTCTCACCGGACGCGGAGAAGGTACGAGCCTTCTTTGCTGACGTGCTGAACCTGCCGTCTGTCGACGCGGGCGGGGGCTGGCTCATCTTTGCCTTGCCACCCGCCGAGCTGGCCGTTCATCCAGCTGACGCGGGCGCACGCCACGAGCTGTATCTGATGTGCGACGACATCCGCGCTACCCTCGACGAGTTGCGGACCAAGGGCGTCGAAGTGGCACGCGAGATTTCCGATCAGGGCTGGGGACTGCTAGCCGCAATCCGGCTGCCGGACGGTGCAGAATTCCCGATCTATCAGCCTCGGCACCCATCACCGCCGCAACTCTGACTGATCGCGTCTCGCGTTGGTGCCGCGGGGAGCGTCGGCCCCGCTGGCGCGGCCGACGCCAGCGGCGCGGCTGCATATTCCGCTCGCCGCCCTGTCTCCCGGCAACGTATCCGGCGCGGCTGCATTTTCCGCTCGCCGCCCGGTCTCCCGGCACGTATCCGGCGTCAGGCCGAACGCCGCCGGATCACGAAGATTGCGCCGGCGACGAGCAGCGCCGAGGCTGCGAGCAGCCAGCCAAGCTCGATCGCCTGGAAGGTGTGATACCGGTTACCGGGCTGGTAGGTGATCCACATGACGATGTGGTGCGCTCTCATCCACGCTCCAGACTGCGCCTGCTGCGCTTGGCTGAGCAGGCGCCCATCCGGCCAGCCCAGCCCCTCACTCATGATGGCCTGCGGAGGGGTGGCCCAGGCGACGCTGTAGCCATAGCTTCCGCCGGACTGGAACTGCACCGCCGCCATCAGGTGCAGCGGTGCGAGGTAATGCATCCGCCAGGAGGCTGACACCTCATACAGGAGTGCGCCGTAGCAGCCGAGCGTCGCAGCCATCGCTGGCAGAATCCGCCGGATCACCGCGCCGAGGAAAACGCCGAGGGTGAAAGCGAGCACGACCCACGCCGCGAAGAGCAGCGGGACGAGGTTGAACCGCAGCGGCCACCACGGCGACAACGACCCGATCAATCCGAGAGCGTTGTGCGGGAACGGCGACAGCCACCAGCTGAACTCCGCGCCGATGGCTAGTGCTGCCACTGTCAGCACGCCAGCGAGTGGCAGCACCTGACCAAGCAGCCATCTCGTCCGGCTCGCGGCCTGCGTCCACGCCAGCTTGGCCGTGCCTTCCTGAATCTCGCGGGGCAGCAACGGGGCGCCGAGAAACATGCCGGCGAGCAGAGCAGCGAGCTGGAGCGTCAGCGCGAACGCCTGCAGCACCACCCCGGCGTAGTCCACGCTAGCGCGGCTCGCTCCAAACCAGCTGGGTCCCCCGCTGCCCGCCAGCATGTGCACGGGAACGCCAGTCGCCGCCAGCACGATGGCCAGAACGGCAACGACAATGCCGGTCCAGAGCAGCGTGGTCCGGTGCTGGCGAGCTGTGACCCACACGAGCTGGCGCAACGGTACTGGCGCCGTCTGCTTGCCTGGCTCGTGGTTCTGGCCGACCGGATGCGCGGCGGAGGTCATGGCGTCACGCTCGGTCCGCCGGCCGTTGTCGCCATAACCGGGCCGGACAGCATGCGGGCATCGGGGTCGCGCAGGTAACCGAGCACCAAATCTTCCAGGCTGGCCGGGTCGGACCGCCAGCCTTGCGGGGTCTGGGCCGCTGGCGCTGCGTTCCTGACCAGGAGGTGCGCCTGAGCGCCCGCCCGGCTGGCGTGGATCACTGCCATCGGCTCGGCATCGAGCGCGCGGCCGTTGCCCGGCCCGGTCAGGATGCGGTGGACGGCCAGCAGGTCCTCGACCCCGCCTGCTAGCTGCAGCTGCCCGTTGTTGAGGATCACCAGATAATCGGCGATCCGCTCCAGCTCGGCGACGACATGGGA
>JASHOE010000133.1 GCA_030041275.1 Streptosporangiaceae bacterium
CCTCGCGCCGCGCCGCCGCCTCGGCCCGCGCCGCCGGGATACTCGCCAGCGCAGGGCCACCGGTCGTCATCACGGTCGTCAGGCCCGGAGCTGCCTGCCCGGTCGCGCCGTCCGGCAGGGCGAGCGAATCGACCCGGCTTGGCTGCCGCGCACGTTCTGCCCGGACCACCTGGTAGCTGCTGAGGCCGATACCGGCCACCACTGCTGTCCCGCCCGCGATCTGCGCGGGGCCAAGGGGGTTGCCGAAGAGCACGAAGCCGATGGCCGCGCCGAACAGCGGCTCGAGGTTCAGGAACGCTCCGGCGACGTCTGCGGAGACCCGGCCTTGCGCGAACGCAAACAGCGTCGTCGGCAACACGGTGCCAGCCAGCACCAGGCCTACGGTGGCGAACACGGCGATCGGGCTGCTGGCCGCGACCGTCATCGGGTCGCCCGCCAGAGCGGCCGGCAGCACTGCAATGGCGGCCGCCATGAGCTGCACGGCCGTGACCGCGACCGGGTCCCGGCCGCGCAGCAGCCGCGCCTGCGACACGACGAACCCGGCGCACGCGAACTGGGACGCCAGTACCAGACCGTCGCCGGTCAAGCTGGATCCGGCTCCCCGCCCGCCGGCGATGACGATGACGCCAGCCAGCGAGATGCCAAAGCCCAGCCAGGAGAGTGGTCGGGCAACACCGTGACCGAGTACCGCGGCCAGCACGGCCACCAGCACCGGGGTGGCACCGATCAGCAGCGCGGCGTGCGTCACGCTGGTGCGCTCGATACCGAGGTTCTGCAGCAGCACTGAGCCGCCGTAGCCAGCCGCGCCGGTAGTCAGAATTGCCGGGCTGAACGCCGCGCGCAGCCTGGACCGGCTGACGGCCATGAGCAGCGCGGCGGCAAGCCCGAACCGGCCGAACGCCAGCCAGCCAGGTGCGAGCCATGCCAGCGCAAGCTTGGACAGCGGCACGGTGGTACCCCACAGGACCCCGGCGGCTACCAGCGCCGGGAAGGTGAGACGGCGGCGGAATGTCATGCGGTCAGTGTCACCGACGATGGCCTTTAGTTTGGAGCTTGCAGACTTCTACCAACTATAATTTTGTAACGTGGCCGTTCAACTTGATGACATTGACATAAGGCTGCTCACCGAGCTGCAGGCAGACGCCGATCGGACCAACGTCGAACTGGCGCGCATGGTCGGCCTGTCTCCCGCCGCGACGCTGCATCGGGTTCGCCGCCTCAAGGAAACCGGCGTCATCCGGGTCATCAGCGCGCGCCTTGACCCAGCCGCAGCGGGCTTCCCGCTGCAGTTGTACGTGACCGCCACGCTGAGCCGTCACGAGCCGCAGCCGACCCGGGTGTTCGAAAATCAGATCAGGGCCCTGCCGCAGATCATCTCCGCGGACAACGTCACCGGGGAGATGGATTACCTCCTCACGATTGTCGCCAGGGATGTGACGGAGTTGCAGCAGGTGCTCGCCGCACTGGCTACCCACGGCGGCCAGCGGCTCGTGAGCTACCTTCGGCTGCAGGAGGTCAAGCCCCCATCCAGGCTGCCGTTGCTGCCGGCGCCGCGGACGGAGGACATGTCAACCGCGCCAACCCGTCGGCGCCGCAGACCTGGCTAGGCCGCGGGACCCCAGCCGAACTACGCCCTACGGCACCGAGCCCGCGCCCTGCTCCCCCGGCTCGGTAGCCGGCATCGCGGTCGACTGCCACACCTCTCGCACGATCACCTGGACCGCTCCGGCTTCCGCAGTGCGCCGCCCAGAGTCCCCTGGTGCGAGGCCTTGCTCCGTCTCTTCGCCGCCCGGCACCGCGGTTTCGTTGCCCGGCGCCGCGGTCGACTGCCAGACCTCCCGGACGATCACCTGGAGCGCCCCCGCCACCGGGATGGCCAGCAGCGCGGCGACAAAGCCGCCGAACACCCCGCCGACCCAGTCGCCGATAGACGCACCGACCAGGATGGACACGAGCACGAGCAGCGGGTTTATCCGCACGGTCCGGCTCATGATGAGCGGGTTGAGTACGTGATTCTCGACCTGCGTGTAGATGAGGAAAACGACGAGAGTGGCGATCCCGGCCGTCACCGAATGCGTGAAGGCGAACAGCACTACCGGGATCCCCGCGAGCGCCCCGCCGATCATCGGCAGGAAGTCGACCAGCGCCACCCACAGCGCCCACAGGAACGGGAATGGCACGCCGAGGATCAGCAACGCCAACAGCACGACGCCGCCCGCGATGATCGAGGTCGCGACGTTGCCGAGCATGAACCCGGTCACCTCGCGGCTGACCTGGCCGGCGATCCCGGTGTACCGCCTGGCCCTGGCGGGCGCCATCAGACGCAGCAAGCCAAGCCGGATCTTCGAGGCCTCGAGCAGCATGAGCACCACGAGGACGAACACGGTGAACAGGGAGAAGATCAGCGAGGCAGCACCCTTGCCCAGGCTCAGGGCTGGCTTGCCCAGATCCTTCGCGTAGCTCACCAGTTTGGGGGCGTTGTGCTCGACCCAGACCTGCAGGTGATACCTCGCGACCAGATGCCCGAGCCAGCCTTGGCCGTGCTGGGTGCGGCGCACGTACGCTGGCAAATCGGCAGCCAGATGGGTCATGCCATTGATCAGCGGGTAACCGAACGCCGTGGCCAGCCCGCCGAAGGCAGCGACCGCGAGAAGCGTGACGACGGTGACCGCGAGTCCGCGCCGCCGCAGCACCCGTTGCAACGCGACCACCAACGGGTTCAGCAGCAGTGCGATAAACCCGGCAACCACCAGCAGCAAGATCACGCCACGGAGGCGGTCGATCAGCTGCGCGGCCAGGTACACGACGACGACGACGCCGACCGTGGCCAGGACCGCCCGCAGCGGGATCTTCCTCGCCTCGGCCGCCTGCCACAGCCGTGCCCGCCGGGTCGTCTGCGGCGGAGTCAGATCGGTCACCTCGACAGAATGCCATTGCCAGGCCAATGGCGGCGGGCGTGGCAGACATTCGCGTTCCCCCGCGGTGGCGTCGGCCGGTCGATTCGCTGCGCCTGGCCGATGCCCTGCGCCTGGCCGATGCCCTGCGCCTGGCCGATTCGCTGCGCCGGGTCGGTACAGGTGCCTGGTCGGTACAGGTGCCTGGTCGGTACAGGTGCCTGATCGATTCGCGGCGGCTGCCGGCTTCTGGCGCGGCTATCCCACGGGGGGCGGCGATCCCTGTGCGGTCGCGACGAGCTGCGGATCCCAGTCGGCCACCCCGCAGGCCGTGCGGAACGCGGATCTGGCGAACTCAAGTCCGGTCGCGTGCGGATCCGGGCTTGCGATGACGTCGTCCCAGTCCAGGATGAACTCGCCGAGACCGGCCTCCCAGCGCGCTGCCGGCGGAGAGATGCTGGCGCGGTGGAAGGAGTCAGGCGCCGGGTGAGAGTAGGCGTAGAAGGCCGCTGACGGATACCTCGGATCGCCAGGCCACCAGCCGATGGCTACCTCCTGCGCATCCATCGCGTTGCGCATGATGAAATCCCGCGACGGCGGCTCGGCGGGCTCTCCGGAAAACATGCTCACTGCCAAGTCGAAGGATCCCCACCACGCATTGACCGGGGTGTTGCGACCGCGGAACGGAGCCCGGAACTCGGCCAGCACCATCGCGGCGCGGCCCGCCGCCTGGAAGTACGCCGCCACCTGGTCCGGGTCGTAGCTGGCGTGTTCGGTGTCCGCGTCCAGCGGCACCTGCCAGCCGACCTCCTGGGGCGACGGATTGATTGTCACCTGGCCGGCCAGCCTGCGCACGGCGGCGAGCACGTCCCTGGTGACATCGCCGACGGGCCGGTCGGGCGTCAGCGGGATTAGCTCGGTACCACCGTTGCTGTGCTCGACGGCAGCGTGATGCGACCGGAGGTCAAGGAGCACGACGAGCCAGCCCGAACCATCCGGTGCGGGCAGCGGCGCGGTCTCCCATCCCCGCGCGGTGAGCCGGAGCGCAGCGTGCTGCAACTGCGGCTCGTGCGGCGCCAGCGCAACTGCCAGCTTCCCGAGCACCTGTGTGTGCGCGTGCAAGGTGTCGCATGTGCTGCTCCACTCCGCATACGACACCGACGGCCAGCCAGATCGAGCCATGGCTGAACGCTATGCCGCGCGCGGCAGGCGTCGGCACGCGACCCGCCTCGTGGCGCGGCGCCACGGTGCGACGGCACGACGGTACGGCTCAGCAGCACGGCTCGGCAGCACGATTCCGCGACCTCTAGCTTCTTCTCCGTTCCTTGACATGTGACCAATCGGTCACATATCTTTCTCGCATGGACGAGGTCTTCCGGGCCCTGGCCGATCCGACCCGGCGCGAGCTGCTCGACGAGCTGTTCCGCGCCGACGGCCAGACGCTGACCGCCCTAGAGGAGCGCTTCCCGATGACGCGTTTTGGCGTGATGAAGCACCTCAGAGTGCTGGAGCAGGCGGGCCTCGTCGTGACGAGGAAGCACGGCCGCCAGAAGCTGCACTTCCTGAATCCCGTGCCGATCCGCCTCATTCACGATCGCTGGGTCAGTAAGTACGCAGAGCCGTGGGCAGCCGCTCTCAGCGAGATCAAGCAGGAACTGGAGAAGCCGATGGAGAAGATCTTCGAGATCTACATCCGGACCACCCCAGAGCGCCTCTGGGAGGCCATCACTGATCCGGAGATTCGACGCAAGTACAACTTCGGCGCCAGCGTGACGTCCGACTGGCGGCCTGGCTCGCGGCTTGAAATGGGCCACCCAGGCGCGCCTGGACTGCTCGGCGACGGGGAAGTCCTCGAGGTCGATCCGCCGCGCAAGCTGGTCCATACCATGACCGCGCTGTGGAGCGATGAGGTCAAGAGCGCAGGCCAGAGCCGGGTCACGTGGGAAATCGAGCAGGTGGAGGACTCGTGCCGGCTCGTGCTCACCCACGACCAGCTGCCCGAGGGCGCGAGCTCCCAGATCTACGGCGGCTGGCCGATGATCCTCTCGGGTCTGAAGACCTGGCTAGAAACCGGCGAAGAGCTGACCACGCCGGGCTCGCTCATGTACCGGCAACCCTGACAGCACGGAGGAAGCAATGGCTGACACCGTGAGTGCACCGCGTGCCACCCGGCTGCGGACCGTGGGTGTCCCGGTCCGCGACCAGGACGAGGCACTGCGCTTCTACACCCAGGTACTCGGCTTCGACACCAGCCTGGACGTTCCCATGGGTGGCAGCGGCCGCTGGCTCGAGGTCACTCCGCAAGATGGCGGCGCGACCATCGCGCTCACCCTCGCCAAGCCGGGCACGCCGACCGGCGTCGAGACCGGCATCCGGCTGTGCACGGCCGATGCAGACGCATTCCACCAGCACCTGCTCGCCTGCGGCGCCAGCGCTGACGAAGTACTCCGCTGGCCTGCCGTGCCGCCGATGTTCGCGTTCCGCGACCAGGACGGCAACATGCTGGAAATCGTCCAGGAGACCTGAAGGATAGGCGCTCGGCTCGGCTGCCGAGTCGCCACCCGAACCCGACCAGATAAGCCCCTGAACCCGCAGAGATAAGGATCGAGTCATGGCCACTGTGGTAGCCGATATGTCAGTGTCGCTCGACGGATACGTCGCCGACTCCTCCGACCGGGCTGACAAGGTCTTCACCTGGTACGGCAAGCCTCAGCCTGAACAGTCGCCACGCGAGCCAACAGGCGAGGCGGATGCCATGGGTGTGGGAGTGATCGTGTACGGGCGGCGCACCTTCGACGTAGCGCACGGCTGGGACGGCCATCACCCGACGGGTGCGCCGGTCGTCGTGGTAACCCACAGCATTCCCAAGGGCTGGCCGCTCCCCAACTCGACAGTGTCGTTTGACACCGCCGGGATGCAGAGTGCGATGGCGACGGCCGCAGAAATTGCCGGAGACAACGTGCTCGCGCTCGGGAGTCCGAGCATCATTCAGCAGTGCCTCGCGCTTGGCCTCGTGGATCGCATCCAGGTCAAGGTCGTGCCGGTGCTGCTCGGCGGCGGGGTCCGTCTGTTCGGCACCCTCAGCACCGGGTCGGTCGATCTGGAGGATCCTCAGATCACCGAGGGCAACGGCGTCACGCACCTGTATTACAACGTCCCGCGACGGGACTCGTAGGCCAGTGCAAGCCCTTCGCTTGGCATATAGCGCGCTTGCTTGATATAGTTAGCGCATGATGACTAAGGAGGGGCATGATGGCTGACAGTAAGAGGTCCGTCGTGCAGGAAGTCCAGAAGGAACTGCTCGCCGCGATGCAGCGCGGATACAAGCAGGTGCGCAAGGGCCAGGACCGGGTGCGCGAAGGCCAGGAGCAGGTGCGCAGGGGCCGGGACACCGTCGTCGGCGTTGTCCGGGCCGGCACCGAGCTTGCGAAGGCGGCGCGTCCGAGTGTTCCGACGCGGCCGACCGTGCACATCCCCGGTCCCGCAGAAATCCGCGCCCACGCCCAAGAGCTTGCCGAGCACGCCATCAGCGTGCAGCGTGACCTTGCTGGCAAGGCGTGGCACGCCACCAGTCCGCATGCGGAGCGAGTGGTCAGCGGGCTGGCGGAGCGGGCCAGGCACGCCGGTCTCGCCGAGCAGGCGGCCACGGCGCAGCGCACCCTCGCCGACAAGGTCGCCGAGGCGGCGAAAGCGGCTTCCCCGTTCGTTGCGGAAGGCAGGACGAGGCTGACTCAACTCGTGGGCGCGCTACAGGGCGGCCACCCGACCGCTACGGCGCCTGCCGCCGCGGACAAGGTCAGTGACGCGGCGACGACGGCCACTGCGCCGACGACAGACAAGCCCGCAGCAGCCAAGCCGACAGCAGCCAAGCCCGCTGCCGCCAAGCGCAGCACCGCCAATCGCACCGCGGCCAAGGCGACGACTGCCGCGAGCGACAAGTCCACCGCGACGGCTGCCAAGCCGAAGGCCAGGACGACCAAGTCCGCCGCTCCGCGGTCGGCGGCCAGCAAGCCGCGCAGCACGGACAAGAAGTAGCGCTTCGCAGGCCGGCAATGCCGGGGCGGGCACCCATCGGGCGCCGCCCCGGCATCGGCTGCCAGCAGCCATGGGGGCATCGTGAACGAGCCGTGGGACACCCAAATGCAGGCACTCGGTGCGTTCATTCGCGACAAGCGCAAGCTCGCGAACATGTCGTTGCGCCAGCTCGCGGAGCGGACCAAGCTGTCGAACCCGTATCTCAGCCAGATCGAGCGCGGCCTGCACCAGCCGTCGGTCCGGGTGATAAGGCTGATCTCCGACGCACTCAACGTTTCGACCGAGACCCTGCTCGCGCAGGCCGGGCTGCTGCACCGGGACTCGCACGGCCACGCTGGGCCCCATCAGGCACCGCCTGACATCGAGGGCGCGATCCGGTCAGAGCGACGACTGACCGACGAACAGAAGAGCGCGTTGATCGCCGTGCTAAGAAGCATGCTTCCGGCAGAGTAATTCCGATCAGTCCCAGATGTCGGATTTGGCGTTAACATCGCCGAAGCCGCGCGAAGCAGTCGATCGGGCGATTACGATACGGCAGCGTGACCGATCTCAACGAGCCCGACGGGCTGGCGCCTGGTGATCCGCTGCCCAGGCGAGAGGCTCCGCTGAAGCCAGCGGGCCCGCCACTCCGTCGGCCGGTCACCGAGAGCGACCAAAACGGCTGGTCCTTCGCTTCGAGCGGAGAGCACGAGACGGGCCAGGACGGATCCACCGGGCCGCTGCCGCAGCGCCGGCCAGCCACGGACGACGCTGCACAGACCGGATGGACCCTAGGCCGACGCGCCGAGCGGATGCAGGGGCAAGACGGATCCACCGGGCGGCTGCCGCAGCGCCGGCCAGCCGCCGACGACCCTGAACAGACCGGATGGACGCTACCCCGGCGCGGCGAGCCGACGCCTAGCTCAGGCCAACCCGGCAGCCTGCCCCAGCGCGGCGGCCTGTCTGACGGCGCGCAGCCACTGCCCCGGCGCGGCGTCGCTGACAGCGCCCAACCGCTCCCCCAGCGCGGCGGCCCGTCCGACGGCGCGCAACCCCTGCCACAGCGACTTGGCGGATCCGACGGCGCGCAGCCACTGCCACAGCGACTTGGCGGATCCGACGGCGCCCAGCCGCTCCCGCAGCGCGTTGGCGCATCTGACGGGGGCCAGCCGCTTCCCCGGCGCACCACCCGCACCCGCCCGCCCGGCCGACACCGGAGCCCGCATCGACTCTCGGTTGCCTCGGATGCGCCGGCACTGGTGCTCGCCGTGCCTGGTTCCGCGGCCGACGACACGGCGGGGATCGGCCCGGCTGTTGCCGCGATCGCCGAGCTGTCCTGTCCTGGCGTCGAAATCCGCATCGGCTACCTCGAGGGTGCCGAAGCGCCGCTCACCGACTGTCTGCTTCCCGCCGACTCCGATTCAAGCGAGCACGAACAGTTCCCGAGCGTCGTCGTTCCGCTGCTGCTCAGTCCGAACCCGCGCCTCGACCCGGTCCTTAAGCGGCTGACAACCGAACCGACGATCCCGACCGTCCTCGCCGCTCACCTCGGGCCGCACCCGCTCGTCGCTGAGGGACTGCACTCGCGGCTGGCCGAAGCCGGGCTCGTCCGGTACGCACGCGCATCTGGGCTCAGCATTTCCGCCGACGGCCGCGGCATCGTCGTGCTGGCCGACGTCGGCGAGGAGGCAACCAGCGCAGCTGCGGTGGCGGCCGTGCTGCTCGCGTCCCGGCTGTCGGTGCCCGTCGTGCCCGCCTCGCTCGGTGACCCGGCGAGCATTGTCACCGCGGTGGACCGGCTGACCGAATCGGGCGCGCAGCGCCCGGCGCTCGCCCCCTGCCTCATCGGACCGGAGACGTCGATCTCGGTTCTCGACGACCTGTCGGATGCGCTCGGTGCGCCATGCGCACCAGCCCTGGGCGCGCACCAGGCCATCGGCCAGCTCGTCGCGATCCGCTACGGCGCGGCGCTGGCCAGCCTCAGTCTCGCGGGCTGACATCCACCGCTGCCGCCGCGTTGGGTGGCCACTACCTGCAGCGGCGGCACGACCGACGGCGGCGAACGGGTCACCCCCGTTCCCGCCCTGAAGGTTCTCGTTGACACGGCGCGTCGACGTGCGCTGAGCTAGCCAATTGTGGACCGCACGGAAGTTCACATCCCGAACGCAGGCCGAGAAAGGTGAGGACATGAGCGAGTGGAACGCCATGACCTACGAGGGGAAGGACACGATCCTCCGGGTCGTGCAGCGCGAGGCCGACCAGATGTTTGCGCTAGCCGAGGAACCGGGGGCGTGGGACGCGCCAACTGCGTGCGAGAGCTGGCAGGTTAAGGACGTCATCGGCCACATCGTCGACACGACCGAGGGCTACTTCAAGGCATTTGACACCGCGCGCAGCGGCGCCGAAGCACCGAGCCCGCACGGTCTGGTGGTAATGCACGAGCTGGCCGGGGCGTCAGCGCAGCGATTCGACGACCTGTCGCAGCAGGAAATGCTCGCGCGCGCCCGCGCTGATCTGGCTCAGATGATAGGCATCCTTCAGCCGCTGTCCGCCGACGAGTGGACTGGCATGCTCGTGCCGCACGCCTACATGGGTCCGGTCCCCGCGTTCGTTTACGCAGGCGGCCAGCTGATGGACTACGGCGTGCACACCTGGGACATTCGCCAGGGCAGTGGCCGGGCGCACGCGATACCCGCGGACACCGCGGACCTGCTCGTGCCGTTCATGTTCATCATCTGGCAGTCGACGATCAGGCCGGACGCGGATCTGACCCCGTTCCAGATCGGCGTGCGGGTCAGCGGTCGCAATGCCGGCGACACCGTCGTTTCGATCGGCGAGGGTGGAATGACCTACGAGCCTGGCAACATCGACAACCTGCCGGCCGTGCTGGAGTTCGATCCGGGCAGCCTGGTGCTGACCGCGTTCGGCCGGTTCAACGGCGGCACGGCAAGCGGCGATCCGGCCCTCGCGGACAGGTTCCTCAACCTGTTCTACCGGATATGAAGTAGGGGCAGGTCAGCACTGGTTTTGCGGCTCTCTTCGCGGCCAACCGTGCGGCGCCGGGCTATCCTCCGCAACCGCGGTTTCGATAGCCCGGCGCACCCGGCCTGGCACAGATGCGAGCATGTGCGCGCCGCGAATGCGAGATGACTGCGTGGCACCTGGCTGGGGAGGTGATCGACGAGCACATCCTGAATGAGCGGATCGTGCGGACTCTCAAGGCCATCCGGGAGCAGTTCGGCCGCTCAATCCGCGACGCGATCGACGCCTTCAGCGAGCGCTACGGTCAGCTCCGCGAACGATGACCAGACGACTTAACCGTGCGCGCCGACGAGTACGGCAAGAACTTCTATTCCTAACAGGTCGGACTCCGCCGCTCAACCGGCATTCACCCTCTCATCGGCTGGGGTCGTCAGCGCGGCGCCGCCCGGCAGTTGCTCGTCACGGCCATCGGCCCCGCGAACCTCATCGGGTCCATCCGGCATCCGGAACGCCGGCACCGGAGACGGCAGTAGCAGCAGGAACCCGATTACGCCACCACCGGTGGCGATCCACAGCGCCTCACGAAGCCCGAGCTGGGTACCGAGCAGGCCACCGAGCAGCGCGCCGAGCGGACGGGTGCCGTAGTTGACCGCCTGGAACGCGCCGGTAACTCGGGACCGCAGTTCATCCGGGATGACCACTGCGAAGATCGCGCCGATGCTGATATCGAGCACCATCACGCCGAACCCGGACAGAAACTCGGCCACGAACAGCGTGCCGAGAATGAGCGGCCTGGGGCCGCCCGCCAGCGGGACCAGCATCAGCGGCGCGGTGAAGAGCCCGCAGCCGAGCGCATACGCCCAGCCGACACCGGTCCGGCCGGCGAGCCGCTTCGTCACCGCCGAGCCGAGGACGCTCCCGACAGCCGCCGCGCCCAGCACCGCCCCGATCAGGCCTGCGTTGATGTGCAGGTCGCGCACGGCGAACAGCAGATAGAGCGCAGAGAACATCAGGTTAAAGAAGTTGATGACCGCGACCGCGAGCAGGGACGCCCGCACGAGGGGCGACCCCGTGATGAAGCGCGCCCCGGCGGTCACCGACCCGTTGCCGCTGCGGTCGGGCGGTGCCTCGGCCGGATGGATGCGGCGCAGGAAGAAGGCCGACCCCAGGAACGACAGCGCGTCCGCGACGATCGCGAGCGGAGCGCTGAGCAGCTGCACGAGCAGGCCGCCGATGCTCGGGCCGCCGACGAACGACAGCGCACGGCTGGCGTAGACGAGAGAGTTGCCGTCGATGTACTGCTCGGGCGGCACGATGGCGACGAACACGGCGGGGTTCGCCACGAAGAACAGCACGCTCAGCGTGCCCGTGCCGAAGGCCACCGCGAATAGCTGAGCCAGCGTGAGCGCGTGCAGCGCGTAGGTGAGGGGCAGGCTGACGAGCAGCGCGCACCGGCCGATGTCTGCAGCGATCATGGTGGCCCGGCGTCGTCCGCGACGGTCCACCCACGCACCAGCGTGCAGGCCAAAGAGCAGGCTCGGCAGCCACACCAGCGCGGTGAGGTACCCCATGTCGGCCGCGCTGGCGTGCAGCACGAGGACCGCGGCGAGCGGGATGGCGATGCCGGAGATCTGGTCGCCGAACATCGAGATGGTCTGCGCACTCCAGTACCTGCGGAACTGCACGTCCGACAAAAGCCGTGGGATTCTGCCCGACAGGCGCCGCAACAGCGGTAGGACTAGCCACCGCGCGCTGTGGCCGACCTCGCCGTGACCGACCTCGACGTGACCGACCTCGCCGTGACCGACCTCGCCGCGGCCGACAGCGGTCTGGCCGACTCTCGCCGCAGGACCCTCTGCGCCCGGCGCGCCTGCGCCACTCATGACACTGTGACGGGCAGCGTGTCATACCCGCGGAGGCCCACGCCGCTGCGACGGACAGGCTCGCCGCCACTCGCCAGCCAAGGAAAACCATCGAGCAGCAGGGGGAACGCGACGGTGGCCTCCAACCGGGCCAGCGCCGCGCCCAGGCAGTAGTGCGGTCCGGCGCCGAAGCTCAACAGGCTCGCGCCATCGGGCCTCGCCGGGTCGAAGCGGTCCGGTTCGGCAAACGTGCGCGGGTCCCGGTTGGCCGCTCCGAGCAGCGCCATCACCCGGCTGCCTGCCGGTATTGGCACGCCGCACAGGTCCCCAGCCTCGGGGCGCCACCTGTCGGTCCCCAGATGGACCGGCGGGTCGTAGCGAAGCAACTCGGCGACGAACGCCTGCGCCGGCATGATGCCCGCGCGCAAACTCCGCTCGACCTCCGGCGTGGTCAGGATCAGCCGCAGGCCGTTGCCGAGTAGGTGGGTGGTCGTTTCAAAGCCTGCGAACAGCAGCAGCGTCAGGTTGGCGAGTAGCTGCCCGACCCGGCTTGGCGTGAACGTCCCTGCCACCAGCGCTCTCATGCGCTCGTGCTCGGGTGAGTTGCTCAGCAGCAGCGAGTACGCCAGGCAGGATGGATGTTCACGCCATCCTGGCCAGGTCTCGTCAAGCCGGGCCGCGTCCACGACGCGGTAAGCCGGGTCCCGAAGTACCTCGCTGACCGCAGCGTGGCTGAACGCAATGACTGGTCCCGGTTCGGCCGTTGCTGCGTCGCCGAGCTCATGCAGCTGCGCGTAGAGCGGGTAAGGGTTGGCATCTCCCGAGGTGACGAGCTCGGCAAAGATCTCGATAGCGCGCGCGGCCGGTGTGTCCGTCTGCGATGCGGCCATGTCATTTCTCCTCGGACTCGGGCTTGCGCATCCCGACGAACGGATGCGCGACGCGCAGGAACGTGACGGGCCGCGCGCCTGGCGGGCGCAGCTCCGGCCTCACTTGCCGGTCCAGGTACACGTCGAGCAGATCGCGGATGCGCTTGTCCAGCTCGGCGAGCTCGCTGGCGGTGACGTAGAGGGCGAAGTCGCCGAAATGCGCGGCCTGCTGCCACTCCTCCGGCTCGTCTTGCTTGGCCTCGATCCACCGCATCAGGTGCTCGAACCACTGCTCCGCGATCACGCCGGTCAGCATGTCCGCAGCGTCGGCGACCTTCGGATCGTCCGCGACATCCGGCCAGTCGGTAAACATTGCCGTGGCCCGCCACGGTCGCTCCCTGCCCTGGCCGCCGCCTGCTTCTTCTACCAGGCCGTACTTGGCAAGCTGACGCAGGTGGAAAGAGCAGCTCGCCGAGCTCTCCCCGAGCAGCTGGCTGGCCTGGGTGGCAGTCAGCTGCCCCTGGACGCGCAACAAGCCGACGAGCCGCAGCCTGATCGGGTGCGCAAGAGCTCGCAGAGCCTTGGGGTCGGTGAGCCGCTTGACTGACCGAGAGGATTCATCTGGCACGCTTCCCAAGATAGCTTTGCAACGTAGTAGTTGGAAAGGCTTCGTTGGAAAGATTCCTTTGCATGGCTGGTTGCCTAGTCAATGGCTGCGTTCCGGCCGACGTTGTGCTCAGGACGTCGACGCCTGGACGCGCTGCCTGGTGCGTCGCCCAACACCGCCATCGGCGTCGCACAGCACTTGCCGTGGGCGTCACCCAGCTCTTGCCGTCGGCGTCAGCCGGAGCCGCTGTCGGCGGCACGCGGGCGTGCCTGATCGGGCGCGTCGGCGTCGTACTCGTCTGGCGTGTTGCCGACCGGCAGCCGGTGCTTGGCCACCCGGGCCGTCGGGGTGCGCGGCAGCTCGTCGATCTGCTCCCAGTAGCGCGGCACCTTGAACGCGGCGAGCCGCTCCGTCGCGTAGGCGCGCAGCTCGGCGAAGTCGGGCTGCGCCCCGGCTGCGGCCACGATGAACGCCTTGACTTCCTCTTCGGACAGCTCGGAGGGCACGCCCACAACGGCCGCCTCGAGCACCGCCGGGTGGGTCTCGAGGACCTCCTCGACCTCCAGAGGCGACAGGTTCTCGCCCCGCCGCCTGATCACTTCCTTGACTCGGGAGACGAAGGTGTAAGTGCCGTCATCGTTGGCGGTGACCAGGTCGCCGGTACGCAGCCAGGGGCCGTCCATCACCGCAGCCGTCTCTGCGGGCATTCCGAAGTAGCCGGGCGTCAGCACCGGGTTGCGCAGCTCGAGCTCGCCCGTCTCACCTACGCCGAGCACAGCGCCCGCCTCTGACACGACCCGGGCATGGTTGATCACGCCGAGGTAAGGATGCTGCCGGATCGTGCCGAGGGTGCCGTACGGGCGCTTGCCGTGCGGCCATATCAGCCCGTACGGCGACTCGGACATGGCGTAACCGACGACGATCCGCAGTCCGAACCGCCGCTCCATCTCCAGCTGCCGGTCCCGGTCCGGGGCCGGCCCGGTGTAACAAAGCCGCAGCGGGCTATCCGCATCGTCCGGCCGCTCCGGCAGCCGCATCAGGATCTCGAGCATGGCACCGATGGCGTTGAACTCCGTCGCCCCGTGCCGCCGCGCGATGTCCAGGAACGCGCTCGCCGAGAACCGCCCGGCGAGCACCAGCCCGGCGCCGCACGCCAGCGACCCCATGACCGAGTACGCGGGAGCGTTGACGTGGAACAGCGGCAGCGTCGTCAGCATCCGGTCGGCCGCGGTCAGCTCCATCCAGAACGGAAAGCCCTCCCCCGCCATGGCGTACGCCCGGTGCGTCTGCATGACCAGCTTGGACCGTCCGGTTGTGCCCGACGTCGGGATCAGCACCGCGACGTCGTCCGGGCCGACCGCCGCGGTCGGCAGCCGCGCCGATTTGGCCGCGTTCGCCATTGCGGCCGGGGAATTCCAGTCGCGCGGGATGAGCTCATCCACATCAACCACAGGAGGGAACGGAGTCGTCCTCGGCCAGCCCGCGTCCACCAGTCCGCGGTCGTTCCGCGCGGCCGCGACCTGGTCAGCTACCTCCGCGTCAGTCACCAGCAGCCGCGGTTCGACCTGCCGGATCAGGCCCGCGAGCTCGGCAACCGAGCTGCGCGGGTTGACCGCCACCGCGACCGCGCCGAGCGAGGTGACCGCGAGCCAGCAGAGCAGGTACGGCGGCGAGGTGCTGGCCGTGAGCATCACGCGGTCGCCCGGTCGCGCGCCGGCGGCCTGCAACCGCTCGGCCGTCTGGGCAACCGCCGCGATCGCACCGCCGAACGTGAGCGAGCCGTCGCCGCTGCGCACCCAGACGCCGTCGGCGTCCCGCTCGGCGGCCATCGCGAGCAGCCGCGGAATCGTGCCCGAGTACTCCGCGATCGCGGGAGCTGGTGGTGGTGCTGGGTGGTCGCCGCCCCGAGTTGGTGCCGTCACGCGGAGCGGCCAGTCCTGGTGTACACCGACGTCAGATCGTAGTCCTTGGCGGGCCCGGTGACCTGCCAGACCTCGGTGAACGAATCCGGACTGAGCCAGGTCACGGTCACGGCGTAGCGGTCGGAGCGACACGGGTGCACCGCACGGCAGCTGCCGCAGCGCAGATCGAGGCGGTAGAACTCGCGGTCATCGGTGAACCGAACGTCCGCGCTGCCGTCGATGCGACCGTAATACCGCAGGCTGCGACTCGCCGGGCCGCGGTGTGCCCCGAACTTCAGCTCGCCGTGCTCGGTGAAGTCCAGCACGTGGCCGTCCAGCTCGTCGGCGGCAGCGCCCGAGTCGGGTCCTGGCCGGAAGCTTGCCCGGCCGCGGAAGGAGCCCGCAGCGCCCGTGCGATGGTCGGCGATCTCCCGCACCACGTCCCACTCGCCTGCGAGGAAGCCCAGCGTGCCATCGGCTAGCTGCGGATACCCGGCGTCCTGGCCTCGGTGGATGAGGGCCGTCGGCGCGGACGCCGGCGCATATACGGTCACGGCCGCACCATACCCGGCCGCAAGCCAGCCGCCGCGGCCGACCGCCGTGGTAGGGTCCCAGCGCTCTCGCTGCCCACCCCTCAGGAGGCCGCTCATGTCGTCCGTCGCGATTGCCCGCCCGCGCCCGCTCGTGCTCGGAGACCTGCTCGCAGCGGACCGCGGCAGGGTCGCGCACGCCGTCCGTGACGTGCTCCTCGTGGTGGGCGCGGCCGGATTCGTCGGCGCACTGGCGCAGGTCTCGATCCACCTCTCGTTCACTCCGGTCCCGATCACCGGGCAGACCCTTGGCGTGCTGCTCGCCGGCACCGCCCTGGGCTGGCGGCGCGCAGCCGCAGCCCTGGCGCTCTACGCGATCGCAGGCGTCGCGGGCGTGCCGTGGTTCGCGGGTGGCACAGCGGGCTACGCCAGCGCATCGTTCGGCTATATCGTCGGCTTTTTCTTCGCGGCGACCGCGTGTGGTTATCTGGCCAGCCGCGGGGCCGACCGATCGGTGCTGAAGTCGGTGCCCGCAATGATCGCGGCCGAGATCATCATCTACGCGTTCGGTCTGACCTGGCTGGCTCTGGACCTGCACCTGAGCGCGTCAGCCACCCTGGCCGACGGGCTGACCCCGTTCCTGGCCGGCGACGCGATCAAGGCAGCGATCGCGGCCGGCCTGCTGCCGCTGGTCTGGTGGAAGCTGCCCGCCGGCCACCGAGACGCCAAATCCTGACACGAGTAGCCGACGACCGCGAAAACGTCACACGGGTAGCCAGAGGACCGCGACTGTCGCCGACCAGTCAGCATGGGAGTGGCTTCACTCCCGTGATAGCAGGAGTAAAGCCACTCCGATGAGGCTGACCGCCACTATCCGGACGCTGGCGGCTGTGCCGGAGCCAGCGCCGAGCGGAGCCGGACCAGACCCGCGAGCACGTCCAGTTCGGCCGCGAGCGCCGATCTGCCCCGCCGGGTGATCCGCACCCAGGTGCGTGGTCGGCGGCCCGCGTAGCCCTTCTCGACCTCCACGAGCCCCGCGTCTTCGAGCACGGTGAGATGCCTCGACAAGTTGCCGGCCGTCAGGCCGAGCGTCTCACGCAGATAGCCGAACTCGGTCCGCTTCGCTTCGGCCGCGATGGTCAGGATGCCGAGCCGGTGGCGCTGGTGGACGATCTCGTCGAGCCCGTTGGTCGGATGCTCGGTCACCGGCTCAGCCCTCCGCCGGCTCCGGCTTGGCCCGCGGCCGGTGGCGGCGCTGCACCACCCAGGCGCCCGCCCCCGACAGCAGGAGCACCAGGGCAGGTAGCAGCACGTTCGGCAGCGAACTCGCGGCCGGGCTGAGGCTCAGGCCGAACCAGTCGTAGAAGACGTTCTGGATGTCGTAGAGGCTGGCCAGCAGGGCCAGACCCAGGTAAACGGCCGCGATCACAGCGAGTCCTACGCTGCGCTCTGACCAGGCCAGGAAGCACAGCCCGAGGCCGATGAGCACCAACGGGAACGTGCCTCTGATGAGCAGGTCGCCGGGCATGAGCAGCATCCCCGCGCCGCCGCCGGCCAGCGGGATAAGCAGCGCCAGCGCAATAATGATCAGGCCGGCTATCAGGTAGCCGCGAGCTGGAGTTCGGAGGCCAACGCGGTTGCCGCGCCAGCGGTACCAGAACACGGTCGCAGCGATCCCGAGCAGCATGGCGCCCAGCCAGTAGTAGGCGATGCCCCTGGAACTCGGGATGCCGAGCCCGCCGAGGTACGCACTCTGGAGGAAGCGCGGGCCCGGTGGGGCGCCGTACACGCCCGCGCTGACCGGGTGAGGACTGCCAGGCAGGCGGAACAGCTCCCACGTCGACGGCGGAAAGTAGAACGGCACCGACGCGCATACCAGCAGGCCGAACAGCACCAGCGGGAACCAGTAAGCATGCCTGGCAAGCCGGGCCCGGCGCCGTATCGCCCGCACCTCGCCGAGCAGTTCGCGAGGATCCGCCGCTCTGCTCGTAGCCGCGGCTGACGAACTGGTCGCCGAACCCGCGCTGGCGCTGGCGCCTCCCGCAGCGGCGGCTTCGCGGTCGTCTTCTCCGGCACCGCCTTCGCCGAAGGACTCTCGCGCATCACCCTCGCCGTGATCGGCTCCGCCGTCCGTTCCACCGCGAGCCGAAGCTTCATCGCGCAGGCCGCCGTCGTCGCGCTCGTCGTACTCAGCCGGACCGGTGTCAGCCGGACCGGCGTCGTGCTCGCCGCCGCGGTGCTCACCGTCCTCAGCCGGACCGGCGTCAGCCGGACCGACAGCGTCCCCGTCGTTCTCAGCCGGGGCGCCGTCGTGCTCACTGCCGTCGTGCTCGCCGCTGCGCAATGCCGTCCCCAATCTCGGCATCAAGTTTGGATCGCAAACTAGTTGGCGTCAAGAGGGAGAGGAACCGGGGCGGATTTGCGCCGACCCGGAACGCTGACAAAGGATGATCTGGTGAGCGCCGCCGAACTGCTCGACGCCGCGGACTGGCTCGAAGGCGTCCGCCGCATCACAGTGCTCACTGGCGCGGGCGTTTCCACCGACAGCGGCATTCCGGACTTCCGTGGCCCCTCCGGGCTATGGACGAAGGATCCGGCCGCCGAGAAGATGTCGACGTACCAGGCCTACATCGCCGACCCGGCGCTCCGCCGCAGGTCGTGGCAGGCCAGGCTCGCGCACCCGGCGTGGACAGCCGAGCCCAACGCCGCCCACCTGGCGCTCGCCCGGCTGGTCGCTGGCCTCGACGCATGGATCATTACGCAGAACATCGACGGCCTGCATCAGCGGGCAGGCGTGCCAGGCGACCGGGTGCTGGAGTTGCACGGAACCATGTACGGCGTCGTGTGCGTCGGTTGCGGTGCGGGGACCGCGATGGCGGATGCACTCGCGAGGGTGCGCTCGGGCGAGGCCGATCCACCGTGCGCGGACTGCGGCGACATCCTCAAGTCAGCCACCGTCATGTTCGGTCAGCCACTCGATGCGGCAGTGCTCAACCGCGCCGCCGCGGTGGCGCAGGCAGCCGACCTCTTCCTGGCGGTAGGCAGCACCCTCATCGTCGAGCCCGCCGCGTCGCTCTGCGCGGTCGCGGTCCGGTCAGGCGCGCGGCTAGTGATCGTGAACCGCGATCCGACGCCGTATGACCCGATCGCGACGGCAGTGATCAGGCAGCCGATTGGGGACGCGGTCCCGGCCATTGCTGACCGCCTGCTGGCCGGCCGGATCGATCGCGACGAGGGCGCCTGAGGCATTGCCGTCGCAATCGGCAGGCTGGCGAGCGGTATCGCCGAGGCCGGAACGCGCTGGCTGGAGACCGAGACGACATCTATGGTCGGGCGCAGTCCCGCGGCCGAAAGGGCTGCAGCGCGAGCCACGACGTAAGTCCGCGACGGGCTGCGATCGCGCCCTCGTCAGGGCACGACGGTGACCGGCCATTTCCCGGCCCGGACGAGGCGCACCGCAAGCGATCCGACGAAGCGGTGCCCGGCGTGCGCGGAGGCGCCAACCACGATCGCGTCCGCCCGGACTTCGTCGGCGATCCGCTTGATCTCGCTGAAGGGGTCACCCCTGGCGGCCACGAACGTGATCGAGATGCCCAGCTCGACACCCATCTCCAGGGCACGCCGTTCCATGTCCTCGGCACTGGCCCGGAATGCCTCGTCCCTGGCGAGGGCCAGTGACGCTCCGGTCGGGCCCGCCGCCCCGAAGCCTGCCACGGGCGACACGAACACCGCCACAAGCCGGGCCCGCTGTCGGCGAGCGAGGCCCGCCGCGTACCAGCCAGCCCGGCTGGACGTGGTCGAGTCGTCGACTCCGACGAGGATCACCGACGGCCCGTCCGTACCTAGCTCGAAGGCGGCGGCCTCGTCCGCTGCCCCACTGCCCATAGCCCGCAGTCTAGGGGCGCTCACGCCGAACGACAGCCGACCACAAAGGTGCCTCGGTGCGAGTCAGCCCGCCTGCACCGAGCGCTTCCCGACAGCCCGGCGGACCATACGATGAGGCTGGCCAACGCCCGTGCCGCCGACACGCTTGGCCTTCTTGAGGGCCCGCGAGGAGGAGCCGCCTTGACAGTGCCAGCCGAGCACGAGCCCGCGGCACCCGCGCCGCTCCCTGCCTGGCGCGTCTTGGACATGTCGCAGGCTATTTCCGGCCCTTACGCCGCGCGGATCCTCGCCGACCTCGGCGCGGACGTGCTTCGGGTCGAGGGTCCGCGCACCGACGTGACCCAGCACTTCGGCGTGGTGCGCGACGGTCGAAGTGGCATGTACGCGCAGATGAACGCCGGAAAGCGCAGCGTCGGCATCGATCTCACTGCGCCCGGAGCAGTCGACCTGGTCCGCCGCCTGGCCAGCACCGCGGACGTGCTCATCGAGAACTTCCGGCCGGGCGTCATGGACCGGCTCGGCCTCGGCTACGAACTGCTGGCGGCCGCCAACCCGCGGCTGGTCGTGCTTTCCATCACCGGATTCGGGCCGGACTCGGCGCGACGCGCGCTCGCACCGGTCATCCACGCCGAATCCGGCCTGCTAGCCAGGCACGCCGAGCTTGACGGGCGCGCGCCTACCGACCTGCCGCTCGCGCTTGCCGACACCGTCACCGGACTGCACGCTGTCATCGCCGTGCTCGCCGCGTTGCAGCAGCGCGACCTGTCCGGCTGCGGTCAGCACATAGAGATCAGCATGCTGGCGGCACTGGCGGCCAGTGACGATCACGCGCACGCAGCGATCGACGGTGGCAGCGAGTCATACTCGTCGCGCGGCACGATCTGGGCCGCACCCGGCGGACCGCTGCTGATCGCGGCGCCACCGAAGCATGCCTGGGTCATGTTGTCCCGGCGCGGCATGCTCGCCGACCCGGCACCTGCGGGCAGCGACCTGGAGACCAAGGCCCGGCTGCGGCAGCAGGCGATCCAGGACTGGATGAGCGACTTCGCCGACCGCGCAGCGCTCATCGCCGAACTGGAGCGGGCCGGAATCGCCTGGGCGGATGTCAGTGACAGTGCCGACAAGTTCGCCGACAACGCGCACACGACGGCTCTGCCTGGAACTGACCGCCGAGTCGTCGCGCTCCCCTACCGGTTCTCGGCCGCGTCCGCCGACGTGCGGCGCGGCGTCGCCCGGCGTGGCGACCACAACGTCGAGGCGCTGGCTGACTGGCTTGGTCTCGATCCCGCCGACGTTCGTGCGCTGGCCGCCGACGGCGTGCTGCTCAGCGCCGACGCCGGCTAGGTGCGTCCAGCCGCGCCAGCCAGCAACACGTACGCCCCCGGCATCGCGGGTCATTCATTCGATGCGAGCCCGTTTCGCTCCATACGCATGGCGCGGCGGCGCGGCGGCCGACTTGGTACGGCGGTCATGGTCGGTCCTCGGCGAGCCCGGCCCAAGGCAGGCCACCGTCGGCACCACCGGCGTTGCTGGACAGCCGGTCCAGCACGTCACCCAGCGCGGCCAGTTCTGCCTCGCCAAACCCGTGCCGAAGTTGCTGATCAAAGGCGATCGCTGCGTCCCGAAGCCGCAGGAACGCGGCCTCCCCGGCGTCGGTCAGCCGAACGACGTGGATCCGCCGGTTGGCCTCGTGCCGATGCCGGGTAATCAGGCCGTCAGCCTCCATCGCGTTGAGGTGATGAGTCAGCGTCGCTTCCCTGATCCCGACCGCCTCGGCGAGCTCGCGCTGGTTGGCCAGCTGCTGCGTTTTGATGTTGAGCAGGACTAGCCAGATCGGCACCGAACCGCCCGCAGCAGCCAGGGCGTCGTCGAAGGCGCGGCTGATCACGCGGGTCGCCTGGGCCAGATGCAGGCCGACGGGGGCACGCGCTGGTCTCATGGCAGCAGCGTAACACCAAAAGGTCGAGATCTAATGATTCTATTACTAACCATTAGCCATCGACCCTTCAGCTGGTCCGCTCAGTTAACGGGCCGGAGTAGATGTCGTATCGCCACCGGCCGGCACGTGACGACGTCACCACCCAGCCGACCGCGCCTTGACCTGGTGGTTGAGCGGCTGGCGACGACGCAGCCCAGCTACCGCGCTTCCGGGCTCGCTGATCCTGCCGAGACCGCCGCGAGAAATTCGGCTATTCGCCGGTTGCCCCGCCAGGCCGCGTGGCGCGTCCGAAGTCGCGGGCCGATGACCAGGCCGATTGCGCAAACCAGGCTGGCAGTGGTGCTGCCCAGCGCGTAAGCCTCCGCGAATGCGTCTGCCAGCCTCATCGCTTGCCCCTAAGGTCGCCGCCCACCGTAGATCGGCTCCCATGAGGGTAGGCAGATCGGCGGGATGGTTGGGCCAGTCCACCTGCCGTGCGTCCCGGTCGACTGCTCAGCGGCGGGCGCGCATCACGCCCGCACCGCCTCACGAAGAACCGCACACAGCCGGGCGACCGCAGCGCTGAACGCGTGCGCCGGCGGTGTCGCGTAGCCAACCACGAGCGCCGGCCCAACATCTTGCTCGCCGACCCGGCTGCCGGCCAGGCCTTGCACCGCGAGCCCGCGCGCGGCTGCGCTTGCGACGATGCCTTCCTCCGCCAGCCCGGCCGGCAGCCGCACGAGCGCGTGCAGGCCAGCCGCGATGCCGGTGACCCGGACCCCTGGAGCATTCCTCGCCAGGGCGCCGACCAGCCGGTCGCGCCGTCGCCGGTACGCGACCCTCGACCTCCTTACCTGCCGGTCGTAATCGCCGGACCGGATCATCTCGGCCAGCGCGAGCTGGTCCAGGCTGCCGTTGAGCCGCCCGGTGATGCGCTTGGCGTCCGCGACTTCGCCCGCGAGGCGCTCCGGCAGCGCGAGCCAGCCGAGCCGCAGGCCGGGCGCCAGGCTTTTGCTCGCGGTGCCGCCGTAGACGATGTGCTCGGGCGCGAGCGGTTGCAGCGCGCCAACGGCCTGCCGGTCGTAACGGAACTCGCCGTCATAGTCGTCCTCGATCACGACTCCCCCGGTCCGGGTGGCCCAGCCCGCCACCTCGCGCCGGCGCTCAGGTGCGAGCGCAGCACCGAGCGGGTACTGGTGGGCGGGCGTCAGCAGCACCGCGCCGGTCCCGGCTGGCAGGGCCGCCACATCGGCACCGCGCTCGTCGAGCGGTATAGCGGCCACTCGCATGCCCGTCCAGCTCGCGATCCCGCGGTGACCCGGGTGGCCATACGCCTCTACCGCCAGCGTCCGCGTCCCTGCGGCCCTGAGGACCTCGCAGAGCAGTTCCAGGCCCTGCGCGAAGCCCGCGCACACCACGATGCGATCTGGTGTGGTGGCGACACCGCGGGCCCTGCCTACGTATTCGGCGAGCGCGACCCGCAGAACCTCAAGCCCGCGGGGATCGGCGTAGCTGAACTCGTCGGCGGGCGCCACGGCGAGCGCTCTGCGCGCGGCCGCGAGCCATGCACCCCGCGGGAACGCCGCGACGTCCGGCACGCCGGGCCGCAGGTCATATCGCGGCCCCCGAGCGGTCGCCGGGCCCGGCGCAGCGGCCGCCGCCGCGACCTGCCCGGCCCGCTCCGCTACCCACGTGCCCGAGCCGTGCCGGGCCGCCAGCCAGCCCTCGGCGACTAGCTGGCCGTAGGCCTCAGCCACGGTATTGCGGGAGACACCGAGGTCTCGCGCGAGCACGCGCGAAGCGGGCAGCGCCGTCCCTGCGGCAAGCCGTCCGCCGCGTACCGCGTCCCGCAGCGCGGCCTCTAGCCCCGACCGAGGCCGAGTCGGGGACAGCTCGAGGTGCAGGTCGAGACCGGCCGAAGTGGACCGCGTTTCCTTCATGAAATTGGATCTTAAAGCTGAGCCTGTTGTTTCCTAGCCTGGTTTTGGAAGCGAGACACCGAGCAGGAGATTCCGATGACAACGGTGAACGAGGAAGTTCAGCCCAGGATCGACTTCGACGCAGAGGCATCCGGCTTCAGCCGGGCGATGGCCCACCTCGACCAGGCGGCGACCAAGGAACTCGACAAGGTCGACTTCGACATCCGGCTGCGCGAGCTGATCCGCATCCGTGCGTCACAGCTCAACGGGTGCGCCTACTGCATCGACATGCACACCAAGGACGCCAGGGCAGCGGGCGAGGCCGAGCAGCGGATCTACGCGCTGCCAGCATGGCGGGAGACGCCGTTCTTCACCGCGCCTGAGCGAGCCGCGCTGGCGCTCACTGAGTCGGTGACGCTGATGCCACAGACACACGTTCCGGCCGCCGACTTCGCGCAGGCAGCCGAGCAGTTCAGCGCCGCCGAACTCGGCGCGCTCGTCAGCCTCATCGTTACGATCAACGCGTGGAACGCGATCGGGGTGACCACCAGAACCTGGCTGCCGGGGTCGTACCAGCCATGACCGCAGCCGCGGTTCGGCTGCGGGAGATGCACGCTGGCCCGCAGCCGCTGATCTTGCCGAACGTCTGGGATGCGGCCAGCGCGCGAGCATACGCCGATGCGGGGTTTGCCGCGCTGGCGACCTCGAGTTCGGCAGTCGCTGCCACCCTCGGGTATGCGGACGGGCAGACGCCAGCCGCCGAGATGTTCGCCGCAGTTGCCAGGATCGCGCGCAGCGTGCCGGTACCGGTGACGGCCGACGTCGAGAACGGTTACGGCCTGACGCCGAGTGAACTGGTCGCTACCCTCGCCGAGTGCGGCGTGGTCGGCTGCAACCTCGAGGACTCCGACCCCGCCGAGCGGGTGCTGACCGATCCGGACCAGCAGGCCGACTTCGTCGCCGCGGTGCGCGCCGAGGCCGGCCGGAACCTCGTCATTAACGCCCGCGTCGACGTGTTCGTCCGGCCTCGCGCTGGGGCCGGACCGGCCGAGCCGTCCGCGCTGGTCGAGGCGGCGGTCGCCCGGTCGAATCGGTACCTCGCCGCCGGAGCGGACTGTTGCTATCCGATCCTCGCGCCGGAGGCCATGCTGCCCGAACTCGTGCGGCTCATCGCCGGGCCAGTCAACGCCATGTATCTGGGCGGCCTCACGCTCGCGGAGCTAGCCGCCGCAGGAGTGGCGAGGATTACCTTCGGCGGCCTCCTGCATCACCAAGCCGAGGCGGCGCTGCGGGAGAGCGCGAAAGCCCTCGCCGCGACCGCCGGCCTCCCCGACTGACCGCGCCCTCTCGCGGGCCGCACGGACCACCGCCGCAGACCGCCGCAGACCGCCGCAGACCGCCGCGGCACCCAAGGCCGACGGCGGCGACGGCGGGAAGGTTCGAGTACGCGGCGGCGGAGGTGGGCACCCCCTTGGCACCCATTGTCAGGTCCAGCGCAGCGGCAGTGACTCGACCCCGTAGATGCCCTCGACACCGCCGAGCACCGCCGGCCCCCCACTGGCCAGCCCCGGCATCCGCGGGGCCAGGAACGTCAGGGCCTCCTCCAGCTCGGCTCTGGCGAGGTTCGCGCCCAGGCAGAAGTGCGGTCCGGCGCCGAAGGTCAGCAGCCGTCCGTCACGCGGCGCGGTGAGGTCGAACTCCTCGCCACCGGGCTGCTCCCGATTGCCGCGCTCGGAGCAGACCGCCACGATGGTGCCTGCCGGGAACAGCACCCCGCGGTACTCGACCGGCTCGGTGCAGATCCGCGCGGTGATCGGCGTGATCGGCTCGAACCGGAGTACCTCCTCGACCGCCTTCGGCACGAGGCTGAGGTCATTCCGCAGCGCTGCCCACTGATCCGGGCGAGCCGCAAACAACCGCAGCGCGTGGCCGAGCTGCGCCTGAGTGGTGTCAATGCCGCCAGCAATCACGTTCAGGACCAGGTTGACGCACTCGGCGTGCGACAGCCGGTCGCCCGACTCCTCGGCGGACAGCAGCGAGGTTAGCAAGTCGTCGCCCGGCTGGGTGGTGCGCATCATCAGCAGGTTCTCGACGTAGTCATAGACCTCCACGGCAGCCTGCTCAAGCTCGGCCAGCTGCGTGCTCAACGCCTGGATATCGAACTGGCGCTGGATGAGACTGGACCACACCTGCAGCCGCGGTGCGTCCGCCTCCGGTGCGCCCAGCACAGCGGCGATGGTCAGGGCGGGGTACGGCCGGGCGACGGCGGCCGCGAAGTCGCAGCTGTGGCGGTCCTCCACCGCACCCCAGAGCCGGCCGAGGAAGCTGCGCATCGCGGGCCGCCAGCGATCGGCCGCGCGTGGCGTGAAGGCGGCCCAGACCAGCGAGCGCAGCCGCCGGTGCCGGTCCCCCTGCTGGTTCAGGATGTTCGCGTCGATCTGCTCCCGGAGCCGACCTGAGGTCACCCCGAACAGGTCCGCGATCTCCCGGCCAGGGAACGCGGTGGACCGGGACCGCAGGAAGAACTCGGCCGAGTCGCGATCGAGCACGACGTAGGCGAGCGGCGAGGAGGCGAGCCAGGCGTGCTCGCCGCCCGCGCGGGCAACCTCGGCAAGCCGCTGGTGGTAGCCATCCCCGGCCAGCTCACCGCTGGTGAGATCGATCTCGGCCAGCTTCAGGTCTGAAACGACGGTCATGCCAGAAACCTTTCAACTCCGAGCACAGCGCGCAACCGCGAGGGCGGCCCCTGGGAGGACGGCAAGGCGACCGTCGGGCGCCCAAAGTAGCGCAAAGGCGACGCAAACCCGGCGGACACCGGCGAGTCCCAGCGCGTGGATGCCGGTTTGCTGCTTGAGCAGCACCAAACCGGCATCCACCTCAGAGCTCAGGGGTGCGCCTCCTGGCGGCTGCCGTCGGCCGGGGATGTCAGCGGCAGCCGCGGGTCGACCGGCTGGGACTCCAGCGCATCCCGGATCCAGGCGTGCGCCGGGTCGAAGCTGAACGTCATCGACCGCTGCTCGGCGGGACCCGCCAGCACGTTGAGGTAGTAGAGGTGGTGACCGGGCGCGGCCATCGACGGCCCGTGGTACCCGTGCGGCACCAGTACGGTGTCACCACTGCGCACCTCGGCCAGCACGTCGATCTGCCGGTCCGGGGCCGACGAGTACACGCGCTGGTAGGCCATCCCGGTGCCGCGCTCACGCTCGTCGATCTCGAAGTAGTAGATCTCCTCGAGCTCGGCCTCGTGCTCCCCGGCCCGGTCGTGTTTATGTGGCGGAAACGAAGACCAGTTGCAGGACGGGGTCAGGACCTCCACCGCGACGAGCTTGTCGCACTCGAAAGCGTCCGGCGCGCAAAAGTTGTTGACCTGCCGACTGGTCTGCCCGGTCCCCCGCAACTCGACCGGCACCGCGCCGGCGCGGCGGTGACGCACCCGCAGCCGCCGGGACGCCAGCGCGCCAGGCAGCGCGAACCGGCCTCCGGTGGCGCTGGAGATCGTGACGGATGCATCCCGCGGCAAATAGGCGAAATCGCTGAGACTGCTGAACACGCTCGTGCGCCCGGCCAGGTCGAGCGACTCGCCGTCGGCGCTGAGGTGGCAGCTGCCGGACAGCGGCAGCACGAGCATCTCCTCCGGCCCGGTCCCGAACGTCACTGGCTCACCTGGCCGCACGGCGAGAATACGCAGCGAGCAGTACGTCCAGCCGGTCGTCGCCGGCGTCAGCTCGAGCTCGAAGATGCCGGCCGGGCTGCTTCCGGCCGGCACGTGGTAGCGCGTCACAGCAGGCTCACGGCGGTGTCGACTGCTGCCGCCACGTCTCCGTCTGGCGGATACAGCAGGCTGCGGCCTACCACAAATCCGCGCACCGTCGGCAGCCTCAGCGCCCGCTTCCAGCTGGCAAACATCGCTTCCTGGTCGCCCGACGGGTCGCCGCCGAGCAGCAGGATCGGCAGCGTCGACGCCTCGGCCACCCGTTCCATCTCGGCGACGACCGGCAGCTTGAGCCAGGTGTACGCGGACGTGGTGCCGAGGCCGGACGAGATACCCACGGACCTGATCGCGGCGTCCGCCGTGAGGTCATTGCGCGGGCGTCCGCTGGCGTGCGTGATCATGAACGGCTCGATCATCACCGGAACTTGCCCGGATGCCAGTGCGGTCACCGCGTCACCACACGCGACCAGCGTGCGGACGGTCGAAGCATCGGCCGGGTCGATCCGCAGCAGCATCTTCCCGGCGTCCAGTTTGCCGGCGACGATCCCGGCCGCCGTGTAGCCGGTAAACCTGTCGTCCATCTCGAACACCGAGCCCAGCAGCCCGCCGCGGTTCATCGAACCAACGGCCACCTTGCCGTCCAGCGCCCCGAGCAGCATCAGGTCCTCGATGATGTCCGCGGTGCCGAGGACACCGTCCACGCCGGGCCTTGACAGGGCCACGAGCAGCCGGTCTAGCAGGTCGAATCGGCTGGCCATGGCCATCGGTTCGGTCCCGACGCTCAGAATGCCCCGCGCGGTATGGTCCGCAGCGATGATCATGAGCCGACCGGACTCGCCAACCAGGGCTGGCCGCCGCGGCCTACGGGCGGCCGCCTCGGCTATCAGTTCCGGCGAGCGAGCTCTGGTCTCGATGAGCCGACGCCGCAATTCCTCACGCATCAGCGCCCTCCTCTGCGATCTCCCACTCCGCCGTGTCGGCGAGCACCGCCTGCACCTCCGCTACCGTCGGCATGGCATCCGAGCACGCGATCTGAGCGGCGACGATCGCGCCGGCCGCGCTCGCGAACCTGAGCGTTCGGGCCAGGTCCCAGCCCGCGAGCAGGCCATGGCACAACGCACCGCCGAACGCGTCCCCGGCGCCGAGCCCGTTCACTACCTGCACCGGAACCGACGGTATCCGGAGCTGGCCGTCCTGGTCCGCGCCGAGCGCACCGTCGGCCCCTAGCTTGACGATGGCCAGCCGCGGGCCGGCCGACAGCAACTTCGCCGCAATCTGGGCCGGTTCCCGGCAGCCGGTCGCCACCTCGCACTCGTCGATGTTTCCAACGACGACGGAGGCTAGCGGGATTGCCTGCTCGCACCACCTCCTGGCCTCGGTCACCGAGGTCCAGAACGGCGGCCGGTAGTCAAGGTCGAGGACAGTCGGATGAGCGTGGTCACGCGCGGCCAGCGCCGCCAGCGTCGCGGTCCTGCTCGGCTCCGCCGACAGCCCGCAGAGCGTCGCCCAGAACACGCCCGCCGCTTTGATCGCGGCGAAGTCCAGGTCCTCGGCGCGCAGCTGCAGGTCGGGCGCGTTCGGCGCCCGGTAGAGATACAGCGGGAAGCGATCCGGCGGGAACATCTCGCAGAACGAGACCGGGGTTTGCGCTCCGGGCACCGCGCTCACGTAGCGATCGTCCACGCCATAGCCGGTCAGCGCGCGCCGCACAAACACCCCGAACGGGTCAGCGCCGGTGCCGCTGATCAGCGCAGACCTGCGACCGAGCCGCGCCGCCGCCACGGCGACGTTGGCGGGCGTGCCGCCGAGGTACTTGCCGAACGTGCTGACCTCGGCGAGCCCGACGCCGGTCGCCAACGGGAAGATGTCGACGTTCGCACGGCCCATGGTGATGACCTCGAACCCGGCGGACGTCATGATGACCCGAATCTACCGGTCCGGACGTCTCGGCACTATGCCCGGTCCCGCCGCTGTGGGCGTGCGGCACCGCTAAAGTCTGGCTGTGCCGCCGACAGATGCTGACGTCCTCGTTGTCGGGGCCGGTGTCATCGGCCTGACGACGGCGATCTGCCTGGCCGAGGCCGGCCTGCGCGTGGCTGTCGGGGCCGCAGAGCCACCGCGGCAGACGACGTCAGTTGCAGCCGGAGCGCTGTGGGGACCGCACCTGGTGGGCATGGACGACCGGGTCCCGCGCTGGGCCGACCTCACCAGGGACCGGCTCGCCGAGCTGACCGCACCCGCCCTCGGGTCGAACGCGGTCGCGGGCATCGTGCGGACCGCGGCTGGCATCACGGCGACTGCGGCCGCCAGCGCCGAGCCACCGGAATACGCCGCAGCCGGCACCCTGACGCGCTGCGAGCCCGCCGAGATCCCCGACGGCTACGCCACCGGGTGGCGGCTGTCCGCACCGCTCATCGCGATGCCCGGTTACCTGGATTACCTCGCCGACCGACTCGGCCGGGCCGGCGGCTCGACCACGTTCACGACGAGGTTCGGCGCGCTCACGGACGCGGCCGCTTTCGCGCCGGCTGCGCGCGTCATCGTCAACTGCGCTGGTTACGGAGCCCGCGACTTGGTGGGCGACCGGGACCTCGGGGCGGTTCGCGGGCAGGCGGTGGTCGTCCGCAATCCAGGCCTGAGCGAGTTCTTCGTCGGCACCGGCGCGGCCGACTGGCCGCTGACCTACCTGTTCCCGCATGACGACGTCGTCGTGCTGGGAGGCACCGAGGAACCGGGCCGAGATGACCGCGATCCCGACCCGGTCACCGCGCAGCACATCATCGCCGCGTGCGCCGCGATCCGCCCGGAGCTCGGCGACGCCGATGTGCTCGATCACCGGGTCGGGCTACGGCCGGTCCGGCCGTCGGTCCGGCTCGAGGCCGAACAGGCGCCCGACGGCCGCACGGTCGTGCACAACTATGGCCACGGCGGGGCCGGCGTCACGCTCTCCTGGGGCTGCGCCGAGGACGCCGCGCGGCTCGTGCTCGCGGCGCTCGGCGCGCTCGGCTGACTCAGAAGCCGGGGAAGATCGCGCGCAGCTTGTCCAGCACCTCCGGGTCCCCGGTCACGGTTTCTGGCGTGTGCTGCGGGTCGAGCCGCCCATACGAGAGCCGCAGCAGCGCCTCGGCCGGCATGGTCACCTGCGGCACGTCGGCGCCGGCGTCCTGCTCGCCCGGCCAGTTGACCACGCTGATTGACTCAGCCGAGGTCAGCAGATAGTCACGCGCCGGCTCGGTCGTGGTGATCCGCACGCGCCACGGCTCGGCCAGCGGCTTGCCCAGTCGCGGTGCGAGGAACTGCGGCACGTTGTCGATGAGGAGGTCCACCGCATCATCCTGCAGGGTCGCGGCCGGGTCCTGCATGACGGCCAGATCCCAGGTGTGCAGCACATGCTCGCCAAGCCGCAGCCGGACGATCCCGGTGGCGTCGAGCTGCATGCCAAGGAAATCCATCCGGGCCGCGGCGAGCTCCTCGTCGCTGAGCTGCTCGAGCCGCTCCACGTGCTCCTCGTCCTTAGCCAGTGCGTCGGCGGCCTGGTCCTGCGGGCTCTTGGCGTTCCAGACATCCCACACGGCAGGGAAATCCTCGCGCCTCGCCGGCGGTCCCTCGCCCAGCGCACCAGGCAGGCTCATCAGAGCGATCTCGGCACCGCTGCCCAGATGCGAGAGCACCTGCGCGTTGCTCCAGTCCCGGCAGTACGACTGGTCGCTCACCTGCTCAGGCGTCATCGGCCCAGCGATGCGGACCAGGTTGTCGTGCGAGCGGCGCAGGGTCGCGATCCACGTGCGCGTGTCGCCGTTCACGTGTGCCTCCACTTTTTAAGGGAACGGGCTCGTTCCGTATCTCCGCTGTCCGCCCGGCCGCCGTTAGGGTGGGCGAATGGACATCGGATTCGGCGCTCCGGTATCGGGCGCCTGGGCTACACCGGAGAATCTAGCGGCATTCGCCACGGCCGCAGAAGCCGCCGGGTACCACTCGCTGTGGAGCTTCCAGCGGCTGCTGGTGCCGGCCGGGTCATCGATGGACCCGGTCTACCGGAGCGTGCTTGACCCGATGGCGGCGCTGGCGTTCGCCGCCGCGGTGACTAGCCGGATCAGGCTCGGGGTCGCCGTGGTGAACCTGCCCTTCGTCTCGCCCGGCTACCTGGCCAAGCAGGCAGCGTCCGTGGACGTGCTGTCCGGTGGCCGGCACGACCTCGGGCTCGGCATCGGCTGGCTGCCGGAGGAGTTCGCGCTGACTGGCGGCGACATGCCGCACCGCGGAGCGCGCGCGACGGAGTATGTGCACACGCTGCGGGCCCTGTGGGCGGGCACCGTGCCGTCGACGGTGGCGGGCGACTTCTACGAGGTGCCGGCTGGAACGCAGCTGCCCAGGCCGGTACAGCCAGGCGGTCCGCCGGTACTGCTCGGGGGCCTCGCCCGGCCGGCTCTGCAGCGAGTCGGACGGCTCGCCGACGGCTGGGTCACCTCCAGCCGCACCGACCTGTCGAAGATCAGCACGCTGATCGCGGTCGTCCGGGAGTCCGCCGAGGCCGCCGGGCGCGATCCGGGCGTGCTGCGGTACGTGGTCCGCGGCGTGGTGCGGGCCGGCCAGCCGGCGACGGGAACCGACGGGCAGCGGATACCGCTGTCAGGCGACTACGACCAGATCCGCGCCGACACCCAGTGGCTCGGCGACAACGGAGTCACCGAGGTTTTCTACGACCTCAACTGGGACCCGCTGATCGGCTCGCCCGACGTCGCGGCGGAATCCGCAGCCGAGCGCGCGCGGGAGATCCTGCACGCGCTCGCGCCGTGACCGGCGAGCTCGACGTGACCGTCCCCGCTGGTGTCCAGGTCGTGCCGTACGACGACCGCTGGCCCGGCCTGGCAGCCGCCGAGCTGGCTGCCCTGCGCACCGCGCTCGGCTCGCTGGTCTGCCACGCCGACCACATCGGCAGTACGGCCGTGCCGGGCATGGCCGCCAAGGACGTGCTCGACCTGCAGCTGTCCGTTCGCGACCTCGACACGGCCGCGGCGGCGTTTGACGCTCCCCTTTCCCGGCTTGGTTACACCCGGCTGCCCTACGAGCGCGATCACGTGCCAGCTGGCGACCGAAGTGACCCGGCGCTCTGGGCGAAGCGGTACTGGCGCCGCCGGGACGAGGCGGCCGGCGACGTCAACCTGCACGTCCGCGTCGTTGGCTCGCCGAACGAGCGGCTGGCGCTGCTGTTCCGCGACTGGCTGCGCGCGCATCCGCTGGCGGTGGCCGCCTACGCACGGTTC
Organism: Streptosporangiaceae bacterium; assembly: GCA_030041275.1. Lineage (GTDB taxonomy): Bacteria > Actinomycetota > Actinomycetes > Streptosporangiales > Streptosporangiaceae > JAJYUU01. Next base: position 32,358 of record JASHOE010000133.1, read on the forward strand.
AAGGCGGAGCTAGCGCGGGCCGTCGCCGGGATCGAGGTCTACACCGAGGTCAAGGACCCGGTGGTCGACCTCGTCGTCGCCGCGGCTGCCGGGTGGGTGCGCGACACTGGCTGGCTGCCGCACGGCGACTCCTAGCGCCGGGCCAGTAGGCCGCAAGCCGTTACCGCGTAGACCTTGCGTACTATGCGCGCGCAAAGTCTTCGCTATACGCCAAGTCTTCGCGTTAACGTCCAGCCGGCAGTCAGCGTCGGCGGCGCAGCGCTGGATCGGCTAGCGCTGGCGGCACGTAGCTTCCGTCGGCCGGGTTGAGGTTGACGCCGGGTGGCACGATCTCGTCGATCCGGTCCAGGACCTCGGCAGGCAGGCCGTCGGGCGCGCCGAGCTGGCTGTCCAGGTGCTCCAGGGTACGCGGGCCGAGTATGGCCGACGTCACCGCCGGATGACTGACGATGAACCCGAGCGCCAGGTGGATGAGCGACATCCCGGCCTCGTCGGCCAGCCTCGCCAGCTTGTCGGCCGCCTCGAGCTTCAGCTTGTTAGCCGGGAGGCTCATGTCGAACCGCTGCGGCAGGCGACGGGACCGCCGGCTCGCTGGCAGGTCGGCGTCGAGCCGGTAGAGCCCGGACAGCCAGCCGCTGGCCAGCGGGCCCCAGGTGATCACACCCATCTGATGGCGCTGGCAGGCCGGCAGCACGGCGGCCTCGACACCGCGCACGAGGATCGAGTACGGCGGCTGCTCGCAGACGAAGCGCTCCCGGCCGCGCCGCTGCGCAGTCCACTGCGCCTCGACGATCAGGTCGGCGGGGAACGTGGACGTCCCGGCGTAGCAGATCTTGCCTGCCCTGATCAGATCCGACAGTGCACCCAGGGTCTCGTCAATGTCGGTGTCCGGGTCCGGCCGATGGATCTGGTAAAGGTCGATGTAGTCGGTGCCGAGGCGGCGCAGGCTCGCCTCGCACTCCCGGATCAGCCAGCGCCGCGAGTTGCCGCGCTCGTTGACGTCCTTGCCCATGACGCCGTGCGCCTTGGTCGCGAGCACGACGTTGTCGCGACGCCCCGCGAGCGCCTTGCCGACAATGACCTCGGACTCGCCCTCGGAGTAGACGTCAGCGGTGTCGATGAAGTTGATCCCCGCGTCAAGCGCCCGGTGGATGATCTGGATGCCCTCGTCGTGATCGGGATTGCCCCAGGTGCTGCCGAACATCATCGCGCCCAGACAGAACGGAGTGACCCGGACGCCGGTGGAGCCAAGTACGCGCATGTCCATGTGAGCAACCTTACGAGGACGTCGGCAGCCCCATCGCTGTCCGCCAGCACACCGTGGTTGTGAGTTTTGTATGCCTCCAGCCATACAAACGCGCGCCGATGAGCGCGCTGACGCGCACCCGAGAGCGGGCGGCGGCCGCCGGTCGACACCGAAGTGCGGCGGTAGCGATCCAGCGGCTATCCTGTCGGCCATGAGCACCGATTCGCACCGCATCCCGGCCAAGCCCACGCTGGATGGCCTCGAGGACACGTGGACGCAGCGGTGGGCTAAGGAGCGTGTAGTACAGGTTTGACCGCTCCCGGAGCCGCGGCGACGTCTACTCCATCGACACGCCGCCGCTGACGACCAGCGGCTCCCTGCACCTAGGGCACGCGTTCTCCTACACGCAGACCGACGTGGTCGCCCGTTTCCACCGAATGCGCGGCAAAGCCGTGTTCTATCCCGTGGGCTGGGATGACAACGGCCTGCCCACCGAGCGCCGGGTGCAGCTCTACTACGGCGTGCGGTGCGATCCGGCCCTGCCCTACGACAGTGACCTGACCCCGCCGCTTCAGGGCAACGACCGGGAACTGAGCCCCGCCGAGCTCGTGCCCGTGTCCCGGCGCAACTTCGCCGAGCTCTGCCGACAACGAACGCAGGCAGACGAGCAGGCGTACGCGGAGGCATGGCAGCGGCTTGGCCTCTCGGTGGACTGGGAGATGAGCTACCGGACCATCGACGAGCGCGTCCAGGCAGTGTCCCAGCTCGCGTTCCTGCGCAACATCGAGCGCGGCGAGGCGTACCGCGCTGAGGCGCCGGCGCTGTGGGACGTGACGTTCGCGAGCGCTGTGGCGCAGGCCGAGATCGAGGATCGCGAGGTGCCCGCCACGTTCATCCGGCTGGCGTTCTCGCTCGCTGAGCCTGGGCCTGCCGGTACCGCCGAGGTGATCATCGCGACGACCCGGCCGGAGCTGCTGCCCGCGTGCGTCGCGCTGGTGGCGCATCCCGACGACCCCCGGTACGCGGCACTCATCGGCGCGACAGCGGTGACACCGCTGTTCGGCGCGCCTGTGCCGATCCTGGCGCACCGGCTCGCCGACCCGGACAAGGGCACCGGCCTCGTCATGGTGTGC
>JASHOE010000134.1 GCA_030041275.1 Streptosporangiaceae bacterium
CTGGCGACCGGCTGGAGCTGATTTGGGGGCAGGAGGCCGCGGGTTCGAATCCCGCCATCCCGACCAGATTTACCGAATTTGCTTTCGGTAGCCTGAGTGAGCCGCGCCGGTCGATCCTTGATGCCCTATGCCGACCGGCGTGTGCGGTGCCTGCGCACGTTGGCTTCCACCTGTGCATCGGGCAGATTTCGTCCTCCCCGATTGCGAAGGCATATCGTACGATCCCCTCGTTTCTGCTCTCGGCCTCGTCACGTCTCAGTTTTTGCGCCGGCAGGTTCGTGCTGGTCCGTGGTCTAGGGTGTGGGATATCAATGCTGCCGGACATCTCAGCGTGCCCGAGTCGGCGAGCCTGCGCGGGCGTCGAAGCGAGTGCGCCGCGTGTGACGCTCTGATCGCTGCCGTGCGCCGGGGCGAGAGTCGCGCACTGGTCGTTTGCGGAGAGGCCGGCGTTGGGAAGTCAGCGCTGCTGGCGTATCTGGTCGGGGCGGCGTCAGATCTGACCGTAGTGCGGGCGATCGGCGTTGAGTCCGAGATGGAGTTGGCGTTCGCGAGCCTTCATCAGCTTTGCGCGCCAATGCTCGATCGCCTAGAGCGACTTCCGGATCCACAGCGCGAGGCCCTCAAGATCGTGTTCGGACTCGCTCAGGGGCCCGCACCTGATCGATTCCTGGTTGGTTTGGCGGTATTGAGCCTGCTTTCGGAGGCTGCCGGGGAGCGCCCCCTGTTGTGTGTCGTGGATGACGCGCAGTGGCTGGATCGGGCGTCGGCGCTGACCCTCGCGTTTGTGGCGCGGAGGTTGCTGGCTGAACGTGTCGGGCTCGTGTTCGGCGCGCGCGTAGTAGGTGAGGCGCTGCGGGGCCTTCCGGAGCTGGAGATGCGCGGGCTGGGTGTCGAGGACGCTCGTGCTCTGCTGAAATCGGCAGTTCATTTCCCGCTCGACGAGCAAGTCCGAGATCGGATCGTGGCCGAGACGGGAGGGAATCCGCTGGCCTTGCTGGAACTGCCGCGTGGGCTGACTGCATCACAATTGGCGGGCGGTTTCGGGCTGGTGGGTGCCCAGGCTCTGTCGGGGCGGATCGAGGAGAGCTTCGCTCTGCGGCTCGAGGTATTGCCCGAAGAGGCGCAGCGATTGTTGTTGCTCGCAGCCGCTGAGCCGACGGGCGACCGGCTGCTGGTGTGGCGCGCGGCCGAGCGGCTGGAGATCTCCGGTGCAGCTACGGCCGACATCGAGACAGGCGGACTGCTGACCTTCGGAGAGCAGGTCGCGTTCCGTCATCCGCTGGTTCGCTCGGCGGTGTACCGGTCGGCGACAGCGCAGCAACGCCGGGCGGTGCATTTGGCGCTCGCGGATGTGACCGATCGGCAGATCGATCCGGACCGCCGTGCCTGGCACCTTGCCGTGGCGGCAAGTGGGCCCAGTGAGGAGATCGCGTCGGAGCTTGAGCACTCCGCAGGGCGGGCGCAGGCGCGCGGGGGGTTGGCTGCGGCGGCGGCATTTCTGCAACGGTCCGTCGCCTTGACGGGTGATCCCGGGCGCAGAGTGGACCGGGCGCTTGCCGCCGCTCGAGCGAATCTATATGTCGGGGCGTTCGACACGGCGCTGGCGATGCTATCGATCGCGGAGGCTGGATCGGCGGACGGGCTCCAGCGTGCTCGGATGGAGTTGCTGCGTGCGCAGATCGCGTTCTCCTCGAATATTGGTAGCGACGCACCGCCGCTGCTGGTCAGCGCCGCCAGGCGACTGGAGAAGCTCGATCCGGAACTGGCGCGAGAGACCTATCTGGATGCTTGGGGGGCGGCGATGTTCGCCGGGCGTCTGGCCGCTGCGGGCGGTCTGGTCGAGGTGTCCCGTGCCGCAAGAGCAGCTCCTCCGCCGGCGCATACTCCTCACCCGTCGGATCTGCTCCTGGACGCGCTGGCACTGCTGATCACCGAAGGCCGCACCGTCGCGGCATCAGCGCTGAGACGTGCATCGCAGGCCTTCGCCGCGACGGATGATCCTGCCGAGAACCAGTTTCGATGGACCTGGCTGCCGCCTGTTCCCTCGTACGTGTTGTGGGATGACGAGGGCTGGTACGTGATCAACGCTCGCCAGCTGCAACTCGCCCGCGATGCGGGAGCGCTCGCCCGGGTGCCAATGGGCCTGATCACGCAGGCTGTCATCGACGCATGGTCGGGCGAGTTCACAAGCGCTGCGGCAGCAACTGCACAGGCCGAAGCGATCACTGAGGCGACCGGGATCGGTATCGCGCCCTACGGAGCGATGCTGCTCGCTGCTCTCCGGGGTCGGGAAGCCGACAGCTCGCATCTGCTCGAGTCCGCGATCAACGCCGCCGCTGCGGTGGGCCAAGGATTCGGGGTGCAGTGGGGGGAGTTCGTAAAGGCGATCCTGTTCAACGGACTGGGACGTTACGAGCAGGCGCTAGCCGCCGCTCAGCGGGCTAGCGACGACACACCTCAGCTGTTCATAGCCAGCTGGGCGCTGGCCGAGCTGATCGAGGCGGCAAGCCGCAGCGGTGAACCCCAACTCGGCGGCGACGCCCTGGAGCGTCTCACGGAGGATGCGGGCGCGGCCGGTACCGATTGGGGGGCAGGAGTCGCGGCCCGCTCGCGAGCGCTGCTGTCAGAGGGTGGAGAGGCCGAGCGCCTCTACCGCGAGGCGATCGAGCGGCTAGGACGCACGCGGTTGCGTCCGGAGCTCGCCCGTGCACACCTGCTGTACGGAGAATGGCTGCGTCGGGAGCACCGACGCGTAAACGCCCGCGCGCAGCTTCGCATCGCCCACGAGATGTTCAGTGCGATCGGCATGGAGGCATTTGAGGAGCGCGCCCGCCGCGAGCTGGTGGCGACGGGCGAGACGGTCCGCAAGCGAACGGTCGAGACGTCCAACGATCTAACGCCGCATGAGACGGAGATCGCGCAGCTCGTCTGTGAAGGGCTGTCGAATGCAGAGATCGGAGAGCGACTGTTCATCAGCCCACGCACAGTCGAATGGCACCTGCACAAGGTGTTCGAGAAGCTCGGCGTCAGTTCCCGCACACAGCTTGCGAGGGCACTGGCGCCTGCCTGAGCAGCCGCCAGCGATCGCGGGCTGTCACCTGCTGCGCGCTTGGGCGCGCTGGCCAGCGGAGTGCCTGCGCACCATCATGCTGCCCGCCGCCGCGGCGGCGAGCGCAGCAGTCACGCCCAGATACACAAGCGCGGTGTGGTGCAGGCCGAAGTGCGTTACGGCCACCCCGGCGACCAGCGCCGGGATGCCGAACGCAAGGTAGTTGACGGTGAAGATGGCGGCGATGAGGGCAGCGCGCTCGCTGGGGTCGGCCATCGCGCTGAGCGTCCGGAAGGCGCCGAGGAATGCCAGCCCGAAGCCGACGCCCGCCACAGCGGTGCCGGACAGGAACGCGGCAGCCGACATGGTGGCGATGGCGGCGAAGGTCACCGCGGCACCGGTGAGCAGGACCAGGCATCCGGCCACCATCGCCGTGGGTGGGGCGAGGCGGCGGAACAAGACAGTGGCCGCCGCCCCGATCCCGGTGAGCAGGAAGACCACCAGGCCGCCCCACACCCGGTTCGGCGAGGCAAGCACCTGCGCGGCCAGTGACGGCCCTAGCGACAGGTACAGGCCAGCCAGGGCCCACGCCGCCTGCAGGCATGGCACGGCCACTGCGAAGGTCCCGCGCGCTCGGGGCGGCACTTTCACTGTTGGCCGTAGCGAGGCTAGTGCGCCGGGACGCCGTGTCGCGGACTCGGGCATCACCAGTATTCCGGCGATGGCCACGGAGAAGGCGCCGAGCAGCAGCCACCACACCAGATGAGTTGGGGCCGGCCCGTACTGGACCAGCCCGCTGGCGCCGAGCGCGCCCGCGGCTAGGCCAAAGATGGTGGCCCCGGTGTTGACGACAGGCGCGAGCCCGCCGCGTTTGGGTTGCAGGTCGATCAGTGCCGCGCCAAGCGCCCCGGTCGCCACGCCGACGGCGATGCCTTGCAGGACGCGGGCGGCGAACAGCTGACCGACGCCCTGAGCCGTCAGGAACAAGGCGCACGCCCCGATGTTGACGGCCAGGGTAGCCATGATCACGGGTCGGCGGCCCAGGTAGTCCGACAACGACCCGAACACCAGCAACGTAATGAGAACGACTAGGGCGTAGACCGCGAAGATCGCGGTCAGCGTAGCCGCTGAAAACCGGAACTGAGCCTGGTAGACGCCATATAGCGGCGCCGGAGCGCTGGCCGCGGCCAAGGACAGGAACAAAACCCCGGCGACCAGCCAGAACGCCGCCGTGGGCGGCGACGCTGCCGGCTGCGATCGATCGGGGGCAGTTCCGGTCGCAGGCCCGCGGTACGGTACCCCAGCGTGGCTTGCCCGTTCGCGGGCGGTCTTAAAGTCGAGGATGGTCATCGCAGGCTCCTGTTCGAGTCATGCAGCCCGGACTTGAGGGCGTGCGCTGGCGGCCTGTCCGCGTCGAGCGGCACGGACTCGGCACTGATCGCCGCGAACGATGTTGTTTCCGGGGGTGTGGCCGCGTTCAGGACCCAGTCGGCGAGGACCCGGGCCCGGTTACCTGACATAGCGGACAGGTGGTAGCCCCTGGTGACAGCACTGGCGGGCGGCCCGGACAACGGGAGACTCAGCGGGTTCGCTGCAGCAGCGAGCCCGCCCAGGTCGACCAGAAAGCCCTCGTCACGATGCTTGTATGGGCGGGCCGTGCCGGTGCCCAGCGACGCCGCGACGTTCCTGGCGACCTGCCTGCCCTGCCGCTGGGCGTGCTGGGCGGTCATGCCGCAGACCTGTCCCGGGCGGGTCAGGTCGGGTACCGCAGCGCAGTCCCCACAGGCGTATATCTCCGGGGCGCCGGGCGCCGTCATGAACTCATCGACCACCAGCCGACCTCGGCTGGTAGCCAGGTCCAGGCCATCCACCAGTGGGTCGGCGCGGACCCCGACGCACCAGATGAGCGAATGGGTCGGCACCTTCTCCCCGTTAGAGAGCAGGACGTAGCGGGGCACGGCCTCAGCGACCGACTGGCCGGTGCGCACCTCGACACCGCGTCGTCGCAGCACCCGATCGGCGGTCTTCGACAGGCGCTCATTCAGTTCGGGCAGCAGCCGGGGCGCGGTGTCCAGCAACATCCACCGGATCGGCTGCCCGGCCAGGCCAGGTAGCGTCCGAACCAGCCTGCTGGTCAGCAACTGCCCCTGCGCGGCGACCTCGGTGCCGGTGTAGCCCGCGCCGACAACCACGAAGGTACAGCGTGCCGCCCGCTCGGCCGCGTCGGTGGCCACTGCGGCCAGTTCGAGCTGACGGACAATATGGTCGCGCAGGTAGATCGCCTCGGTGATGTTGCGGAACCCGTGCGCGTACTCGGCCACCCCCGGGATCGGCAGCAGTTTGTTCACGCTGCCCGCAGTCAGGATGAGCCGGTCATAGCCGACCTGCCCGGACCCGCCCTCAGGGCTGGCCCAGCTGACCTTCTTCCGCACACCATCCACCCGCTGCACCGTGCCCAGCACGAACTGGACCCGGCGCAACCGGCCGGGCAGCGAGACGCACACATGCCGCGGCTCGACCAGCCCCGCGGCGACCTGCGGCATCAGCGGGAGGTACAGGAAATAGTCCGCTGAGTTGATCACCATGACGTCGGTCGTGGTGCCGACCCGCTTGGATAGCTCCCGCGCGGCGTTGAAGCCGGCAAAACCCGCCCCCACGATCACTACACGCTGCCGAGTCCTGGAGTTCATCATCTTGGCTCCTTCCGCAAGAGAGAGGGAGACGACCATGACCGCCCCTTCGGCCGAGGTCGGCGGCTGCGCTGGTTGTGCCGATTTCGTTCGGCGCTGGGCTAGTCATGGCACCAGGGTCGCGTTCCGGGCGATTCCCTCGCGTCCGTGGAATCCCTGGCGGCACCCGGGCGACTCCACATCGTCGACACGGGCAGTTTCACCTAAGAGGACGGCACGGGGGAGGACGCGCGGCGCTCCTCACAACCTGGTGGGCCAAGGCTGCTCGACAGCCTGATCCGCTGCCGGAACCGTGGACCAGGCTGTCGGCCAGGGTTTCCACCGGTGCGACGGGCCGCCCAAAACGCCATCGTGATGCCGGTACCAGCCTGTGGAGCAGAGGAACTCCCAGGAGAGGCGCTATGTGACCGCACTCCGGTAACCCTCCAACAGAATCGTCTTCGGCCCGCGAGAAGAGGCAAGAGCTATGAACACTGACGATGCACTTATAAATGCGGATACCGCCATCCGGCCGTTTCATGTTCAGATTGCCGACGAGGCAATCGCCGACCTACGGCGCCGGATCGCGGCGTGGCGGCCGCCCGAACGTGAGCCTGTCAACGACCAGTCACAGGGCGTGCAGCTAGCGATGGTGCAGGACCTCGTTAGGTACTGGGCCACGGAATACGACTGGCGCAGATGCGAGGCCAAGCTGAACACGCTCCCGCAGTTCACCACCGAGATCGACGGGCTCGATATTCATTTCATCCACGTCCGGTCGGCTCAGCAGAACGCACTGCCGCTGATCGTCTCGCACGGCTGGCCCGGCTCGGTCATCGAGCAGCTCAAGATCATCGAGCCGCTCACCAATCCCTCGCAATACCGCGGGAACGCGTCGGACGCATTCGACGTCGTCATCCCCTCGCTTCCGGGCTACGGGTTCTCCGCTAAACCCTCCACCACGGGCTGGGGTCCCGACCGGATCGCACGCGCATGGGCGGTGCTGATGCAGCGCCTGGGATATACGCGCTACGTCGCGCAAGGCGGCGACTGGGGTACCGCGATCTCGGCTGCGATGGCGTGCCAGGCACCCGAAGGGCTGGCCGGCATCCACGTCAACTTTGCGCAGATGGTCCCGCCCGGCATCCTCGGGCAGATCCGCAACGGCGACCCGGCGCCAACTGGACTGTCGCAGGCGGAAAAGCGTGCCTACGAGCAGGTCGCGTTCAACACGTACCATCGCGGATACGGCGTCATCCAGGGCACGCGCCCGCAAACGATCGGCTACAGCCTGGCCGACAGCCCCGTCGGCCTCGCGGCCTGGCTGCTCGACCACGACATGGGAACCTACGAGCACCTCGCCCAGCTTTTCGCCGGGGACCCCTACGGCGCCATCAGCCGCGACGACTGGCTCGACAACACCTCGCTGTACTGGCTCACGAACACGGCAACCTCCGCGGCCCGGCTGTACTGGCAGCAAGCAATAACCGGCACGAACTTCTATGCTGCCGCCGACGTTTCCCTCCCAGCGGCAGTCACGGTATTCCCACAGGAATACGTGCAGGCGCCGCGCACCTGGACCGAGCAGGCATATCACAACCTGATCTACTTCCGCGAAGCCGAACGAGGTGGCCACTTCGCCGCCTGGGAACAGCCGCAGCTGTTCTCCGAAGAGCTGCGCGCGGCGTTCCGCCCAATGCGCTGAAGCGTCGCTTCTGCCCCTTTAATAGCGCCTAGGAGCACGCTGAACGCTTATTGAGAGCCACCGGTAGAAGCGGGCGTCGGGCTAGTGCCCTAGAGCCTGGTCAGGCTTCAGGCCGGCCGCCCAATCCGCCCGCAGTCACACGGCGCCCGGCGCTTGAATCAGGAGGTACGAGCCTGGCCTCGTAGGCGATGCTCAACGTCCGAGTGCTCCGCCGAGACCGGCCGGACAATATGGCCATGATCCTCAGCGGCCGGTATGGCCCCGCCCGGCACTGACCGAAAGTGGTCAGGCCGACTGTGCTATCCTCAGAACATGCGTTCTGAGAATCGTACGGCTGTTCGGCAGCGGACCTTCACGGAAGAGGCGCGGCGCGGGCAGATCATCGCGTGCGCGATCGAGGTGCTTGCCGAGCTTGGGTACGCGCAGACTTCGTTTGCGAGGATCGCGGAGCGGTTGGGCATCAGCAAGAGCGTCATCTCCTACCACTTCGGGGGCAAGGATGAGCTGCTCGAGCAGGTTGCCCAGGCGGTGTATGCCGCTGCCGCGCGGTACATGATCCCGCGGATCAGGGCGCAGCACTCGGCGCGGGCGGTGCTCGGCACGTATCTGCGGTCGAACTTGGAGTTCATCCGGGATCACGGCAAAGACATCGACGCGGTCACCGAGATCTTCCTCAACGTGCGGCGCAAAGATGGGTCGCGGCGGTTCGCGGGGGGGCAGGCCGTGAGGGCGCTGCAGGAGATCTTGCGCCGCGGGCAGGACGAGGGCGCTTTCGCCGATTTCGACACGCGCACGATGGCGTGGGCGATCCGTAATCTAGTGGACGGCCTGACCAGGCAGCGCGCGCTTGATCCGGAGTTCGATTTCGACACATGCATCGACGAACTGGTCGCTCTGGTGGACCGTGCTACGAGAAAGGCCGCGTCGTGACGCCGGGCGGCTCCACGCCGCAGGGACCGCCAGAAATGCCTGCGCTGCTAAGTGGGCTCATGATCAACCTGGCTGGCCCGGTGCTGGCTTATGTGCTGCTGCGCCCGCACACGCATAGCGGCATCACCGCACTCGTCGCCGGCGCGGCTGTGCCCATTGCGTACACCGGCGGCGTGTTGCTGTGGCGCCGCCGCCTGGACGCGATCGGCGTCTTCGCCATTGTGTGCTTCGCGATCGGTCTGCTCGTGGTGGTCGCCACCGGCGGGAACGAGCTTGTGTTCAAACTCCGGGAAGACATCTGGAGCGGGCTGCTCGGACTGGCCTGCCTGATTTCCGTGGCCATACGCCGGCCCTTGCCCGTCGTGGTGCTGCGACTCGCGGCGCGCCGCCGCACCGATATCGCCGAGCTTGCCAGCTCCCCGGCGGCACGCCGGATCTCAACCGTGACCACCTGGACCATCGGAACGATCCTGCTGGTACACGCCCTGGCCATCGTCGCCCTCGCGCTGACCACCAGCACCACCACGTTCCTGGCCCTCAAGGGTCTTCTCAGCCTGGCGATCGTCGGCGGCGGCGTGGCCGCGCTGGTGCTCTGGATTCGCCATCAATACACCAGTCGGCCAAACCGGCCGCCCCGGCACGAAACTGCCGGGCCTGCAAGGCCAGCTTGGCAGCACGGAACAAGCTCATCAGCGGGAATGACGCGCACCTCCATCAAGAAAGAAGGATCATCATGCCCACCGTCACAATCCCCAGGACCGACATCACCAGCGAGCGGGTCGGCGCCGCGCTGCGCGCCGGGCTAGATGACCGCTACGACGTCCTTCCCGGCATGCGGATAACCCGCATCCCTCTCGGCAGCCCCCAGGCCGCCGACCCCGACGAGATCGTGGTCGAGAAAGGACCGACCCCGATGGTCCGCGCCCAAGTCACGGTCATCCACCGGGCCGATTACACCGACATCCGCATCACCCCCGGCGGAGTAGCCGGGGACCTTCTGATGAACACCCTCGGGATCGCCCGCAAGATCCGCCGCGTGCTCCTGGACGCACCCGGCATCGGGTCATGAACACCGGGGTTCCGGCCAGATGACGTGACGGCCCTAGACCGCGCCAGTCATAAAACACGGTATGACTAGCGATCCAGCCCCATGCTGACAGCACATCCGGGGAAGCTGCTGCCATCACGAGTGCCCAAGGTGTTGTTCTGTGCTTACCAGGTCGGAACGGCTTCAGGCATTATCTCGAAGCCGAATCGGCGTACGGCGTCCGGGACTCCGGGCTGCCCATCTGGATCGACTGCGGAGACGACGACTGCTTCAACCTGCACGACGGTGCCGAGCTAGCCCGCAGACGGCCACCGCTGCCGCATAGCTCCCAGCCAGGGGCCCGCGGCGGACGCGGGCATTTACTTTCAGACCGAGCTTGCGGGAGAGTTCGTCCCTGCTCATCTTTGAGCGAGACCTGGCAGATCTCGCTGCTTGGCGACCTCGTAGAGTTCGGCTCGCGTCCTTGGCGTACCTGACCCTGCCCGTTTCCGCTGCGCAACGGCCGCGCCTTGCTCGCCGAGCGCTGTGCGTGTCCGCGATGGCATGTTCGCGATAGTCCGCTGGATGCGTGCCGCCTGCTGAGCCTTCTTTGCGCTGGTGCGGGCAGCCTGCGTCTGCTTTGCCGATGCCACGGGTGGTCTCCTTTCTGCTCGTTTTAGTGGCTTGCTGCATGTCACGAATTCGGTGATCTGCCTGAAGTGCCGCGCCAGCGAGCGCAGCGCCATAGTTCCTCCGCGTACGGGACTGCGATCATCGCGGCGATACCGGCATTGATCGAGGCCAGGTAACCGCCGGGCAGCCGTGCCTGCCGCGGCTGCAGCTGCCACGCCTGAGGGTCGGGTGGATCGTGCCGGCCGGCGCGCCTGACCTGGTCCCAGTGCAGGCAGCAGAGCGCTGAGACCGCCATGAACGGCAGCCACTCCAGAAAACTGTGGATGTGCTGCTCGGCTGGCCGTACGTCGCGGCCTCCATCGACGGCAGCGCGCACATCCCAGATGGCGGTGGCCTCGTGGGCTCCCAGCGAAGCCACGGCAAGCGCGAGCAGCAGTGGGTGCGCTACGCCGACGGCCCGCTGGCGGGCGCGCCCGCGATCACCAGGAACGCCTTCGGGAACGGCGCAGCGTGGTACGTCTCCACGCACCTGGGACAGCGGGCCAGCGACCGGCTGATCGCGGACATGCTCGCAGGCGCGGGCGTGCCGCCCGTCGCGCCTGACAGCCCGCCCGGGCTGGAACTCGTGCGCAGGTGCGCTGATGACGGCCGCAGCTGGCTGTTCGTGCTCAATCACTCCGACAACGCTCATGCCATTTCGGTGCGCGGGACCGAACTGCTGACCGCGCGCCAGGTAACCGGCGTTCTCGACGTAGCACCCGGGGGAGTGGCGGTGATCCGGGAGGAGGCCGAAGCCCTACGGCACCATCACCAGCGGCGTGAACCCGCGGAGACGGCCCTGGCCAGGAGCGTCCCGCCGGCGCCGAGGGTGGAAACCGGCGGGACACCCGGGTGCCGCGGGTTCTAAGCCTGTCCCTCGATGATCACTAGTGACTCGGCGGGCAGGGTGATGCCGGAGCCGAGTGCGGACGCGTTCGCTGTGCCGCGGACGATGTTCGAGTTGGTGGAGTTCTGGTTGCCTGCGCTGTAGGTCCAGGTTTGCAGCTGGCCCGACAGCGGCGCGCCGGGGTTGAAGTGCACGGTTTCCGGCGAACCGGTGTTGGTGTTGATGAAGGCGACAGCCTGCTTGCCGCCGGGAAGCAGGGACCGGTAGGCCAGGACGTCGGCAGCGTCGGAGGTGGGGATGCTGGACAGCAGCGCGTGCGGCCGGGCCAGCACCGAGGCCAGCACGTAGCCGTAGTAGGGCGTCTCTGGCGCTGGGGGAGAGCTCGAGGTGAACATCCCGTAGTCCGGGTTGGTGCATGCCGTGGTGGTGTTGCCGTAGTTGTTCATGTCCCACCAGTCCACGCTCTGCGCCCCGGCTGCCAGCCAAGACAGGACGTCCCCTGCGGCGAAGAGCGCCCCGGTCGGGGTGCAGACGGTGGTGGTCTCGTTGTTGGACACGCCGGTCTCCCCGACGACCACCTGCGCCCGCGGGTCGTAGGTGTCGAGTTCGCCGCGGATCTGCCGGTAGAGCGAGGGCACCGACATCAGCGACTGCAGGACCTGCTGGTCGGTGGGGTTGCTGCCGCCGGTGGCGCCGCTGAACGTGAACGGGTAGTAGTGCGCGTCGACGAAGCCGACGTCCCTGCCGTCCTGGCGGAGCACGGTGTTGTTCCACTCGTTGCTGTCGGGCACCGACGCGCCCTGTACGTTGCTGCCGAACGCCCAGGGCACGCCGATCTGCGCCGCCGGGTCGGCGGCCTTCATCGCGCGCAGGAACGCAAGCGCGTTGACGGCGTAGGAGGTCGCCAGCGTCTGGGTGCCCGCCGCGTCGCCTTCAGTCACCTGGGGACACGTCGGGTTTTCGTCAACGCCGTTCACCTCTGTGTAGGTGTTGGGGGTGTAGCCCTGATAGTTCTCGGGCGGCCCGGCGAGCCAGTTGTTGACCTCCCAGCAGCCATAGGTCTCGTTGCCGACTTCCCAGAACGCGACGCCATCCCCGGGTGTGGTCAGTGAATGGGTCACCCAGGCTGCGGCCTCGGACGGCGTGCCCGAGCCGTAGTTCACGGTCACGAAGCTCCCCGCGCCGATCGCCCTGGCCTGGGCTGAGAATTGGTCGAAGCCGAGCGAATCCGAGGTCGCGCAGCCAGTGGGGGTCACCACGAACGAAGCTGTGGTGTCGTACGGAAGGCAGTTCTGGATGTTCGAGTTGGTCTGCCAGTCGTAGTAATCGGCGTAGGACCCGCCGCCGTAGCGGAGCAGGCCGATGCCTGCCGACTGCAGTAGCGGCTGGAGCGTGTCGAGGCCACCGTCCGCCGACGTGTCGGCTGCGTAGATGTAGTCCCAGGGCGCGGTGTTGAGGCCGAGAGCCAGCGGTGACACCGGCGTTTCCTGCTCGCCTGCCTGCGCTCGAGCGCTGGTCAAGGTCGCAGGAGCGGCCGTCAGCGCGACGGCCACGGCGGCGGCTAATGCGGCGCCCAGCGCGCGCCGCCTGCCTTTGCTGGTACCAGGTACTGCCATCGTGGGGACCCCTTTCGGTGGTCTAGCTGTTGGGGATGGGGCTGGCGTCCAGGCGGAAGACGCCGACGCCGAACGGGGCCAGGCTGATGCCCGATTCGGTGGCGGAGCCGTCGAGATGGGTCATCCGGAGCCCGGGAGCGGGTTCCGGCTTGACCGTGACCGGCTCGGCTGCCTGGCTCACCAGCCAGGCGAAGCGGGTTCCGTCAGAGCGAACGAGCACGTCCGAAGCGACCAGCGGGTCATCGACGGTCAGCCACCGGCGTACCCCTGCGTGCGCGGCGAGGGCCTCGTACAGGGCGCTCGTCGGTTCGGGATTGACCCGCGGCGTCGCGGCGGCCATGTGCTCGACGGGGTACGTGCACAGCACGACCGATCCCTCGCCGACGCGGTGCAGAAGCACGGCGGGCCTGCCATGCATGTCGACCGCGAGCACTTCGGCGCTGACCGGGCGGACCGGCAGGTAAGCGCGGCTGTGGTCGTTGCCGCCGGCGCGGAACGTCAGCCGTTTCCCCGCGGACAGCGAGCCGAAGTCCCTGACGAAGGAGAACGTCACCTGGTCGTCCTCGATCGGGTCGATAAGCCCGGTCCTGAGCTGATGCTCGACCCCGAACATGTCGTTGAGGCGGCCATAGGACGGGCCGCGATGCCACCCCGTGAGGCCGGGGGAGTATGAGACGTAGACCGTTGCGCCCCCGATCGCCAGCCGTTCCAGCTCGTGCCAGGTCGGCGCGAGCAGCTGCTTGACGGAAGGCACGAGGTAGAGCAGCGCGTCGCCGCCGATGCCGTCGTTCTCCCTGGCCAGCGCCAGCGGCAGGTCCGCCAGCCGGGCCGACACGTAGGCCTGGCGCAACGTGTCGTAGATGTAGCCAGCATCGTCCGGCGAGGTGAACGGGTAGCTGGTGTCCAGATAGGAGGACACCACCAGCGCGGAGTCGGCGGCGGCACGCCTGCAGCGGCCGATGTCGACCGCCTGCAGCGTCTCGGCGAACGCCTTCATCTCG
This sequence comes from Streptosporangiaceae bacterium, assembly GCA_030041275.1. Classification (GTDB taxonomy): domain Bacteria; phylum Actinomycetota; class Actinomycetes; order Streptosporangiales; family Streptosporangiaceae; genus JAJYUU01. Next base: position 13,517 of record JASHOE010000134.1, read on the forward strand.
GCTAGCTGCGGCTTGGGATTGCCGTGGCTGTCGGTGAGCCCGAAGTGCAACTCGAAGGCATGGTGCCGGTAGGGATCCTGGCCGGCCAGATCGTCGTAGTCAGAATTGCACCATCCGATCCAGCCGGTCGCGCCGGCCAGCAGGCTGTTGTGCAGTACCTGACGGTAGTAGCGGCCGGCGTTGGCATCGGCAGCGAAGTCCGAGCTGACCCCGAACTCCTCGAGGATCACCGGACGGCCGAACGTCCCGGCCAGCTCGCACTCCCAGGCCGCGGTGTAGTGCTGGCGTACCTCGTCGTCACCGGTGGGGTACACATGCGGGCCGAGGAAGTCACACAGCCGCGCCATGTCGGCCAGCGCGAACCCGGTGTGCCTGCCGGTGAGCTTGGTCCCCCACGCGCCGTCGCCGAGCGAAAACGGATGCTGGCCGCCCGCCGCGCAGACCGCGTCCCTGATGATCTGGGCCCAGGCGGCGATGACCTGCCGCGGCGCGTCTCCGCCGCCGTAGATCGGCATCTCGTTGGAAACCAGCCAGCCACACACGGCCGGGTGGGCACCGAAACGGCGAACCATCTCGCCCGCGAACCAGGCCTGCCGCCCGACCATCCAGACGTCGGCATACAGATCCCGCCCATCGCGCCACGGCGGATCCCAGTTCTCGCCGGACATGTGGCCAACGATGAACGTCGGCACGGTCGACATGCCAGCCTCGGCGTGCCGGTCAAGGAAGTCGGCGAAGCGGTCAGCCATCGCCTCGTCGATGCGCTGCGGCTCCGGCATGAAGTCCGGCCAGTAGAAGAACGAGCGGGTCATGCCCAGGCCGTGCTCCCGCAGCACCGCAAGCTCCGCGCGGACTGTATCCGGATCGTAATTCCGCCACATCAGCGGGCCGCCGGTCCGCGACCAGAAGTTGGCGCCCAGCCAGTTAACCGGCTGCCCAGCTACCATGATCGGCGCGGAATTCCGGTCCATGCGTTAAGACTCCCTTCGTCGGTCGAGGGACGCGCGAGCACGCTGGCGAAGCGGCAGCGAGTCCGGCGGCCTGCTATACCGGTTAAGTATTACCGTGACGAACGCTTCCTGGAAAGTCTTTTGTACGGCTTTCTTTGAATCAACCCTTGGTGGGCGCACCGGTACGCTCCGGGTCGTGGGGGGCGGCGCGTGGATCTCGCCATTACACTTGGCCAGCAGGAGCGTCGCGTGTTGCCGCGGCCTGGCGGTGCCACGCCGAACGGCGGATAGCCGCCGAGAGGGGACACAGGTGAAGCGTCCGACCATCGCCGACATCGCGAGCCGGGCGGGAGTGACCAAGGCGGCAGTGTCGTTCGCGCTCAACGGTCAGCCCGGCGTCTCCGCGGCGACGAGGGCACGCATTCTGGCGATCGCCAGCGAGATAGGTTTCCAGCCGAGCAGCGCCGCACGTGCCCTGTCCGATGGGCGCGCGGGGGCGTTCGGGTTCGTCTTCGACCGGCCGGCCAGGATGCTGGGCATCGAGTCCTACTTCATGCAGCTTCTCTCGGGCATCCAGGCCGAGCTTTCCCGTGATCACATCGCGCTGCTGTTCACTACGGCCGAGGATCAGGCGGCGGAGATCGAGCTGTACCGGACCTGGTGGGCCCAGGGCCGAATCGACGGGGTGTTCATCGTCGACCTCCAGCTCCGTGACAAGCGCCTGGCCGCGCTGCGTGACCTGCAGATGCCGGCGATCGCATTCGGTACGCCCGAGGGCTCGGGCGGACTGCCAGCGGTCTGGCAGGATGACGTCGGTGCCACAAGGACCGTGGTTGAGTACCTGGCCGGCCTCGGCCACCGGCGGGTGGCCCGGGTAGGCGGCATCCCCAGGTACTGGCACACCAAGCTGCGCGCTGATGCGCTGCGTGAGGCCGCGCGCGCCGCGGGCCTCGAGGCGGTGTGCGTGGAGGGTGACTACACCGGCGAGCACGGTGCCAGGGCAACCGCCGAACTGCTGGAGTCGGCCAGCCCGCCCACCGCGATCCTGTACGACAACGACCTCATGGCGATGTCCGGTCTGAGCCTGGCCCAGCACATGGGCCTGCAGGTGCCAGGCGAGCTTTCGATCGTGGCCTGGGATGATTCGCCGCTGTGCGAGCTGGTCCACCCACCGCTGACCGCTCTGCGGCGGGACATCGCCGCAGGCGGCGCCGAGGGGGCGCGCCGACTGATCGCGCTGGTCGGCGGGTCCGAGGTCGGTGACTTCCAGGAGCCGTCCCCGGTTCTGATCCCGCGGGGCAGCACCGGCCGCCCTGCTCGATCATGACACATCCGCTTTACCTTCCCGATATCTGATCGAGACCTTAGCGATACACGCACAGGACTTTACCGGCTGGCCACACAGGAGTAACACTTAACCGGTATAGCTACGGCGCTTGCAGTGGTGTGGCGTCCGGGCAGAATCCCGGGCGTCCCGGCGCTGCAGGCCGGAAAAACGAGTAAGGCGCCCGAATCGGCGGCGCCCTATGGCTCTAATTTGTGTGTCCCGGTATGCCGCGGCATTTCGGTGACCGCAGACCGGAGTCTCGGCGAAATTCCAGTGGTCTTGCGATCGAGGAGGCAAGAGCCAGGTGAGAAGTAAAAAGAAGCTGGCGGGCACGGGCAGAGCCCGCCGGACAGGTGTCCGCTGGGCCAGCATGGCTGCTGCGGCTGTCCTGCTTGCCGGGCTGGCCAGCGCGTGCACCAACTCGTCGAAGAGCTCCACGCCGACGTCGTCGTCATCGTC
>JASHOE010000135.1 GCA_030041275.1 Streptosporangiaceae bacterium
CAGGCCCGCGGCGGGCGGGCCGGCGGCGGCGAGCTGCGCAGCCGCGGTGAGCGCCCGGCCCGCGTTCACCACGCCGAACCCGATCTTGTCATCCCAGCCGCCAGGCGGACGCGTCCGCAGCGAGGTGCTGCTGGTGATCGCGGAAATCACCTGCGCGTCGGTCAGCTTCGGGTAGGCAGACTTGATCAAGGCCACCACCCCCGCGGTCAGTGCGCACGCCGGGCTGGTCCCGCTCACGTACCAGTACTGCCCGTCGTTGCCCTGCGCCGGAACCTTGTAACCCGGCGCGGCCACCTGGACCGACAGGTTCTCGCTCGAGAAGTTCTGCCACTGCCCGGCGCTGTTGACCGCGGCGACCCCCAGCACACCCGGATAGTCGGCGGGAAACGAGTACGGCGCCTGACCGCTGGTCTTCGCCCCCGCGAGGTCTCCCGAGTTGCCCGCAGACGCGACGACCACGACGTTGTGGTCGTACGCGTCCTGCAGCGCCTGCCGGACGGCGAGGCTCTGCATGCTGTAACCGAGCGACATGCTGATCACGCCGGCGTGTTGGGCGACGGCGTACGTAATCGCCTCGGCCAGCTCGCTCTGGCCCTTCGCCGCCGGCTCGGCCTGGTATCGCGCGTAGTTCGGGTCGCCCGCGTCGGTGATAACCCGGATCGAGAGCACCTTCGACTCCGGCGCGGCGCCGAGTATGCCCGCGGTACCGCCGTCATGACCGTGACCGGCGATAAGGGACGCCATCCAGGTACCGTGCACGCCCCAGTTCGGATTCGACGGCGGCGTGCTGACGCCGCTGTAATCGGGCCCGGGGATCACGTTGCCGACGAGGTCAGAGACGTTCGGGTCGACGCCGCTGTCGATGACCGCGACTTTGACTCCGCTGCCCTCGGTGTGCTGCCACGCCGGCGCCAGATTGAGCTCGCTGATCACCCACTGCTCGGCGCTCCGCGCGATGTCGGCCCGTGCTGGGCTGGGGGCCAGCAGACCTGTCCACCCGGCCGCCAGCGCCGCGACGGTCGTGACGACCGCGCGGGCCCGCCATCGGCGCGTCAGCATCCGGGTGCTCCTGGACACACCGGCGGCGGGGGCTGCCGGCCCAGTACCAACCGGGCGGACTTCACCAGACCCGTGGCCAGGCTGTTCATCTCGGCGCGGACGTAATCATCCGCCTTCACCTGATCCAGGCGATCGTCGGTGAAGCCTGCCGTCGACAGGATGACGTAAGGCCCGGCGGCCGCGACGTCGGATAGCTGTCGCTCCTGGTCGCCAAAACCCGCGGCTGGCGTGCCAGGGACCGGGAAGGTCTGCACCCATCCCCCGGCGCCGTCGGTCGTGCTGCTGACGCCCGCGGCGACGCTCTTCGACGCCGCGCCGGCTGGCAGCACGGCCACCGCGATGGTCGCCACCATGCTGCCCGACGAGTCCACGTACGTAGCCCGGAGCACGGTTTCGCAACCACCGCGGTCCAGCACTTCCGCTGCCGCGGCGCTCACCGCCTGGCTGCAGCCCTCCGCGGGGCTGATGCCCAGCCGCCGCGCCTGCAGCGTCAGGCTGGCCGACCCGTTGAGCGCCGCACCAGACACGGTGTACGGGACGGTGACCGGGAAGATCTTCCCGGCTTCTAGCGCGCGCCAGCGCCGCTCCATCTCCCAGTTGGTGATCTGACGCTGCTGAGCCACCGTGAACCGGCGTGGCAGCAACTGGTGCGCGATGCCGACGGCGGCTGCCGCGAGGCCACCGAGCCCCACCGTGAGAACCAGGACGAACACGGCGACCCGCCGGCCATGCGCGCCGCCTCGTCCGGACTGGCCGGACCGGGGGGCCTGCGCCACCGGGGCAGACACACCACCGCGCGCAATCGGGGGCTCACTGCTGCCTGCACTGCCCGGCCAGCTCCACTGCGGCTCGGGCTGCGACGTCACACCGGGATTTTACGGCCTCAGCTCGCCAGACCGGGCTGACCCGCGAATGCGGCCTGAGTTAGTACGTCGGCAAACTGGGATCGACCTGGTTCACCCAGGCCAGCACGCCGCCGCCGACGTGCACCGCATCGGCGAAGCCAGCGTCCTTGACGACGGCCAGGCACTCCGCACTGCGGGCTCCGCTCTTGCAGTGCAGCACGATCCGCTTGTCCTGGGGCAGCCGTTCGAGCGCCGCCCCGGTGAGGAACTGGTCCTTCGGGATCAGCGTCGAGCCGGGGATCGAGACGATCTCGTACTCGTTAGGCTCCCGCACGTCGATCAGGAAGATGTTGTCCTTGCGGTCCAGCATCTCCTTGAGCTCGGTCGCGGTGATCGTCGAGCCCGTGGCTGCGGCTGCGGCGTCCTCGGACACGACGCCGCAGAACGCGTCGTAATCGATGAGGCTCGTGATCGTCGGGTTCTTGCCGCAGATCGCGCACTCCGGGTCCTTGCGCACGCGCACGGTCCGGTAGCTCATCTCCAGCGCGTCGTAGATCATCAGCCGGCCAGCCAGGCTGTCGCCGATCCCGGTGAGCAGCTTGATGGCCTCGGTGACCTGAATGGACCCGATCGAGGCGCACAGCACGCCGAGAACGCCGCCCTCAGCACACGAGGGCACCATGCCGGGCGGCGGCGGGTCGGGGTACAGGCAGCGGTAGCACGGACCGTACTCGGCCCAGAACACGCTGGCCTGGCCGTCGAACCGGAAGATCGACCCCCACACGTACGGCTTGCCCAGCAGCACGCAGGCGTCGTTGACCATGTACCGGGTGGCGAAGTTGTCCGTTCCATCCACGATTAGGTCATAACCGGAGAAAACCTCCATGACGTTGTCGTTGCTCAGCGCCTCGGTGTGCACCTGGACGGTCACGAAGGGGTTGATCTCGGCGATCGAGTCCCTGGCCGACTCGGCCTTGAGCCGACCGATGTCAGACTGCCCGTGGATGACCTGCCGCTGCAGGTTGGATTCGTCGACCGTGTCGAAGTCAATGACGCCCAGCGTGCCCACGCCCGCCGCGGCCAGGTAGAGCAAGGCCGGCGAGCCGAGACCGCCCGCGCCGACGACGAGGACGCGGGAGTTCTTCAGCCGCTTCTGCCCTGTCATCCCGACCTCCGGGATGATCAGGTGGCGTGAGTAGCGCTTCACCTCGTCGAGCGTCAGGTCCGCGGCGGGCTCGACCAGGGGTGGCAGTGACGACACAGTGACTCTCCTGAACTTCGCTTCGTGACTAGTTAGCTTGAACCCGATCGCCGCGTACCGCATTCCGGCGTCCCGAATGTCAGCCGGGCCGAGTACAACTCGGATGCATGTCGGAGAGTCCATCGAAACCCGGGCCTGAGCTGGCGGCAAGCCCGGCAACCGCGATCCGCGCGCTGGTCGTGCCGGCGACCGCCCCGCCCTATGACGACGATCCTGATCGTCCCCTTTGGGAGCGGAACGGGGCCGTGATCACCGGCAGCGCCGTTCCGCCACCCGGCCCTGGCGGCGACGGCCTTCGGCCAGCCGACGTCGCGCGAGCACACGGGGGGCTGCTGCCCCAGTCCAGCAGCGGTCCCGGCCCAGCTGCCGACGGCCGCCGGCCAGCCGACCTCGCGCGGGGATATGAGGCGCCGCAGCCCCGGGCAAGCAGCAGTCCCGGCCGGGCCCGCTGGCCCAGTCAATTCGCCCAGATCCTGGCCGAGACCCTGGCCGGATCGCGACCCTCACGCCAGCTCGCAGCCTGGACCACAGAAGAGACCCGGCGCCAGATCCGGCAGCTCGGCCCGCGCCTCGCCACCGGGGAGCGACCGCTGGTCCACCGGGTGATGACCTCGGCTCCGGCCAGCGGCGTGCTGGAGGTCACCGCCGTCGTCGGCTTTGGTCCGCGCGTCCGGGTCCTCGCCTTGCGGCTCGAGCGTGAGCAAGCCGGGCGCGGCTGGTGCTGTACTGCCATCGAATCGGCCTGACACCGGTGTCTCGTACGACGACGAGACACCGCCGCACACGGCGCAAACGGTTCGCTCGACCGGGCCGGTTCGAGCGGCGTGCCCGCGGGCTGCCCCAGACACCGCCTCACACGGCACAAACGGTTCGCTCGACCGGGCCGGTTCGAGCGGCGGCCGGCCGGGTGCCGCGTCGTTCCCTGCTGAATTAACGGTTACGCGGGTCGCCGTGGCACATCTTGAACTTCTTGCCTGAGCCGCACGGGCACGGCGCGTTTCGCCCGACACCCGTGAAGCTACCGTCGCCGGTCTGCACGCTGGAGTGCTGGGCTCGGCCCGACGCGTCGTCGCTGGGCGCGCTGTAACTGAGGTTCCCCTGGCGCTGCGGACGGCTGAGCCCCTTCGCGAGCCCGGCCGGCAGCGCGCCGTCGTCGCGCGCCGGGGTCGTTCGGGAGTGGCGGCCCGGGCGCTGCAGACCGGTCTGGGAGGCACCGCGAGGCGCGGTCCCGGTTCCCCCGCGTGGCGCTGCGGTCTGGCCTCCGGCGGACGGCGGGGCGGCCTCGGCTGGCTGCGGCTGGAGCTGGCGTGGCGCGGGCTGCTGCACTGGCGCTGCCTGCGCCGGAGCCAGACTGATAGCCGGGCCGACGGCACCGTTCTCGGCAACGACAGGGTCTTGCTGGACCTGGACCTGCAGATTGAACAGGCTGCCGACCGACTCCTCCTTGATGCCGTCCATCATCGTGGTGAACATGTCGTAGCCCTCGCGCTGGTACTCAACCAGCGGATCGCGCTGACCGTAGCCGCGCAGCGAGATGCCCTCGCGCAGGTAGTCCATCTCGTAGAGGTGCTCTCGCCACTTGCGGTCGAGCACCGAGAGCACGACGCGCCGCTCGACGTCGCGCATGATCTCCGGCGTGAGTTCCTGCTCCCGGCGCGTGTACGCGGAGTGCGCGTCCTCCTTCACCGCCTCAGTGATCTGCTCGCGCGTCAGGTGGGCCTTTTCGCCGCCAGCCTCCTCGATCAGATCGTCGACCGTGAAGGCGACCGGGTAGAGCGTCTTCAGCGCACGCCAGAGCTTGTCCAGGTCCCATTCCTCAGGGAAGCCCTCGGCGGTAGCCCCGGCGACATACTCGTCGACGACGTTGTCGATCATGCCGTCGATCTGCGGCTGCAGGTCCGCACCCTCAAGCACCTGGCGGCGCTCGTCGTAGACGACCTTGCGCTGCCGGTTCATGACGTCGTCGTACTTGAGGACGTCCTTGCGGATCTCGAAGTTAAGCGCCTCGACGTTTGACTGGGCCGAGCGGATCGCCCGGCTCACGGGCTTGGACTCCAGCGGCATGTCCGGTGGCGTCTTCATCATCTGCATCAGGTGGGCGATCTTGTCGCCATTGAACCTGACCATGAGCTCGTCCTCGAGCGAGAGGTAGAACCGTGACTCGCCGGGGTCACCCTGCCGGCCAGAACGACCGCGCAGCTGGTTGTCGATCCGCCGCGACTCGTGCCGTTCGGTGCCGAGCACGTACAGGCCGCCAGCCGCCACGACTTCCTCGTGCTCGTCGGCCACCGCCTTGCGGCACTTCTCCACCTCCTGCGGCCACGCTGCCTCGTAGTCGTCCGGGGTCTCGACCGGCGACAGGCCGCGCTGGTGCAGCTGCAAGTCGGCCAGGAATTCCGGGTTGCCACCGAGCATGATGTCGGTACCGCGGCCCGCCATGTTGGTGGCCACGGTGACGGCACCCTTGCGGCCCGCCTGGGCCACGATCGTCGCCTCCCGCTCGTGGTACTTCGCATTCAGCACCTCGTGCGGCACGCCCTGGCGCTTCAGTGCCCGGGACACCCGCTCGGACTTCTCCACGCTCGTGGTGCCGACCAGGACGGGCTGGCCCTTGGTGTTCCGCTCCACGATGTCCTCGACCAGGGCGTCATACTTAGACTCCTCGGTCTGGTACACCAGGTCCGGCTGGTTGACCCTGATCATCGGCATGTTGGTGGGGATCGGCACCACGCCGAGCTTGTAGGTCGACCAGAACTCGTTGGCCTCAGTCATTGCCGTGCCGGTCATCCCGGACAGCTTCTCGTACAGCCGGAAGTAGTTCTGCAGCGTGATCGTCGCGAGGGTCTGGTTCTCGTCCTTGATCGGCACGCCCTCCTTGGCCTCGACGGCCTGGTGCATGCCCTCACTCCAGCGGCGGCCGTGCAGGATGCGGCCGGTGAACTCGTCGACGATGAGGACCTCGCCGTTCATCACGACGTAGTCCTTGTCCTTGAGGTACAGTTCCTTCGCCTTGATCGCGTTGTTGAGGAAGCTGATCAGCGGCGTGTTGATGCTCTCGTACAGGTTGTCGATGCCGAGCTCGTCCTCGACCTTCTGCACCCCGGCCTCGGTGATGCCGACAGTGCGCTTCTTCTCGTCGACCTCGTAGTCGCCCTCGCCTTCCTCGCCCCGGCGCAGTCGTGGCGCGATCCTGGCGAAGGTCTGGTACCAGATGCTGTTCTGGTCGACCGGGCCGCTGATGATCAGCGGCGTCCGCGCTTCGTCAATGAGGATCGAATCGACCTCATCCACGATGGCGAAGGCGTGGCCGCGCTGGACGCACTCCTCGAGGCCCCAGGCCATGTTGTCGCGCAGGTAGTCGAAGCCAAACTCGTTGTTCGTG
>JASHOE010000136.1 GCA_030041275.1 Streptosporangiaceae bacterium
GACCCCGGCGGCCGGCTGGCGAGCCAGCGCGGCGGGCCGGGCGGGCTGCTGCTGGCGGGAGGACCCGACGGCTCGCATGATCGTGGCCACGCCGGCGACCAGCACAGCGATCGTCAGAGCGCTGACCACGATCACCCGCGGTGCCCGGCGCTGCCTGGCTCTGGGCTTGGTGGCCTGGTGCACGATCGACAGTCCGTTCCGCAGTTGGAGGGGCCGGCCGCGCACGCCGGCATGCGGCTGTGGCGATCGTGACAGATTGCGGTCGCCTGCGGGCCAGCCAGCGACAAATCTACCTACTAGTCACCTACAGGCAGGACGTCGTGCTTTGTCGCAGGTCGGCGGCTTCTACCAGGTAGGTAGTTGCTAGCAAGCAACCTTCTCGCGGTAGGCTGGATGACCGTGGGCGCGACGCTAAGAGACCGAGACGGGCAGATCTCCGACCGGTACAAGTGGATAGCGCTGTCGAACACGTCGCTCAGCATGGTGATGGCGACGATCGACGGCTCCATCGTGATCATCGCGATGCCCGCCATCTTCCGCGGTATTCACCTGAGTCCGCTGGCGCCCGGCAACATCACGTACCTGCTCTGGATGATCATGGGCTACCTGCTCGTGCAGGCGGTGCTCGTGGTCACGCTCGGCCGGCTAGGTGACATGTTCGGCCGGGTAAAGATCTACAACCTGGGCTTCGTCGTGTTCACGCTCGCCTCGGTCGCCCTGTCGCTCGATCCGTTCAGCGGCGGCCACGGGGCGCTGTGGCTCATCCTGTGGCGAGTGGCGCAGGCGTTCGGCGGCGCGATGCTGATCTCGAACTCGGCCGCGATCTTGACCGATGCCTTCCCCGCCAACCAGCGCGGCATGGCGCTCGGCATCAACCAGGTCGTCGGGATCTCCGGTCAGTTCATCGGGCTGCTGCTGGGCGGGCTGCTGGCCGCGTGGGACTGGCGCAGCGTCTTCTGGATCAACGTGCCGGTAGGGGTGTTCGGCACCGTCTGGGCTTACCGCACCCTGCGGGAGATCGCCACGACGAACCGCGCCAGGATCGACTGGGCCGGCAACCTCCTGTTCGCGATCGGTGCTACCAGCCTGCTGGCAGCCATCACCTACGGCATTCAGCCCTACGGTGGCCACGCGACGGGCTGGACCAGCCCGCTGGTACTCACCGGGCTGTTCGGCGGCGCCGCGGTCCTGATCGCGTTCGGCATCGTCGAGACGAAGATTGCCGAGCCGATGTTCCGCATGGGCCTGTTCAGGATCCGAGCCTTCGCGGCCGGCAACGCCGCCAGCTTGATGGGGTCGATTGCCCGCGGCGGCCTGCAGTTCATGCTGGTCATATGGCTGGCCGGGATCTGGCTGCCCCTGCACGGCTACGACTTCACCGTGACGCCGCTGTGGGCAGGCATCTACATGCTGCCCCTCACCGCCGGGTTCCTGATCGCCGGCCCGGTCTCGGGTTACTTGTCGGACCGGTACGGGTCGCGGATCTTCGCCACAGTCGGCCTGCTGATAGGGGCAGGCGCTTTCACGGGCCTCATGCTGCTGCCGATCGACTTCCCGTATCCGGCCTTTGCCGCGCTGATCTTCTGCAACGGGATCGGCTCTGGGCTGTTCGCCTCGCCGAATACCTCCTCGATCATGAGCAGCGTGCCGGCCCGGCATCGTGGCGCCGCGTCCGGCATGCGGTCGGTGTTCCAGAACTCCGGGATGTCCCTGTCGATCGGGATCTTCTTCTCGCTCATGATCGCCGGGCTGGCAGCCACCCTCCCCCGCACGCTCAGCAGCGGCCTGCGGGCGCAGGGCGTGCCCGCTGCGGTCGCGGCGCACGTCGCGGGCCTGCCGCCGGTCAGCACACTGTTCTCCGCGCTGCTTGGCTACAACCCGGTCAAGAGCATGCTGGCACCGAGCGGAGCGCTGTCGAAACTACCCCCGCACAACGCGGCGATCCTCACCGGGCGGCAGTTCTTCCCGCACCTGATCGCTGGCCCGTTCCACCAGGGCCTGATCATCGTGTTCAGCGCCGCGGCCGCCATGTCGGTGCTCGGCGCGCTGATCTCTCTGCTGCGCGGCAAGCAATACTTCTACACCGAGCCTGGGCCTGTGCCGGCCATCTCAGTCGCCGAGCCGTCGCCGATCGGCGACTGACTGGATAAACTGCCCTCGTGCCGCGATACGAATACCGCTGCCGCGCCTGCGGCGAGACCTTCGAGCGGACCCGCCCTATGAGCGAGTCCGGAGCGCCTGCAGCCTGCCCGCAGGGTCACGACGACACGGTTAAGCTGCTGTCGGCTGTCGCCGTGGGCGGGCGCGCCAGCTCGGGCCAGACGAGGCCAGCTGGTGGAGGCGGCTGCTGCGGCGGCGCCTGCGGCTGCGGCGGCTAGCCGGTTCCAGGCCCGACGACGGCGGCGGCCGGCCGAGTTAGCCGTAGAAGCGCTCGACCTGTCGCATCTTGTTGGTCGCGTCGAGCGCGGCCACCTTGTAGGACTCGGCCAGCGTCGGATAGTTGAACACGGCGTTGACCAGGTAGTCGATGGTGCCACCGCAGCCCATGACGGCCTGGCCGATGTGCACGAGCTCGGTGGCACCGGTGCCGAAGACATGCACGCCAAGCAGCGTTCGATCGGTGGGCGAGACGAGCAGCTTGAGCACGCCATAAGAGTCACCGACGATCTGGCCGCGGGCAAGCTCGCGGTAACGGGAGACGCCTACCTCGAACGGCACGCAGTCGCGGGTCAGCTGATCCTCGGTCTGGCCGATGAAGCTGATCTCGGGGAGGCTATAGATCCCGATCGGCTGCAGCGAGCTGACCTCGTGCAGCGGCTCGCCGCACGCGTGATGCGCCGCCACCCGGCCCTGTTCCATCGAGGTAGCCGCGAGCGCCGGGAAGCCGATGACGTCGCCGACAGCGTAGATGGATGGCACGGTCGTCTGGAAACACTCGTCGACCTTGATCCGGCCACGCTCGTCGGCGGTCAGCCCGGCAGCGTCGAGATTCAGGCCGTCGGTCATCCCCTGCCGTCCGGCCGAGTACATGACGGTCTCGGCAGGAATCCGCTTCCCGCTCGCCAGCAGCGCCATCGCCCCGTCGGGGTGGCGTTCGACCGCCGATACGGTCTCGCCGAACCGGAACGTCACGGCTAGGTCGCGCAGGTGGTACTTGAGTGCCTCGACGACTTCGATGTCGCAGAAGTCCAGCATGCGCTCACGTTGCTCGACAACCGTCACCTTGGTGCCGAGAGCGGCAAACATGGAGGCGTACTCGATCCCGATCACGCCCGCTCCGGCCACCAGCATCGACCGCGGCACTCGGTCCAGCTGAAGGATCCCGTCGGAGTCGATGATCGTGCGTTCGTCGAAGGCCACGCTTGCCGGGCGGGCGGGTTTGGTGCCCGTCGCAATGATGACTTTCTCGGCGCTGACGTCGCGGCTGCGGCCCGACGGATCGGCGATCTCGATTGCGGTCGGATCCCGGAACCGGGCAGTCCCGGTCAGGATCGCGACCCGGTTACGACTGAGCTGGCTGCGCACGACGTCGCTCTCGCGGCTTACCACGTGCCGGGTCCTGGTGCTCAGGTCACCGATGGTGATCTCGTCCTTGAGCCGGTAGCTCTGTCCGTACAACTCGCGCTGATCCAGGCCGGTTAGGTACAGCACGGCTTCGCGCAGCGTCTTCGACGGGATCGTGCCGGTGTTCAGGCAGACACCGCCGAGCATTTCCGGCCGCTCGACGATGGCGACACGCCGGTCGAGCTTGGCAGCGGCGATCGCCGCCTTCTGGCCACCGGGCCCGGAACCGATGACCAGTACGTCGAAGTCGAAATCCTGCACTCTTCACAGTTTGACGAGGCCGGGGCTCGGGGGGAAGCCTTAGCCAAGACCGTCACGAGCTCGTAACGGGACTGCCTCCGACCGGTGTCACCCTGTCAATGCGCTGAGGCGGCGGCCTGCCAGTCCCGACCCAGGAGCACCATGGCAATCGCGCGATTCAAGGACCTGTGCTTGGATGCCGGCAACCCGGCCCGGCTCGGCCCGTTCTGGGCGGCGGTGCTCGGCCGGAGCTGGGAGGTGAAAGCGGACAACGATGGGTTGCTGACCGGCTCCACGCCGCAGCACACGATCTGGGTCAACGCCGTTCCCGAGCTCAAGACCGGCAAGCACCGGGTGCACCTCGACGTGTACGCGCCTCAGATAGCAGATCTGGAGGCGCTTGGCGCGACGGTCGTGGCACGGCATCGTCACTGGACGGTCATGGCCGATCCTGAGGGCGGTGAGTTCTGCGCTTTTCTGCGGGACGAGGTCCCGTCCGAACGACTGCACGGACTGGTGGTGGACAGTGCGGACCCGAAGGCGCAGGCAGCGTGGTGGGGCGACGTCTACGGGGTTCACGTCACCGATAATGGGCGCTGGTTCACGCTTGAAGGCGTGCCGGGCATGCCGATCCGCACCATGGACTTCGTTCCGGTGCCAGAGTCGAAGACCAGCAAGAATCGCATCCACTGGGATGTCACGACGCCAGACCTCGCGCCGCTCGTCGAAGCCGGGGCCACCGTACTACGGCAACCAGACGACGACATTTACTGGTATGTGCTTTCTGATCCGGAAGAAAATGAGTTCTGTGCATTCCTGCCAGGCTCGTGACCGGATGACCACGCGTCGCCGGCTCGGCAGCCGAGCGCCGCATGCTCGGGCGGGCCATACCATGGAGACATGCTCCTACTGCTGGTATGGCTGGCGATCGGTGGACTGATCATCGGCGGGCTGGGGCGTCTGCTTGTGCCTGGCCCGAACCCGATCGGCATGATCCGGACCGCGCTGGTTGGGCTGGCCGGATCGTTTCTCGGCGGACTGGTCGCCCGATACGCCCTCGGGCTCCACTACCGCTACTCGCTGCTGCTCGGATTCGTCCTCTCCGTGATCTTCGCAGCGATCATCGTCGCCGCGATAGACCGCCGCCCGTCGACGAGACGATAGAGCGTCCGTCTCGTCGGCCCAGACATTGCTGGTGTACCCGCGAGATCGGCGGGATCGCCGGGGCTATCATCCGCTCGCTCCGCCGAGAACGACATCGATGGACTACGCCACGCGCCACGAGCTTGCCAGCCGGCTACTGGACGGCTATGTGCACGGACCGGCGGCTGCGACCGAGGCGACAGCCCGCGCACTGGCGAAGGCGGCGTCCGCAGGCAGCATCGTGCTCGTCGAGGGCATCAGCGATCAGATTGCAGTCGAGACGCTTGCCGCCTGCCGCGGCCGCGACTTTGCTGCCGACCGGGTGGTGGTCTTGCCAATCGGCGGGGCGCACGCCGTGACTCGCTACCTGATGCAGTTCGGCCCCGCCGGGGCTGGCGTCAGGCTGGCGGGCTTGTGTGACCGCGCCGAGGAGAACGTCGTCCGGCGCGGGCTGGCCCGGGCGGGCATCGGCTCGGCCGGGACGCGAGCCGCCATGGAGTGCCTGGGCTTCTACGTCTGCGACGAGGATCTCGAGGACGAGCTGATCCGTGCGATCGGCGTCGCCCGGGTCGAGGCCCTCATCGAGTCGCAGGGAGATCTCGGCTCGTTCCGCAGCCTGCAGCGGCAGCCCGAGTGGCGCGGCCAGGACACCGGGGCCCAGCTGCGGCGGTTCCTGGGCAGCGGCGCCACCCGCAAGATCAGGTACGCGCGCCTCCTGGCCGGCGCCGCGGACATGGATGAGCTGCCGCGTCCGCTCGCAGCGGTGATAGGACAACCCGGCTGCAACGGCATTGAAACGCGGCCGGCGGAGGCTGGGCCTTAGCACCGCGGCACCGCAGCGCCGCGGCACCGCCCGCGGTCGGTCTCCCGGAGGAAGAGCATGTTCGCATTGCCGTTCGCA